>JALLOH010000100.1 GCA_027717655.1 Acidobacteriia bacterium AH_259_A11_L15
GCTCGGGAGCGGGGCGGGGAAGCGCTGGCCCTGCGGGCGGACTTGAGCCGGGTGGCCGAAGCGCGGCGGTTGATCCGGACGGCGGTGCGCCGGTTCGGGCGGCTGGACATCCTGGTGGCGAACGCAGGCATCTGGAATGCGGAGGACATCCCGATCGAGAAGCTGAGCAAGCGCGAGTGGGACCGGATGCTGGCGACGAACCTGAAATCGGTCTACGCGGTCATCCGCTTTGCGGTGCCGGTGATGAAGCGGCAGGGTGGGGGGCGGATCATCGCGCTGTCGTCCACAGCGGGGCAGCGCGGGGAGGCCTTCCACGCCCACTACGCGGCCAGCAAGGGAGCCATCATCAGCCTGGTCAAGGGGCTTTCGACGGAGCTGGCCCCGGACAACATTTTGGTGAACTGCGTGGCCCCGGGCTGGGTGGACACCGAGATGTCGCAGCCGGTGCTGCGGCGGCGGAAGGGGCGGCGCTGGGTGGAGGCGAAGATCCCACTGGGGCGGGTGGCGCGCGCGGACGAAATCGCGGGGCCGATTCTTTTCTTGGCCTCGGAGCTGGCAGCGTTCATGACCGGCGAGATCGTCAATGTAAACGGAGGCGCGGTTCTGGTAGGGTAGAGGAGCGATGAGGAATCGAGGCAGACGCTTTTTCCTGGTGGCGGCGCTGGGGCTGGCGGTTTCGGCCACCGCGCAAGAGAGCGTTCCCGCGCCCGGGGACAAAGCCGGGGAGATTCTGGACCGCACGATTCAGGCGATGGGCGGGGAGAACTTCCTGCAGGTGCGGGACATTACCCGGCGCGGTCGGATTTACAGCTTCAACCGCGGGGAGCTGGCGAATCCGGGGACGAAGTTCATCGACTACGTGAAGTTCCCGGGGCGGGAGTGGTTCGAGTTGGGCAACAAAGGCAGGATTGTGTACCTCAACAACCAGGAGCAAGGGTGGGAGCTGGACCGGCAGGGCATCCGGGAGATGGCGCCCGAGTTGATCGAGAGGTTCTCGGAGAACAACCGGCGGGACCTCGACTACCTGTTGCGGTTCGCCTATCCCCGGGGGGAGTTGGAGCTGTATTACCTGGGCCGGGAGTTCGTGGACAACCGGCGGGTGCACGTGGTGGAGATGGTCTACGAAGACAACACCAGCGTCACCCTGCTGGTGGACGCGCGCAGCTACTTGCCGATGCGGCTCCGCTACCGACTCCGGGATGAGGTCACGGGCGAGTGGATTCAGATGGTGGACACCTTAGGGAAGTACATCACGGTGCGCGGGGTTCGCACGCCCATGCAGTATACGCGGGAGCGGAACGGGCTGCGAACCATGGAGGTGCACCTGAAAAAGGTGGAATACAATACAGGCGTGGCGGACGACTTTTTTACTCTGACTTCGTTGGAGGCGCGCTGGGAAAAGGTCAAGTAGCCGGCGCCCCCGGGGGTAGAATGCCTCGCAAGACGAAATTGGTAGAGAACCCCAGTACCTCTTCTGGAGCGCCGCGCGGGACGACCGTGCTCTGCGTGCGGCGGGAGTCGCAGGTGGTCTTTGCCGGCGACGGCCAGGTGAGCCTGGGGAACACCATCATCAAGCAGAGCGCCCGGAAGATCCGGCGGCTGTACGACGACAAAGTGCTGGCGGGGTTCGCGGGCTCGACGGCCGACGCGCTGTCGCTCTTCAGCCGCTTCGAGGGGAAGTTGCAGGAGTTCCACGGCAACCTGAGCCGGGCGGCGGTGGAGCTGGCGAAAGAGTGGCGCACCGACCGGGTGCTGCGGCACCTGGACGCGCTGCTGCTGGTGGCCGACCAGAAGCACATTTTCCTGCTCAGCGGCAACGGGGACATCATCGAGCCGGATGACGGGCTGTGCGCCATCGGGACGGGCGGGCCCTTTGCGCTGGCCGCCGCCCGGGCGCTGCTGCGACACTCGAAGCTCCCGGCGCGGGAGATCGCTCAGGAGGCGATGCAGATCGCTTCTTCGCTTTGCGTCTTCACGAATACCCAATTCGTGTTCGAAGAGCTTTGAGGAGACGGTGAGGAAAGTTCAGCGTGGCTTCGGCTTCGTCCAGCTCCTCTTGGCCCTGGTGGTCATTCTGGTGCTTACGATGGTCGCCCTGAAGATGTACCAGCGGTCGGCGGCGCCGGCTGTCTCCGGAGGCCGGGGCCACCCGGCGCGGAACGTCCTCGACCGTGTGGACCTGCGAATCGAGGGGCTCGCTTCCGAAGTGGATGCTTTGCAGGTGACGCAAGCGTTGCGTCGGGTGCAGGGGGTGGCGGCTGCGACCACGGATGTATCCAGCGGTGTGGCCCGCGTAACCTTCAGCCCGGCGCAGACGAACCGGGAGCAACTGGTGGCGGCGGTGGAGCGCGCGGGGTTCCGGGTGGCCTGCTAGCGGCGTGCTATAATGAAATTCGGGTCGCCCGCCGGGCGGCCGAGAGCGTTTTTGGGGCTTAGGAGATGGTGATTGAACTTCCCGGCACGGTAAAGGAGCCGGCGCCGCTGGCGATTCAGCCCTATGAGCTGACGCCGCGCCAGATCGTCGCCGAGCTGGACAAGTACATCATCGGGCAGACGGCCGCGAAGCGCGCGGTGGCTATCGCGCTGCGCAACCGCATCCGCCGGCGCAAGCTGGCGCCTGACCTGGCGGAAGAAGTCCTACCCAAGAACATCCTGATGATCGGACCCACCGGGGTGGGGAAGACCGAGATTGCGCGGCGGCTGGCCCGGCTGGCGAACGCCCCCTTCCTGAAGGTGGAGGCGTCGAAGTACACCGAGGTGGGCTACGTGGGGCGGGACGTGGAGTCGATGATCCGCGACCTGCTGGACGTGGCCATCGAGATGGGGCGGGAGGAAAAGCTGGAGGAAGTGGCCGAGCGGGCGGAGATGAACGCGGAACAGCGGCTGCTGGACTTGCTCTTGCCGCCGCTGCCGCCGGCCCCGCCCCCCGGGGGCGAACCCGGGGACAGCCAGGAGCACTTCCAGAAGACCCGGGAGCGGCTGCGGGCGCAATTGCGCGAGGGGCGGCTGGACGACAAGCTGGTGGAAGTGGAGGTGCGAGAGCGGAGCTTTCCGGCCTTCGAGATCATCTCCAGCTCGGGCGTCGAAGAGATGGACATCAACATCAAGGACATGATCCCGGGACTGTTCGGGCAGCAGAAGAAGAAGCGACGGATGAAAGTCTCCGAGGCGTGGGACTACCTGGTGCAGGAGGAAGAGAGCCGGCTGATCGACATGGAGCAGGTGAGCCGGACCGCGGTGAGCCGGGTGGAGAATTCCGGGATCATTTTCGTGGACGAGATCGACAAGATTGCCGGGCGGGAGGCCGGGCGCGGGCCGGACGTGAGCCGCGAGGGGGTGCAGCGGGACATCCTGCCCATCATCGAAGGGACCACGGTCAACACCCGGCACGGGATGGTGCGGACAGACCACATCCTGTTCATCGCCGCCGGGGCGTTCCACGTCACCAAGCCGTCGGACCTGATTCCCGAGCTGCAGGGGCGCTTCCCCATCCGGGTGGAGCTGGGCTCGCTGGGCGTGGACGATTTCATCCGCATCCTGAAGGAGCCGAAGAACGCGCTGCTGCGGCAGTACACGGCGCTGCTGGAGACGGAAGGGCTGCAACTGAATTTCACCGACGAGGCCATCGCCGAAATCGCCCGCTTTGCCGGCCTGGTGAACGAGCAGACGGAGAACATTGGGGCGCGGCGGCTGTTCACGGTGATGGAGAAGCTGCTGGACGAGATTTCCTTCGAGGCGCCCGACCTCGACCGCAAGGAGATCACCATCGACGCCGAGTACGTTCGCCGGATGCTGGCCGAGATCGCCAAAGACCAGGATCTGAGCCGCTACATCCTCTAGCTCCGTTCCACCTTGCACAGACCCTTGACCAACGATGCCGTTGCCGGCCCGCGAGTTGGAACCGAGCCCACCTTTCCCTTTGCGGCAGTTGCGTTTCTTTTGCTTCTTTTTTTGGTTGCCTGCGGGGTGCCGGGGCCGCCGGTGCCGCCCACGGCGAAGATTCCGGTGCCGGCCACGGGGCTGGAGGCGCGGCAGGTGGGCGAGCGGGTGGTGTTGCGCTGGACGTTGCAGCAGCAGAACACCGACGGGACGCGGCGGGAGGGTTGGCCGCGCGCGGTCGTCTACCGGGCGTTTCTGGCCGACCGGACGCAGCTGCGGGAGACGTTCGAGGCGCAGGCCACGGTGGCCTACGAGCTCCCCGAGCAGGTGGTGGAGCTGTTCCTGCGGAACGACATCGTAGTGTTCCCGGACGTGCTGAGTCCGCAGGTGCTCAAGGAGCAGGCGGGCCGGCTGGCGGTCTACGGGGTGAAGGCGGTGAACGAGAAGGAGCAGGACGCGGGCTTCTCCAATCTGGCGGTGGTGCGCGTCTATCCGACGCCGCGAGCCATTGACCGGATTGGCACCGAGGTGACGGAAGAAGCGGTGGAGCTGCGCTGGGAGGCGCCGCAGAGGACGACCAGCGGGACGCCGATCGAAGCCATCGCCGGGTATCGCATCTACCGGAGCGAGAGCGGGGAGAGGGGCACCTTCGTGCTGCGGGGCACCGCGGGCACCACGCGGTACCGGGACGCGGATTTTCGCTTCGGGGTGACCTACTTTTACCGGGTGCGCACGGTCGCGCAGGTCGGCGCCGATACGGTGGAAAGCGGGGACTCGGTGACGCTGGAA
>JALLOH010000101.1 GCA_027717655.1 Acidobacteriia bacterium AH_259_A11_L15
GACCGGTAGGCGGCGTAGCCGGCGAACAGCCCCCCCGAAGAACATCACCTCGGTGGCCAGGAAGACCCACATGCCCACGCTGGCGGCCTCGAACTGCTGCTCCATGTCGTCGAACTGGTGGGCGAGCGCGGTGGAGCTCTTAGACACCGCGGACCTCCTTTTCGGCGGCGTATTCGTAGGCTTCTTCTTCGACCACCGGCGTCACCGGGAAATTATCCGTGGGCGGCGGCGAAGGCGTGGTCCACTCCAGTCCCTTGGCCCCCCAGGGGTTGGGGCCCGCCACCGGGCCGTAGCGCAGCGACCAGAGCAGGTAGACGAACGGAATCAGGTAGCCCACCCCCAGGATCGACGCCCCGGCGGTCGACATCACGTTCAGCACCTGGAACTCCTCCGGGTAAGCGTGGTAGCGGCCACCCTAAAAGCTCAGTATAAGCTGCCTTATGTAGACTGCTTCGCCGCAGCTCTCGCCCTGCGACGGAAAGCAACGCTAGTGACAACGGACAAAGATTTTGCCTGTTTGGAGAGCAAGCTCACACTTTTCTGGACGAATAGAAATGAAAGGTAGGAGATAGGCATGGGGAGCATGCAGAGCCTGTTTCAAGAATTGCTTCACGCAGGGACAGAAGGGGCGGTCACGACAATCCTTGATCGGAGTGGCTATCTGGAATATGACCCCGAGAACTGGCAACCACTTGGAGATAAGGAGAACCACTTCGGAATAGTGGCAAACCAGCAGAGTAACCCGACCGGAGCTTTGGTGGAAAAGATCATCAATGGTGTGGACGCGTTGCTAATAGCAGCATGTTTGAACTCTGGTATAGACCCTGAATCAGAAGACGCTCCTCGAACAATGGCCGAAGCGGCAGAGAGATTTTTCCAGATAAGGCGAGGCCGTTTGGAAAACTTGACAGCAAGGGAAAGAACCGCACTTGCCGAGAACTTGCAACTGGTTGCAGTTGGAAGTAAGAGCCTACCGAACTACCTGGTCGTAGACACAGGTGAGGGCCAAACACCTGCGAATTTTCCAAAGACCTTCTTATCTTTGGGCGAGTCCAACAAGATGCGCATAGCTTTTGTTCAAGGGAGGTTCAACGCAGGAGGAACCGGTGTTTTCCAGTTCTGTGGTGATCACAATTATCAGCTTATCGTGTCGCGGCGACAACCAGGGTTGCCAGTCATGGACAACGATAATACGAAGGACTTATGGGGATTTACCTTCGTTCGACGAGTGAGACCATCGGGTACGAGAAGAAACTCGATCTATGTGTACCTCTGTCCAAACGGGCGAATTCCATCATTCCGCGCCAAGTCTATCAGTGTGCTTCCCAGGATGTCGAAAGCGGGTAAGCCTCCCTCACCGTATCAGCAATCGATCGAGTGGGGTACGTGCATAAAGCTATATTCCTACAAGTGGCGTGCTCACAGCATAGCGACCACTGAGTCACGTTATGAATTGGAAAAACATCTCCATACTTTGAGCCATCCCTTTAGGATTACTGAGACACGCGATTACAAAGCTCACTACTTCAGCACAACACTATCAGGAAGTTCCGTAACGATTGCCGAGGATCCGAAAATTCTAGAAGTTGGCTTTCCTTCTGACGGGTCATTGCACGTGGATCGCGTGGGTGATTTGCCTGTCACTGTGGTTGTGTATCAGCCTACCGAAAGCAGAGGAGAGTCTACCGGCAAGCGACGGAATCCGCATGGAATTCTCTTTACCGTGAACGGTCAAGTGCATGCACAGTTGTCAGCGGACTTTGTGAGCCGCCGGCTTGGTTTTCGCTACATTGCGCGAGATTTGATGGTGACAATCGACTGCACGGGAATGTCACAACAAGTGAAAGAAGATTTCTTTATGGCATCTAGAGATCGGGTACGCAGCTGTGAAGAATACGAGCTTGTAGAAGAAGCACTAGAGACGCATTTGAAAGAGCATCCCGGGCTAAGGAGCCTAAATGCCCAACGTCGCCAAAAACAACTGGAAAGTACATTGACCGAGGACGAACCCATTAGCGTATTGCAGAACCTTGTCAAGGCTGACCCAACATTGGCCGCTCTACTTTCCGATGGAACGAGAATAAGCAACCCCTTTGCTCCGAAAGAAACCCAAAAGCCATATGTGGGCATGCGATTCCCGACCTACTTTCGGATACACAGAGAGCCTAAAGAGGGACTTGTGAAGTCATGCCCGACAAATCGGTCTTGTCGCGTTGAATTTGAGACCGACGCAGAGAATGCATACTTCAATCGGGGAGAGTCGCCCGGAAAGATTACTTTTTCGCCAGAAGGGATTTGTGAGCGGTTTTCTTTGTGGAATGGCAGGGTTCAAGCGACCTTCAGGGCTCCGGCAAACGCGAGTGCTGGAGACACAGTTCTTGTGCGCGTCGAGGTTACCGACGAATCCAGAGTCGACCCTCTAGTTTGCACTTTCAATATTGATGTATGCCCAGCTCCGCCAGCCAAGCCGCCGGGCCCAAGGCCGCCAGGAACCCCGCGAAAACCAAAGGGCGCAGCACAACTATCAATGCCTGAGATACGTGAGGTGCATAAAGAGCAATGGGATGTTCACGGATTCGACAAGTACTCCGGGGCGAAGATCGTGCCGACAGAAAATCAAGCATTCGATATTTACATCAACATGGACAACGTTTTCCTGTTGAACGAATTAAAGCGGGAGACGGACGGGAACCAACACCAAGTTCTCCGATATTGGTTCAAGTATGGACTTGCCTTGGCAATAATTGGCTTGATGCAGGAACAGAAGCGCCGAGCGCGGCTCTCAAATGGCAGCCAAGAGGAAAAAACCGAAACCGAGGAAAGCGAGACGACGAACGAGGCAGGTGATGTTGGCAGTGTGGAAAAGATAACATCAGGACTATCGATGGTAATTGTACCGATTATCCGTCGCCTTTCTGCAGGACCGCTCGCCGCTAGTAGGTAGGTCTATGCAGGCTTGTGGATTAGGAGCACTTCTCTCGCACTGTGACTAGGCTTCAGTTGGGCGTACCATTTGCGGCCCGGAACCGAGCGCCAAGCGCGGCCCGCACTACATCTTGACTCAAGAAGACTCACTTCCGAAAATCCTGCCTCGGACACGGCGGCCAAGTACCGCGAAAGTTGAATATCTGGATTAGAAAAAGAAATGAGCTGTACAATTGTGGCATCATGCCGCACAAGCTTGCGAATAGATTGGAAGGCAATACGGATGCCTCGAAAATAAGAACGGTTCTCCTTTTCTCTTCGATCTCCCAACGTATAGAAAGCGCCGCCAAAACCATCTTGTAGACCGGTAATCCAATAAGGGGCTGGGGTTTCAGCACGTCCGTGAATTTGCCAGCGGTGATAAAGAACATGCACGCCCGGATATGGCGGTGAGGTCAAGACGAGTTTTGCTGGAAGCCACTGCTTGGGAAGTCGAGCATCTCTTTCCGCCTCGATGACGGAGCGGCAAACGAGTCTGCGCATGGAGCGAAATTGTTGAAGGGTTGAAAGACCACTGCGTTTCCCCTCAGACACGTAGCTCTTCATGCCGCATATCATTTCGGACGCGTCCTGAACATAGCGCCGGATGAATTGGCGACTACTAGGAAACTCCGAAGAACAGTCCAATGCCCATTGTCCTGTTTTCAGCAGTGCACAACACAGGAAATTCCGCTCAAGAGGGTCCTGTAGCGCAGATATTTTCCTCCTTAGCCTAGCTATGGTGATCTTCAACCACCAGGGAACACCCTTGCTCCGGCCCATCCCGTTTACCGACGGCGAAACTATGGTGCGCCTTGGCTTTTCCAAACGATGAAGCCACCTTTCTACCTCCTTGAGATTGCGAGGGCCAAGAGGACTTGTCTTGGCACGTGCTACGAATACAGCAAGTTCGTTGACATCTATCCCAATGGCGCGCCTGCGCAGAGCAACAGCTTCCACAACGGACGTGCCACCGCCCACAAATGGATCAAGAACAAGTTCACCAGGTCTCGTGAAGGCCTCGATTACAGCCCGGGCAAAACCTGGTGAGAAACGTGCAGGGTATTTGTAGAAACTATGCGTCAGCCCTTTGACTCGATCCTGAGCGTGAAGCGCTTCGATGATATCCTGCCCACCCACGATCTCTCCACATCTTACGGGTTGCCAGACACTACCTCAACCACGAAACTGGTTGCAAGCTTGAGTCCATTCGGTGAAGTTTCATAAGCTACCAGTCGCGGATCGCGGGCCACGTCCTAGAGCAGTTCTTCCACCAGGGATTGGAACAGGGCCGGGTCGGCGGGCAGCGGCTGGCCCACCAGCG
>JALLOH010000102.1 GCA_027717655.1 Acidobacteriia bacterium AH_259_A11_L15
CACCCACGCCCACATCGACCACGTCGGCGGGCTGGCCCGGCTGAAGCAAGCCACCGGCGCCCCCGTGCTGATGCACCCGGACGACCTCTGGCTCTACCGGAACGTGGGGATGCAGGCGGCGATGATCGGGCTGCCGGCGCCGCCGGTGACCGAGGTCGATCAAACCCTGCGCGCCGGCGACCGCCTGCGCTGGGGGCAGCAGTTCGACGCCCAGGTGCTGCACACCCCCGGGCACTCGCCCGGCAGCCTTTCGCTCTATCTGCCCGAGCCGAAAAAGATGCTCTTCGCCGGCGATACGCTGTTTGCCGGCAGCATCGGCCGCACCGACCTCTGGGGCGGCTCGTTCGACCAGATTCTCCGCTCCATCCACTCGCAACTGCTCGCGCTCGATGACGCCACCGTCGTCTATCCCGGCCACGGCCCGCACACCACCCTCGCCGAGGAGCGCCAGCGCAACCCTTTCCTGCAAAGGCTCTGAGTCTTCTCTGTGTCCCCTGCCTGCCCTTTCTGTCATTCTGAGCGAAGCGAAGAATCCCGCAGCCGCGGGATGCTTCACTTCGTTCAGCATGACTAGAAAGGATGTGGATTGCCTGGTGGCAAATTTCTTTTTTGGGCGGAAGTGTTTACTATAGGGAGCTTCAAACGGGCGCGATGCGATGAAGTGGGTTGGACTGATCCTGCTGGTTCTTGCAGCCCTGCCGGCAGGTATCTTCTTTCTGCGCCGGGCGCTGCCGCTGGTGATGGAGTGGACCCGCTACGGCCGCCCGCCGCGCGCCCGCGAAGCCGCCATCGAATCCCTGGGCAAGCTGGGCAAAGCCCGGCCGGCCGGACAGGCAGACGCCGATCGGGTGCTGAACCGCCTGCTGGAGCTGCTGGACGATCCCTACATCTGGGCCCGGCGCTCTGCGCTGCGAGGGTTGGGGGAGCTGGGCGACCGGCGCGCCATGCCCGCGCTAGAAGAGTTCGCCGCCTCGGAGCTCGAGCGCCGCTTGCAACGGGAGGCGGAAATTGCCCTCGACAAGCTCCGCCGGGCGCCGGTGCCCGGGCGGCGCTAATCCCCCCGCTTGTCATTCTGAGCGGAGCCCGCTGGCCACAGCTTATTCAGCCCGAACGCGCAGGGCGGAGCGAAGAATCTCAGTGGTGCCAGCAGCCTCGCTTGAGATCCTTCGCTTCGCTCAGGATGACAGACCTTTGTAACGTTGCTCACGATAGGCGACGAGGTCTTGCCGAGGTCTGCTATTCTTAGAAGCATGCAGGAAAGAACCGATGTGAGCATAGAGCGGAGGTCGCCGCTGGCGGCGACCTACCGGGAAGCGGGCGCGGAGTTCGCCACCGTGCGCGGCTGCCGGCTGCCGGAGCGGTTCAGCGACGTGGTGGCCGAGTGCCGCGCGGTGCGCCAGGCCGCCGGCGTCCTCGACCGCAGCGACCGCGCCCACCTGGCGGCGACCGGCGCCGACGCCAAGGACTTCCTCCACCGCATGCTCTCGAACGACGTCCACCGGCTCCAGCCCGGCCAGGGCTGCTACGCCGCGTTGCTCAACGCCCAAGGGCAGATGCAGGCCGACCTCTACGTTTTTCAAATGGAAGACCATTTGCTGCTGGAAACCGGGTTCCCGCTGAAGGACCGGCTGCGAGGGACGCTCGACAACTACGTCATCGCCGACGACGTCACCCTCGAGGACCGCAGCCAGCCACTGGCGGCGTTGAGCGTCGAGGGCCCGGCCGCGGGCAAGCTGTTGCGCGCCGCGGGCGCCGCCCGCTTGCCCGCGCAGGAACTCGACCACGCCCGCGTGACGCTGGGCGGTGGTCCGGTGCTCGTCGTCCGCCTGAGCGAGACCGGCGAGGAGGGCTACCGGCTCATCTTCGCCGTCGAGTACGCCCAGGCTCTCTGGGACGCCCTGGCGGCCCGGCGGGAGGCCGTCCCCTGGCAGCCGGTGGGCTGCGCCGCCCTCAACATCCTGCGCATCGAGGCGGGCATTCCCTGGTACGGAGTGGATATGGACGAGCGCACCCTGCCGCCGGAGGCCGGCCTGGAGGCCCGGGCCATCAGCTACAACAAGGGCTGCTATGTGGGGCAGGAGATAATCGAGCGCGTTCACTCCCGCGGCCATGTCAACCGCCGGCTGACCGGGTTGGTCTTGAGCGGGGAGTCGCTGCCGGGGGCCGGGGCTCGGCTGGTAAGTAATGGAAAGGACGTTGGTTACCTGACCAGCGCGGTTCGCTCCCCCACCCTCCGCCACCCCATCGCCCTGGGCTACGTGCGCCGGGAATACCTCCAGCCCGGAACCCGGCTGAGCCTCGAGGGGGGTACGGCCGAAGTGGCAGGTCTTCCCTTCTATTCCCCACCTAAGTAGTTGATTTTTCAACCCTTCCTGTGCTAGCATGAAGATGTTTTGCCGCACCTTATTCTTCGTAGGGGTCGCCATCATGAGGGAGGTAAGGGTGAGCACGTACCAAGAGGGTCAGCACGTACGACACGGTCAATACGGTCTGGGGACGATCCTGGAGACCGACGAGGAGCGCACCTCGATCGACTTCGTCGACCACGGCACTAAAAAATTCGTCACCTCCATGGTGGTTCTGGAAATCACCGACGAGGCGCCGGCCAGGAAGACTCGCAAGCGTCGCGCTCGTGGCACCGGCAAAGCCAAAGCGAAGAAATAGGTCTATTCCATTCCGAAGGCTGGAGGGCGCCCGCGGGGGCGTCCTTTTTGCTTTGAGGGGCGCGCCCTATCCCAGGTTCAGGGCGCGTTTGAAGCTGCCGCGCTCCTGCTCGATTTTCTTCTGCAGGACCATGATGGCGTAAATCAGCGACTCCGGGCGCGGCGGGCAGCCCGGCACGTAGACATCGACCGGGATGATCTGGTTCACCCCCTGCACCAGGGCGTAGTTGTTGAACACGCCGCCGGAGGTGGCGCAGGCCCCCATCGAGATCACCCATTTCGGCTCCGGCATTTGGTCGTACAGCCGCTTGATCACCGGCGCCATCTTCTGCGACACGCGCCCGGCCACGATCATCAGGTCAGCCTGCCGCGGCGAGCCGCGAAACACCTCCGCCCCGAAGCGCGCGATGTCGAACCGGCTGGCGCCCATCGACATCATCTCGATGGCGCAGCAGGCCAGCCCGAAACTCAGCGGCCACAGGGAGGACTTCCGCGCCCAGTTCACCACTTTGTCCAGTTGGGCCAGGAGCACCCCCTCTTCCACCAGGCCCGCCTCCCCGCCAGCCTGCCCCGCCAGTTGCGGGAATCTCTCCAGCGCGTCCTTTCCCATGGCGTCTATTTTCCCACAGCAATCTTGGCCACGCAATTACTTCGCCCTTTTCTCTCCCCCCTCTGCTTGCCCTGCCTGTCCCGCCTCCCCTGAGCGTAGCCGAAGGGAGCAACGCCGCGGGAAGCGAAGTCGAAGGGCGCCTCGGCGGTGAATCCTTTGCCTCCTTGCCTCTTTGCCTCCAGTTCAATCCGCCCCGAACGGATGGTCGATGACGTAACGCCAACTCCCGTCCTTCTGCCGCCGCACCACCTCCGTGGTGTCGTGCGCCATCTCCACCGGCTGGCCCTCCGGCCCCGTCCCCTTCAACTCCCAGTGCCCCCGCAGCAGCGCCAATTCGCCCGCCTGAACCGCGCTCCGGGTCTCCACCGTGATTTTCCCGTTCAACGCCAGAAAGTTTTTCAACGCCTCGCGGATCGCCTCCTTCCCCTTCACCGGCTGCGCCCCCGGCTGCGGCACCAGCACGGCCTCCTCCTCATAAAGCGTCATCAACCTCTCCAAGTCCTGCGCGTTGAACGCCTCCGCAAACAACCGGTGCGCCTCTTCCGGCTTCCTCGCTGCCATCCTCCCCTCCTCGCCTGTGCTGGTCTCTGCGTTCCTCTGCGCCCTCTGCTTGCCCTGAGCGAAGTCGAAGCGTGTCTCTGCGGTGGATTCTTTCCTATGCTTCTTTATCCTGAGCGCGCTCCCCTGCGCGCGAAGGGCTCCGCCTCCTCTGCTTCTTTTCCCACTCTTCTGTCATTCTAAGCGAAGGATCTCAGCGCTGTGCGCCAGCTTCACTTCACACTTTCAGCACCACCTTCCCGAACTGCTCCCGCCCTTCCACGTACTCGTGCGCCTGCCGCGCCTCCCTCAGCGGAAACACTTTGTCCACCACCGGATTCAATTTCCCGCGCTCCACCAACCCCAGCACCGCCTGTAACTCGCTCCGCGTCCCCATGAAGCTCCCCAGGATCGTCCACTGCCGCACGAACAATTGCCGGAGGTCG
>JALLOH010000103.1 GCA_027717655.1 Acidobacteriia bacterium AH_259_A11_L15
ACATGCCGGCCCGCACTACCCCCCCCCCCCTTGCCGGGAGCGATTGACCTCCCAGAAGGCTTCTGCTAGATTCGCGCCTTGAACCCATCGGTGCGCTGCGGGACTTCTTCGCGCGCTCTTTTCCCGGAAGAAGGAGGGCCGCCATGCCCCCCAAGGTGTACAAAAACTACATCAAAGGTGAGTGGGTCGAGGCCCGCTGCGGCAAGGGCTTTGAGAACCTCAACCCGGCCGACAAGAACGACGTCGTCGGCCTCTTCCCCGCCTCGGATAAGTGCGACCTGGATGCGGCGGTGGACACCGCCAAGCAGGCCTTCAAGAGTTGGCGACTGGTTCCCCCGCCCAAGCGCGCCGAGGTCCTCTTCCGCGCCGCCCAGGTGCTGGTCGAGCGCAAAGAGGAGCTCGCCCGGGATATGACCCGGGAGATGGGCAAGGTCCTCAGGGAGACCCGCGGCGACGTCCAGGAAGCCATTGATATGGGCTTCTACATGGCCGGGGAAGGACGCCGCCTGTTCGGACAAACCACCACCTCCGAGCTGCCCCACAAGTTCGCGATGTCGATCCGCCAGCCCATCGGGGTGGTCGGTGTCATCACCCCCTGGAACTTCCCCCTGGCCATCCCCGCGTGGAAGATTTTCCCGGCCCTGGTCGCCGGCAACACCGTGGTTTTCAAGCCCGCCTCCGACACTCCGCTTTCCGCCTACCACTTGGTCAAGATCCTGAACGAGGCCGGGCTGCCCAAGGGGGTGCTGAACTTGGTGACCGGCTCGGGCGGCGCCGTGGGCGTGTCCCTGATGACCCACCCGGACGTGGGCGTCATCACCTTTACCGGCTCCACGGAGGTCGGCCGCGAGGTCTCCAAGGCCTGCGCGCCCGACTTCCGCCACTGCCACCTGGAGATGGGCGGCAAGAACATCATCCTGGTGATGGAGGACGCCAATATCGACCTGGCCTTGGACGGCGCCCTCTGGGGCGGCTTCGGCACCACCGGCCAGCGCTGCACCGCCGCCAGCCGGCTGGGCGTGCACAAGAAAATCTACAAGCAGTTCGTCGCCAAGTTCGTGGAGCGGGCCAAGAACCTGAAAGTCGGCAACGGCCTTGACCCCAGCGTCGAAATGGGCCCGTGCATCAACGACAGACAGGCGCAGAGCGTGCACAACTACGTCGGGATCGGAAAGAACGAGGGTGCGCAACTGCTTTGCGGCGGCGAGCCCCTCACCGGCGGCGAGTACGACCTGGGAGCCTTCTACGCCCCTACCATCTTCGGCGACTGCCACCCCAAGATGCGCATCGCGCAGGAAGAAATCTTCGGGCCCGTGGTCTCGGTGATTCCCTTTGAGAGCTTCGAAGAGGCCATCGAGATCGCGAACGGCGTGGTCTACGGGCTGTCCTCTTCCATCTACACCCGGGACGTCAACCGGGTGTTTACGGCCATGCGGGACCTCTCCACGGGCATCGTCTATGTCAACGCCCCCACCATCGGCGCTGAAATTCACCTCCCCTTCGGCGGCACCAAGCAGACGGGCAACGGTCACCGCGAAGCCGGCACCGCCGCGCTGGATGTCTTTACCGAGTGGAAGGCGGTTTACGTCGACTTCAGCGGCGCCCTCCAGCGAGCCCAGATTGACACCCACACCTAAGGGGCTGGGAGTGGCGGGGAGCAAAGCACGGCGGGCCGCGCCGCCTTACCTTCGGTGAGCTGCCGGTGAAGATTCTTTTCGTCGCCTCCGAGTGCGTCCCCTTCTCGAAGACGGGTGGGCTGGCCGACGTCGTGGGCGCGCTGCCCAGGTTTCTGGCTGTGCGCGGCCATGAGATTTCGGTTTTGCTGCCCCGTTACCGGGGCACGCCGCCGGGGAGGGAAGCGGTTCGGCTGGCGATTCCCCTGGGGAAGCAAACCCACCAGGCAACCCTCCAGGCGGGACCCGGGCAGAACGGGGTGCAGTTCTTCCTCCTCGACTACCCGCCCTACTTCGACCGCGAAAACCTCTATGTGGACAAAGGCAAGGACTACCCCGACAACGCCGAGCGCTTCGCCCTGTTGGCCCGCGCCGCGGTGGAGTTCGCCCGCCAAACAGGCGTCCCCGACCTTTTCCACTGTCACGATTGGCAGGCTGCCCTGGTTCCGGTGTTCTTGAAGTCGGTCTATGCGGATGACCCGCAGCTTGCTCGCGTACCCACCATCCTGACGGTCCACAACCTGGGTTACCAGGGTTTGTTCCCGGCGGACACCCTGGAACGTCTCGGCCTCCCAGGGGAGCTTTTCCGCCTTGACGGGCTGAAGTTTCGCGGCAAGGTTAATTTCCTCAAAGGAGGCCTGGTCTTTGCCGATTTCCTGACCACCGTGAGCCGGAAATACGCCCAGGAAATCCAAACCCCGGAGTATGGCCACGGCCTCGATAGTGTCATCCGCCGGCGCGCCGCCACCATCGCTGGCATCCTCAACGGGGTTGATTACTCCCAGTGGAACCCCGAAACCGACAGGTTTTTGGTCGCCAACTACTCCCGGGAAAACCTGGAAGGGAAGCGGCTCTGCAAGAAGGACCTCCTCCAGCACTTCCGGCTCCCCGCCGAGCACCTCCAGAAGCCTCTGGTGGGAATTGTCTCCCGGTTCGCCGCTCAGAAAGGGTTCGACTTGATTGCGGAGGCGGCCGAGAAACTGATGAAGAACGATCTGCAAATCGTCACGCTGGGAACCGGCGAGCCGAAGTTCGAGAAACTTTTCCGCCGGCTCGCCCGGCGCTTCCCCCAAAGAATCGGTGTTCGCATCGCGTACGACAACTCCGTGGCCCACAAGATCGAAGCCGGCAGCGATATGTTCCTGATGCCGTCCCGCTACGAGCCCTGCGGCCTGAACCAAATCTACAGCCTCAGGTACGGCACCGTCCCCCTGGTGCGCGCCACCGGCGGCCTGGACGACACCATCGAACCTTTCGACCTCAGCACCGGCCGGGGCACCGGCTTCAAGTTCCGCGACTACTCCGCGAAAGCCTTGCTGGGCTGCCTCGCCCGAGCCCTCCAGCTCTACGCCCGCAATCCGGGGGCCTGGCAGCAGTTGATCCGGAATGGGATGGAAAAGGATTATTCCTGGGACAATTCGGCCGCCGAATACGAGCAGCTTTATCGCCGGGTGGTCAAATTCCCCCAAAACGGATAGAATACAGGTGAATCCTGGGAGGGGCTGAGGTCATCGAATCTGGTGGAATCTTTGCCCGGAGGTTGAGTCCGAATGGCGGGAGACAACGTGGTTACAGTGAACGAAGGCAATTTCGAGCAGGAAGTCCTGAAGTCCGACAAGCTGGTGCTGGTGGATTTTTGGGCCGAGTGGTGCGGGCCTTGCAAGATGCTGGCCCCCACGGTCGAGGCCATCGCCAACGACTACAGCAGCAAGCTCAGGGTGGCCAAGCTGAACGTGGATGAGAACACCTCCCTCTCGGAGCGTTACGGCATCCGCGGCATCCCTACCTTGCTGGTCTTCAAGGGCGGCGAGGTGAAGGAACAGATCGTCGGCAACTACCCGCGGGACCACATCGAGAAAGTCCTCGACAAGCACCTCAGCTAGCATCCCCCGCGAATCCGCCCCTCGCGCGCTTGCGCTGGAGGATTCGTACGCCTATCATACGCGGCTTGTGGCCACCCGCTCCCCCCAACTGGAGGCGTGGCGGCGGAATTCGGCCTCACCCCTCTCTCCGGGGCCCGAATGGAGGACACCGCGATGAGCACGGTAGTGGTGGTCGGGGCGCAGTGGGGCGACGAAGGCAAGGGCAAGGTTGTCGATTACCTGGCTGCCTGCTTTGACATCATTGCCCGCTACCAGGGCGGCCACAACGCCGGCCACACCGTCGTGGTCAACGGGCGGAAGTTTATCCTCCAGCTCATCCCCAGCGGCATCCTCCGCCCCGACAAGTGGGTGGTCATAGGCAACGGGGTGGTGCTCGATCCAGCCGCCCTGCTCGACGAGCTCGCGAACCTGGAAAAGCACGGCGTCCACGTGGCCGGGCGCTTGTTCATCAGCAACCGCACTCATCTCATCTTCCCCTACCACCGCGAGCTGGAAAAAGCGGCTGAAGCCGCCCTCGGCTCGCTCAAAATCGGCACCACCGCTCGCGGCATCGGTCCCACCTACGAGGACAAAATGGGCCGGCGCGGCCTGCGCACCTGCGACCTGCTCGACCC
>JALLOH010000104.1 GCA_027717655.1 Acidobacteriia bacterium AH_259_A11_L15
GCTCTGTTCCTGGTGGCCGACGGGGTCGGTGGGGTGCTGGGGGGCAAGGCCGCCAGCCGCTTGGCGGTGGAGACGATCGTACGGGAGTGCCTAGAGGCCCGCCCCGGCGGGTCGTCGTCGCCGCGGAGAGCGCCGCCGGTCGAATTTCTGCCCGCTGCCGTGGCGCGGGCCCATAAAGAAATCCGCCGGGCCGCAATCGAAAGCTCCGGGATGGCCAACATGAGCACGACCTTGACGGCGGCGGTGATTTCCGGGCCCCGGCTGACCGTGGTGCACGTGGGCGACTCCCGGGCCTACCTATGCCGCGGGGCACAAATCGAGCAGTTGACGCGGGACCACACCCTGGTGCAGCGGTTGGTGGAGCTGGGGCAAATCACGCGCGAGGAGGCCGCGCAGCGCGAGGACTCCAGCCGGCTGGTCCGAGCCCTGGGATTCGAGGAGCAATTGAAGGCGGACGCCCTGGAGGTGGGCGTGTGCCGGGGCGACGCCGTGCTGCTGTGCAGCGACGGATTGTACGCCTACGTGGAGCCGCTGGAAATCCGGGACCTGCTGGGGAGCGAGGCCGATCTGACGAAGGTCTGCCACGAGCTGATCGATCGGGCCAACCAGCAGGGCGGCGGAGACAACATCACCGTGATTGCCGCTCGACTGACCGGGGAAGGCCTGCCGAAAGCTTCGAACACTACCCCCATCCAAGTGCGCTGGTTGTCGGAAAGAGTCGAACTGGAAGCGCCGTAAAGGAACGGCCATGACTACTTGTCGTTTCTGTGGCAGCCCGAACCTGCTGGGAGCAGTCTACTGCCAGGATTGCGGGAAGGAACTGCGGGCGGCGAAAGCTGCTGCGACCGGGGTCGCCGGCCGGGGTCCGGGGGCCGTGGAACACTGGCTGGAGGGGGAAAGCGGGCTGCTGGCCGGCAAGCAATTCCAGATCACGGCCGAGGGGCCGCGCGTCGGCCGACACCCCGGCCAGAACCAAGTGGTGCTGAACGACGACGAGGTCTCGCGCCTGCACGCGCGCCTCACCCTGGACGGGCAAGGGAACGTGCGATTGGAAGACAGCTCTTTCAACGGGACCTATGTGAACGGGCGGCGGGTGGAGCAGGCCGTCCTGGAGCCGGGCGACAAGCTTCGCTTCGCGTTGAACCCGGCCAATCTGTTCGTGTACCGGCGGCACGAACCGGGAGTAAAGCCGCCGCCGCCTCGGGTGGAACCTCCGGCGCCCGGCCGGCGCAAGACGGAGCCGGTGGCAGGCATCAAGCCTATCGACCCCGGGAAGACGGTGGTTGACTCCGAGAAGCCGGTTCCGTTCGCGCGCCTGCAACTGGTCCTGGACCAGTACGCCGTGAAAGACATCCCCCTGAAGGGGCGGCGGGTGGAGCTGGGCCGGAGCGGCGGGGACGGGAAAGTGGTTATTGATCACACCTCGATCTCGGACTCCCACGCCGAATTGGTGTTCGGCAAGACCGGGCAGGCCACGCTGCGGGACCTGAACTCGCGAAACGGAACCTATGTAAACGGGGAGCGCATCCGGGAGCGGGCGCTGGAGGACGGGGACCTGATCCAGCTGGGGGCCTGCGAGACGCACCTGTTGCTGTTCCGCGAGTCGCGGCCGCGCACCCTGGTAGTGCCCAGCATCGAGCTGGATCGGCCGGTGGTGACCGTGGGGCGGGACCGCGGCAACAACATCCACCTCGACCACCCCACCGTTTCCCGGTTCCACGCCGAGATTCGCAAGAAGGACGGCGACTTCGAGCTGGCGGACAAGGAGTCGACCAACGGGACATTCGTGAACGGGGTTCGGATCCGCCGGCAGCGGTTGCGGCCACGGGACCGCATCAGCGTGGGGGGGATCCAACTGGTCTTCGACGGCGCTCAGTTGGAACAGTACGCGGACGGGACCCGCATGCGGGTGGCGGCGTACGGGTTGCGGCGGTCGGTCCAGGACATTCGCACCGGGAAGCCGCTGACGCTGCTGGACAACGTCTCGCTGGCGATTGAGCCCGGCGAGTTCGTGGGGTTCCTGGGGCCCTCGGGGTCGGGAAAAACCACGCTGATGGACGCGCTGAACGGCTTCCGGCCGGCCGAGCGGGGGCGGGTGCTGCTGAACAAATGGAATCTTTACGACGAGTTTGATGCCCTGCGCATGCTGATCGGGTACGTCCCGCAAGAGGACGTGTTGTATCGAGCGCTCACCGCGCAGGAATGCCTCTACTACGCCGCCCGGCTCCGCCTCTCGGACGATCACGGGGACAAGGACATCTGGGACCGGGTGTTCGAGGTGATTCGCAGCCTGAACCTGTGGGAGCGGCGAGACGTGCCCATCCTGCAACTGAGCGGAGGCCAGCGCAAGCGGGTCAGCCTGGGGATGGAGCTCCTGAGCAAGCCCGGGCTGCTCTTTCTGGACGAGCCCACGGCGGGGCAGGACCCGCAGACGGAAATGGATATGATGCGGTTGTTCCGGGAGATTGCGGGGCGGGGCTCGACCGTGGTCATCACCACGCACTTGCTGGGATCGTTCAGCCTGTTGGACAAGGTGGCGGTGTTGGTGGAGGGTAAGCTGGCCTACTTCGGGCCCAGCTACGAACTGCTGCCGTACTTCCGCGCCAGCCACCCGCCGGAAATTTATCAGCGCCTGCAAGAGAAGCCGCCGAGCGGGTGGGCTGAGGCTTTCCGCGGCTCCGAGGTGTATCGGAACTGCATTGCGAATCCTCTGGGGCTGGACGAGGACAAGAAGGCCAGAGCCAGGGAGCCCGCCAAGCGAGCGCCGGCGCGGGTGGCACCGCCGCCGGCGACCGGGTACTCCGGGCTGCGGCAGTTCGGGACCTTGCTGGGGCGGCTGTTCACCCTGAAGACGAAGGACTGGCGGAACGTGGTGGGGCTGGCGGTGCCGCCAGCGGCGGTAGCGGTCCTGCTGGGCTGGATGACCGAGATTCCCAACGACCCCAAGACGTTGTTCATCCTGGTAATTGCGGGGCTGTGGTTCGGCTGCTCGGCGTCGGTGCGGGAGATCGTGGATGAACAGGTGATCTACCGCCGGGAACGACAACGCACCTTGAAAATCCCCAGCTACCTGGGGTCGAAACTGCTGTACGTGGCAGCGTTCGCCACCTTGCAAAGCATCGTGTTCATCGTCATCCTCACCCTGATGGGCGCGCAGAAGCACCACTTCCTGGAAGCCTGGGGGTTCATGTGGTTGATGATCTTTCATGGCGCCCTGCTGGGGCTACTGATTTCGGCCACCTCGCCGAACGCAGAAAGGGCCCTGTATTTGTTCCCTCTGGTGTTGATCCCGCAGTTGTTGCTGGCGGGGATGCTGGTTCCGATAGAGCAGCCTAAGGATTTGGAGCTGCCGGAAGAAATGGTGGAGCAGATCAAGGAAGAGAAGCCCGACTTCCGGCTGCCGGTCGCCGGCCCGCTGCCACCCTTGAAGTCCCCCGTATTGAAGTATGGCTCCATGTTGATGGTGGCCCGCTGGGGCCTGGAGGGGCTGGCCGACCTGTACGTACACGACTACGAAAAGATCCGGAGCCCCGCAGACGTGAAGGAGCATCTCGAAGAGTACGTGAACTACTCCTGGCCGATCTTCCACAACATCTCCATCACTCGCGATCCTGACGCAGCCCAGGGAGCGCACGACCACTTCCAAGCCATCACGCTAAATCCCGGGCAGACACCTCCCCGCCACCCCTCGGCGGTGGGTACCTACCTGGCCATCCTAGTAGGGCTGGCGGTGGCCATGATCGTCCTCATCACCCTGGCTCTAAAACAAAAAGACTTCCAGAGGAGAGCATGAGCGAACTGAACGTTGAACTGGTAGGGAAGCAAAAAAACTGGACGTTTACGCGGGAGGAGGTGCGGTGGGACGCGACCCGAGCTGCGACGTCGTCCTGCCCAGCGACGAATACTCCATGGTGTCGGGGCGGCACCTGCGGATTCGCTTTGAGCGGGGGGAGTACTGGGTGGAGGACCTGGAGAGCCGCAACGGCACCTTCCTGAACGGGCGCAGCGTCCGGCGGGAAAAACTTTCGCCGGGGGACAGCCTGCAGCTGGGGGCCGACGGGCCGGAGCTGCGGGTGCAATTCGAGCCAGCGCCCACCGGGGCGCCGACGCGCGCGCCGGGGA
>JALLOH010000105.1 GCA_027717655.1 Acidobacteriia bacterium AH_259_A11_L15
AAAAATCTGCTTTCGAGTTTTTGGGACGCGCTGGGAGCTTACTCCGGGAAGTTCATGCGGCGCGGGAGGTCCCTGAAGCGCGGGTCAAAGCTCAAGCCCGGGTGGTGTCCCGTCCAGCACTTTGTTAGATGGCGAGCCACCAAGCCCTTGGAGTGAGTACTAGCCGTTACGATCCTCTCTTCGAAGGGTCAGTGGACATCCTCCCCGTCATTATCGTAGGCCGGACCCGGACCCAGACCAACTGCCCAGAAGCTTGCTTTTCGGCATATTCCTTTTGAGCCCACTCTGGCACATCAGTGAATCGGCCGAAGAGCAACGGACTAATCCGGTCGATCTCGCCCGGATCGGTTACAAACTCAAATGTTCCTTCGCCGGAGACGCTTTTCCACCGAAACGGGCCTGTTGCCGCCGAGTCGTCAACCTGAAATGACACTTGGGGATTGGCTTTCGCCATTCGCGTCTTTCGACCATGGGTGGTGACCGCACATAGAGCACCTTCAAACCATACATAACCGAGAGGCACGAGGTACCGTTCCCCAAAGGCACCAAAATCAATACGGACAATCCACTGCTCGCCAAGAAATTCCTCGACCTCGCCCTTGCTAAGCTCTCGTAAAGCCATCAGCATTCACCACCAGAAGGGCGCGGCCATTCTAGTCGATTCCCCCACGCAGGCAAGTCAACCCGAGGGCCTACTCCGGGAAGTTCAGGCGGAGGAGGAGGGAGTGTAGTAATTATTATCCACTTGGCGGCTGCGCAAGAGTTTCGGCGACAACTCCGCACGAATCGAACTGTTCGAGGAATACAGGCTCAGGTTCTTTAACACAAAGTGGGTACAACTTTCTGACGAAGTCCTGGACGTAAGGTGTGCTTCGGTGAAGCTGATGGGATTCGTTATCGGCGAAGACCATGAAGTGGACAAATGACCTGGGGTTGTCCTTGTGTTGAAGCGAAGTATAGAAGAGTGTTCTGGGTTCCTTTGCTCGGACGTTCTCGATGAATTCTCTAATGGCAGTCTTAGCCTCTTCGATTTTTCCCTCTTGAATCTCAAAAGGAATCATCACCTGTTCAATCATTGAGTACCTCCTGCGCCTCGGTTGCCTGCATTATGGACTATTGCGGAAGAGGGCCACTCGTAGGCCGCCATCTTAGGCCGCACCCCCAGGCAAGTCAACGCGGACGGCTTGGCCCCGTCCTCCCATCAGTGACCCTCTAGCTTGACAGGGCGGGTACAATCCTCCTCTGGTACACATCCACGCGGAGGGAGAGTATGCGTAGCGTGCGGTCGCCGTGGCAATTCCTGTTCCTGCCAGTCTTGATGGCAATGTTCGCTCTATCCGTCTTAGGGCAGCGCGGATCCGATCAGCCCCGTGTGAGCCCGAATGCCGCCGTTGCCCAAACCATCGGGGTGACGGAGGTGACTATCAGTTATGGCCGTCCGGCAGTGAAGGGACGAAAGATATGGGGCGGGCTGGTACCCTACGACGAGGTCTGGCGTATGGGAGCCAACGAGGCCACGATCATTTCCTTCAGCAACGATGTGCTGGTCGAGGGCCAGAAGCTCCTGGCCGGCACATACGCCCTGTTTACAATCCCCCACCAGGAGGAGTGGGTCATTATTTTCAACAAGACCGCCAACCAGTGGGGCGCTTTTAGCTATGAGGCGGGACAAGACGCCCTGCGGGTAAGAGTGAAGCCACAGTCGGCGGATCACGAGGAATGGATGAGCTTTCGCTTCAACAACCTCAGCAGCGATTCAGCCACAGTAGTCTTGCGCTGGGAAAAGCTGGCCGTGCCCTTCAAGATTCAGGGGGCGCAGTAATCGAAGCTCTCACCAAACTCGTCATCTGTAGGTGCCCGGGGCAAGGCCGGAGCGGCCTACTCCGGGAAGTTTATCTGGTTGGAGAATTCCACCTAGGAACTGAAACTCCTTAGGGCGGTCTCTTCATCCTCGTACACTTCAAAAACCGGGAACAAGCGGGTGATTTCCAGCACATCGCGCATTCGAGGTGGAACCTTGAGCAGCTTCAGCTTGCCGCCTCGTGATTCGTGCGCCTTGAAGCCTTGCATGAGAACTTCAATACCCTGACTGTCAATCATGTGTATCTGGTTGCAATCCAGCAGCAAGGATAGGTGGCCGTCTGCAATCAAGCTCTTCAGCTTATTCGCCAAAGTGGCGCACCCTTCTCCCATGGCGAGTCGTCCACTCAGCTCCATCACGATGACTGAGCCAGCTTGGCGTTGTTTAACCTCTAGCATCTCCAATCTGCACAACTAGCTCAGTATACAGTGCGCCGGGGAAGACTCCTTTGGCAAGTGTGGAGAACGCCTGCTCCGGGAAGTTCAGGCGGCGCAGGAGGTCTTGGAAGCGAAGCTAGACGCGATGCTGGGCTTGCGGTATGAATAGAATCCAGGGTGTAACAAACAGTTGTTCTTGGCGGGTGACTGGAAAACATGCGACCGCGGAGGACCCGCAAGAAGAGGCTTTCGCCTTCTCTGGGCAAACACGCTTTTCGCCCGACGGAGTGGGCGGTTATCCAGAAATATCGGACGCCGCGCCAGGTGCATGAGTTTCTCCGTGCCCTGCCGTACAACTGGGAGAAGAAGGGAGAAACGCTGCAGACCTTTCGCGGCGTCGTCCGGCACTGGCAGGCGCATTGCCTGGAGGCGGCCCTGGTGGCGGCGACCATCATGGAACAGCACGGCTACCCTCCGCTTCTTCTCGACATCGACTCCCAAGACAACCTCGGCCACGTGCTCTTTCTATTCCGCCACCGAGGGCGGTACGGGACGGTGGCACGTTCCCGCGACGCTGGGCTGAACGGCCGCAAGTCTGTTTTTCGAACGCTGCGGCACCTGGTGATGAGCTACGTCGATCCCTATGTGGACCATTCTGGCCGCATTACTGCCTATGGCGTGCTTGATCTCGAAACACTTCGCCGCTGTGACTGGCGTTTGTCGCCCAGAAACGTCTGGGCGGTCGAACGGGCACTCATCCGGATGCGGCACCGGAAGCTCAAGTCCTCGGATCGCAGGTATCGAGCCATGCGGCGGCGGTATCGCGCCTTCCGGAAAAAGCATCCCCACCAACCCGCGACGTTTTACTCGAACCGCCACCAGTGGATGTAGACGGAAGGATTGGGGAAGATTTTTTGGAACCCCTAGGAATACGTCTATTCCGGGAAGTTCATCCGCCGCAGGGGGTACAATCTCCGGGGGCAGGTCAGGTAGGCTGCCTCTTGTGTTAGGCAGTTCTTGACTGTTAGCATTGCCCGCTCGTGGAGAATCTCCCCTAATGCACTGTAGAGTTTGCGGGCAAGACAATCCTGCGGAAGCACGCTTCTGTAGCAAGTGCGGAAATACTTTGGTAGCTACCGTCAAGCCAGCTTGCAAGATGAGATCCTTCGCTTCGCTCAGGATGACAACGAGGGCGGGGGAACTTTCAGCCACTCGGATTTGTAAGGAGCAGTAGAGGGAACGGGAGATGATCTGCTGCAACTGCCAGAAGGACATCCTCGCCGGCTCGCGCCACTGCTACCACTGCGGCGCCGCCCAGAAGCCCCCCACCCCTGAGCCGCTCCCCGTGATTGGAGTGGGTTCGTCCTACGGTCATGGCTGGCGACAGCTGTGGAAGCACTTCCTGATGCTATTTCTCATTGGCATCATATTCGTGCTGATTTCCTTCGCTTCCGCTATGTTCAATATTGGTCAGCAGAGTGGAGGTGCCGGTGCTGCTGTATTAGGCATCCTTTCGCTTGCCTATGGTATCTTCCTTACCAACCCCATAGACTACGGTGTTTCCTTCGCTTTTCTTAAGGCAGCGAGAAACGATCCGCTCGACATTAAAGATATGTTCGAAGCTTTTCATAACTACTGGAATGCCGTTTTGGCGAGTCTACTGGTTACTGTTATCATCGGCCTTGGGTTTGTGCTTTTAATAGTACCAGGAATCATATTTGCGTGTAAGTTGTAGTGCTCCCCTCTAAAACTGGACACCCCACCTGGGTATGATCAGGGCCTCCA
>JALLOH010000106.1 GCA_027717655.1 Acidobacteriia bacterium AH_259_A11_L15
GCTGGAGCCGCCCCAGGCGCTCGGCCTAGTCAAGCTCGCCGGGGCTACCACCGTGATGCTCCATTACCTGTTGAAGGTGAGCGACCCGTCCAAAGTGGAGATCGGGTGCCGTGTCAAAGCGGTGCTGAAGCCCAAGAACAAGCGCACCGGCTCCATCCTGGACATCGAGGGCTTCCAGCTCGAATAAGCCGCCCCAGGTCACCTCCCCAGGGAGTTTGGCCGTCTACAAAAATACATATGATTCCCAAGAAACTCTATGGAATTTTGTAGACTTGGGTGGTTTATGAGTTCTTCAACGCTAAACGAAGTCAGCAACTAGTTTACTTCACAATGGCTTGCCCAGCGTTATCGAATTTCTAGCCTTTGGCCCAAAAAGTGCCCAAATTACAACGTAAAAGGGATCAGGCATATGAGGAGCGAAGCGGTGGGGTACTTGGTGCTTGCCCGTTCTTCCTTACTCCTGGCTCCCGCTAATCACCCCATGAGGGAGAGTGTCATGCGAAATTTCCTGCGCGCGCTTTTTGTTCTGCTGCTGGCTCTGGGCGTGGTGCCCTTGCAAGCCCAGATGACGGTCGGGACCGTTACCGGCGTGGTAGTAGATGAGACCGACGCCGTGATTCCCGGGGCTCGGGTCATCCTCACCGACCAGAATACGGGTGTAACGCGCGAGCAGACCACCGGGCCTGGCGGCAGCTTCACTTTTGACCGGGTCGTTCCGAGCATGTATACCGTCCGCATAGAGAAGCAGGGGTTCCGCAACCAAGAGATCAGGGACCTTGAAGTTCTCGTGGGGAAGGTCACTTCCATCGGGCGGACTCAGTTGGAAGTGGGCACCGCCGTAGAAACGATAACGGTGGAAGCTGGCGTGGCCCCCCTGATGCAGGCCGAAAGTCCCCAGCTTAGCGGCAACTACAGTTCCCGTCAGGTCACCGAGCTGGTGTGGGGCGCGTTCGGCTTTGACGCTATCGCTTTCCTGACCCCGGGGTTGCAGCCCGGCTTCGCCAACCAGAACACCAACTCGGGCGAGTTTGGGTCCCAGTTCGGCGGCGACTCAGGCGCCACCCCCGCCGCCAACGGCATGCGCGGCCGCTTCACCAATACCACCTTCGACGGCCAGGACAACAACGACCTCTCCATCAACGGGCCCGCTTTCTTTATCACTAACCCTGAGATTGTCTCGGAGTTCCAGATCTCCACCAACCAGTTCAGCGCCGAGCTGGGGCGCAACGCCGGCGCTACTTTGAACATCATCTCCAAGCGGGGCACCAACGATTTGCACGGGGCGATCTTCTATTTGCACGAAAACGACGCTTGGTTGAATTCCACCACTTCCGACGAATCGCAGGATGGTCTCAGGAAACCCGCTCGGGATATCGAACACGACTGGGGCTTCGCTTTTGGAGGCCCGGCCATCCGGAACCGGCTGTTCGGGTACTTTACCTACCACGGGCGTCGCAACCCCGGCTCATTCATTACCAGCTCGCGCAGCAGTGAGCTGTACGTCACCCCGACCGGGCTGACAACGCTGTCGGCGGGGGGCGTGTCCGGCAACACCTTCGACATCCTGCAGAATAACTACGGCTTTGCCCGGCCTTTGGGCAACCCCCAGTGCGTGACGGGCTCGCAGACCACGCGCACTGTCGATTTCGGCCTCATCAGCGTGCCGGGGGTGGAGTTCTGCCGCGTCACCCGCACCGTCCCTTCGACGCAGAAGGGATTTGACACGATGACCCGGGTGGATTATGAGGGGGCCAACGACAGCGTCTGGGCGCGGCACTTCATCCGCCGGTTCATCACTCCCAACGCCAGCGGGGACCCGGAATCGGGTTTTGCGGTGAACGTGCCCAGCCGCTCCCAGGGCTTCTCCTGGGCCTGGACCCACCGCTTCAGTCCCACCATGTTGAATGAGTTCCGCTTCAACTGGACCCGCTCCTCGGTCCAATTCGAAGGGGGCGACACTTTCCCCCAGAGCGAGGTGACCCAGAACCTCAGCCGCTTCAACATGCCTTCGCCCTTTGACGATTTTGGCTTGCCCACCAACATCCCCCAGGGCCGCACCTTGCCGCGCTGGCAATATCAGGACAACTGGTCGCTGGTCTGGGGCCGGCACACCATCAAAGCCGGCCTGGAGCTGCGCCAGCAGCGGCGCACCGGCTTCTTCCTCCCCAGCATAAACGGTCAGCAATTCTTCCGCACCGGGGGGGGCTTCGACGCCTTCGAAAATCTACTCCTCAACCAGCCCGCGAGAACCGGGTTCGCCGCAGGTTCGAGCACCTCGAATATCGAAGAGTTTGACCAGTTCTACTACATCCAGGACGACATCCGCCTGCGACCCAACCTCACCATCAACCTGGGCCTGCGTTACGAGTTCTTCGACCACGGCCACCACCGCATGGTCCGGGAAGTGCTGGCGCGCGAGTCCGACCCCGTCACCGCCTTCTGGCTGCTAAGCGTGCCCATCGAGCAGCGCACCCTCGCTTTCTCGCCGACGGACACGGATAACTGGGGCCCGCGCATCGGCTTCGCTTACACCCCGCGCTGGGGCGAGGCGATCTTCGGCCGGGACAAGACCGTCATTCGCGGCGGCTTCGGCATCTCTTACGACGCCGTCTTCTACAACATGCCGCTGAACGTGGCCAGCTCGACCCCGCGGGTCTTCCGCATTACCTGTAGGGGTGTTTTGTGTGCGCCGGTTCCGGTCCAGGGCAGCGGTACCGGCGGCGAACTCTTGCCGCTGCTTGCCGCCCCGCAAGACACCGTGGACCCGCGTCCGCTGGACACAACCCGGTTTGCCGCCAACTTCCACAACCCCTACGTGATGAACTGGACCTTGGGTATCCAGCGGGAAATTAAGAACACGGTGGTCGAGGTCCGCTACGTGGGCAACCGCGGCATCGGCCTCTGGCAGTCCATCAACGCCAACCCCGTCTACCTGCTGCAGGCGGCCCTCTTCCCGGAGACAGTACCGTCCTTCCTGCTGCCCAATCCGGCGGATACCAACGGGGACGGCATCGCCGATGTGGACCGCAACGGCGACGGCTCGATCAACGCCAACGATGGCCGCCTCAATCCCTTCTTCGGCGACATCCGCGTGCGCTGCAATTGCGCCCGTTCGGAGTACCACGGCCTGCAGACCCGCTGGGACTTCCGCAACCTGTTCGATCAGGTTACCGGCGGGGTGGGCTGGACCTGGTCGAAGAACATGGACAACATCAGCGAGGTCTTCAACTTCAGCACCAGCGGCGGCTCCATCGCTTTCGTGCCCAACCCCTTCTCCACCGTCCGCGACACCTGGTCTCGCTCCAACCAAGACCTGCGCAATTTCTTCACCTTCCATGCGATCTGGGACCTGCCGTGGCACCGGGAGCAGGCTGGCGCGCTGGGCAAGATCGCCGGTGGCTGGCAGCTCAACTGGACGGGCTTCATCTCCAGCGGGCGGCCCTATACGCCTTACCAGGGCTCCACTGCCAATGCCGTCTGCGCAGAGAACGGAGGGTTCTTCGCTAACTCGGGCCGGGACAGCAGTTGTTTCCCCTTCGACTTGGGCAGCGGCGACCCGGTGGACCGCTTCGTCCTCAACGACGACCTCACTGATCCCTTCCAGGCAGCCCTGGTCGCTTTGCAAGGACCCTTTGGCGGCGCCCGCAACCCCATCACCGGCGATGGCGCGGTCATCATCAACGTGGGCTTCATGAAGAATACTCGCTTCGGGCCGGAGAACCGCTTCAACGCCCAATTCGGAGCGCAAATCGTGAACCTGCCCAACCACCGCAACTTCGGCCTGCCAAGTCCCAACCGCAATAGCAGCATCTTCAGCAATGAGCCGCAGATCGACGCGGCCGGCCGTGTTGTCCGGCTGCGGCTGCGCGTCAGCTTCTAGTCCGGCAGCCAAGATCTAAAAGTCCTCTCGGGGAGCCCGGCAACGGGCTCCCCGAATTTTTTCCGCGGGAAGTTTCTTTTTGCCTGATGACTTGCTGGTGCGGGCCCGGCGGAGCTTGG
>JALLOH010000107.1 GCA_027717655.1 Acidobacteriia bacterium AH_259_A11_L15
CGTTGGCGCGTATCTGGTCGGCAGGGACGAAGGTGATGCCGCCAAAGGGCCCGATCTTGCCCACCGCGATGGCGAACATGGTGTAATCCCGCAAGGGGGCGACCTGCTGAGCGATTGCCTCTTCCGGCGTGCCCTCCTGCCGGGCGGCATTCTCCCAGAATTCCACTGGGATCCACCACACGATGCCGGCGTAATCTTTGCCGCGGACCGGCTCCTGAAGCTCGGCGATGAAATCGTCGATGTCGACCTCGGAGCGGGGTGGGTCCTGGGGGACCGCTCCCGGCGGGACCAGGAAAAGGGTGGGTAGCCCAACAAGAAGGAGTGAAAAGAAAATTTTTCTTGGCATGGTAGCTACCCTTAGAAATAAACTTACAACCCCCATTGGTTTCTATCATAGCACGACGGCGACATTTGGCAAGCAAGTATTCTGCGCGCCGAAGAAAGTCGACGGGCAAGAAAGGCTATAATAAGAGGGATGAGCAGGAGGGACGGGAAAGGGGAGTGCTGGGTTCGATGAGTCCTTCCGGGAATCGGGGTCCGACGCCGAAGCCGTCCCAGAGCATGCAGGAGGAGTTCCTGGACCGGTTGCGGCGGGAGCGCACCTTGGTGGTGGTGTGTTTGGTGAGCGGGGTGCAGCTGAGCGGGCGCATCAAGAGCTTCGACAAGTACTCGGTGCTGCTGGAGTCGGAGGGACAGGAACAATTGCTCTTCAAGCACGCCATTGCCAGCGTGGAAGCGGGCAAGCCAGCGGGAGGAACCGGCTCGCAAGGATGAGATCCGCGCGTTTGGTGCAAACCCCGGAGCGAGCCCTCTTGGTGGGGGTGCATTTGCCCGCGCGCTACCACAGCACCTCCACCGACCGCCTGGCGGAACTGGAGCTGCTGGCTCGCAGCGCCGGAGCGGAGGTGGTGGGGCGCGTCGAGCAGCGCCGTGACCGCCCCGACCCGGCCACGCTGATCGGACGGGGCAAGTTGGAGGAACTTCACCGGGAAGCCGCCGCCCGCGACGCCCGGCTGATACTCTTCGATCACAATCTCTCCCCCACCCAGTTGCGCAACCTGACCAGGGAAGGGGAGCGGCGGGTGCTGGATCGGACCGCGCTCATCCTGGACATCTTCGCCCGGCGCGCCCGTTCGCGCGAAGGGCAACTTCAGGTGGAACTGGCGCAGCTGAACTATTGGCTGCCGCGGCTAACGGGGCGGGGCGTGGAGCTCTCCCGGCTGGGCGGCGGCATCGGCACGCGCGGACCCGGGGAAACGAAACTGGAGACTGACCGGCGGCGCATCCGCCACCGCCTCACCCGGATTCGCGGAGAACTGGAAACCGTGCGCCGGCGCCGGAGCCTGCAGCGCCGGGCGCGCCAGGCGGCGGGCCTGGCTACCGTGGCCCTGGTCGGTTACACCAACGCGGGCAAGTCCACCCTGTTCAACGCGCTGACGCGGGCCGAGGTTGGGGTCTCGCAAAAACTATTTGCCACGCTCGACCCCACGGTGCGGGCGCTGGCACTGCCGTCGGGACGCCGCGCACTGCTCTCCGATACCGTCGGCTTCATTCGCGACTTGCCGCCGGGATTGGTGGCCGCGTTCCACGCGACGCTGGAAGAAGTTCAGGAGGCGGCCCTGATTTTGCACGTGAGCGACTTCTCCAGTTCCCGACAGGCCGAAGAGGATGAGGAAGTAGTCAAGGTGCTGGCTGAGCTGGGCGTCGAACCAACGGCGCGGCTGCACGTCTTCAACAAAATCGACCGGCTGGGCGAAGAGGAGCGCCGGCGGCTGCGGAATTCGCCGCGCGCGCTGTTCCTCTCGGCCCTTGCCGGGCTGGGTTTGGAGGAGCTGCGGCAACGAATCGATGGCTGGCTGCCCGGCGACCGCCCCGTGCGCGTGGTCTTGCGCTTCGCGCCCGCTCAGGCTCGCCAGCGCGCCCTAGTCCACCAGTGGGGACGGGTTTTGAGCGAACAATTTCGCGATGGCAGCGTCTGCATCGAGGCTGAATTGCCCGAATCTCTCGCCCGCCAGCTTCAAGAGTTTGCCGTTTCCTCCTAGGGCGGCCTGCCGGGGTCGTTTCCCCAGGGTCTGTGCAGTTTCTCAGCCTCTCTTCCTTCCAACTTGCTGCTGGCAAAGGAGTTTTTCCTGTGGAAAAAAATGTGGAAAGCGTTTTTGGCCCTGTGGCCGCTAAAAATGAGCCTTCGGCGCGGCCAAGGGAGCCACGGTCGGCTTTATCTGTAAGCCCCTTATTTTCAAATCATTACAAAGACTCCCCTCCTCCTCTGCTCCAGCTTCCGGCGACCATGTCCCCGGGGGAACCCAAGAAGGATGGCAAGAGTTTTGCACACTTCCCAGGCAGCGACCGGCAAAGTTTGACAGCCCTGCAAACTCGCGAGTATAGTGCCGGCGCGCCCCGATGGCCTGTGCCCGTAAGCGCAAACACTTCTTTTCAGCCACCCTGAGGCAGCGCGGGCGATTGTCATGAACCTTCCCAACCGTTTGACGCTGGCTCGCATCTCCCTGGTGCCTCTGCTGGTAGTAGTTCTGCTCACCCGGGTGCCCAATTTCGAGTTCTGGGGCGTACTCATCCTGTTGGGGGCGGCTCTGACCGACTGGCTGGACGGTTACCTGGCCCGCCGCCGTCGCCAGATCACCCCTTTGGGTGTCCTGCTCGACCCGGTCGCGGACAAACTCCTGATCAGCGGGGCTTTCATCGCCCTGGTGGAGTTGGGCCTGGCGCCGGCCTGGATGGTGGTGATCATCGTGGGACGCGAATTCGCCGTGCAGGGAATGCGCACCATCGCCACGGCGGAAGGCTTCCGCGTGGTGGTCTCCGACTTGGGCAAGGCCAAAATGGTCTTGCAGGTGTGTGCGGCCAGTTTACTCCTTCTCGCCAGTCGCTTTCCCGAGTTGCACCTGGCAGGCACGCTGGCTCTGTGGCTGGTGATGCTGTTTGCCCTGGTGAGCGCGGTGCGCTACTTTAATGAATTCTGGAGAAAGCTGGACGCGCGCTGGCGCCAGCGCCGCGGATCCCTGTTGGTGTTGCGGCCCGAAAAAGAAACCGAAAGAGAAAGGGAAAGGGAACAAGAAGACAAGGATGTCATCGTTCACTAGCCAGGAGCAGCGATTCTTGCTCGACCTGGCCCGGCAAGCCATCGCGACGGCCCTGATGGGCTCGGCCCCCCACCCGGACGCCCTGGCCGGGGTTCTCCCCTCCGACGCCCTGCGGTTGCCCGGGGCGGCCTTCGTCACCGTGCGCAAGCAGGGCCTCTTGCGCGGCTGCGTGGGCGTCGTCCAACCCAAGCCGCTCTACCAGGCCATTGCCAGTGCCGCCCTCTCGGCGGCCCTACGGGACCCGCGCTTTCCCCCGGTGACGCCCGAGGAGTTGCCCGGGCTCGAAATCGAAATTTCCCTGCTCTCGCCTTTCTTCCCTATCATGCCCGAGGAACTGCAGGTGGGAGAACACGGCCTGCTGGTGAGCGACGGCTTCCACCGCGGTCTCCTGCTCCCGCAGGTAGCCCGGGAGATGGGCTGGGACCGGGAGCGGTTCTTAGAAGAAGCCTGCCTGAAGGCCGGGCTGGCCCGCACCGCGTGGAAGGAAGGAGCGAAGCTCGAAGCCTTTACCGCGGTGGTCTTCTCCGAGACCACCGTGTCCGCCGAAGCTCCGGCGGGCAAACCTCAACTCTAGAAAGTTGTTGCCCGGATTCCCCCTGCCGGCGGCTAGCGCTGCAGGACGAGGTGGGCGCGGCGGTTCAGCATCCGGCACCAATCCTCGGACGATTCGGTGCAGAACGGCTGCGCCTCCCCGAGGCTGACGGTCCGCAACCGGCTCGGGTCCACCCCGAGCGAAACCAGAAGGTTCCTCACCGCTTCCGCCCGCTGCTCGCCCAGCGCCTGGTTGAACTGCTCGCTCCCGATTTCATCGGCATGGCCTTCGATGAGGATGCGCACCTCGGGGTGGTTGCGCAGGAACTCGGCCGCCTGCCTCAGCTT
>JALLOH010000108.1 GCA_027717655.1 Acidobacteriia bacterium AH_259_A11_L15
CTGGCCGAATCTCGTCCCCATCTGCTGTTGTGGCTGCAATCAACCTGTGCCAAAAGTGTTACTTTTGGGACACCCAAGAGAAAGACCCCTGGTAGGGAAGTCCGGAGGGAAGGTCTTGAGAAAGCTCCGGGCGCAGCGCGGGCTTAGCTGCGTAGCACCCGACAGCCACTATAATCATCTCTGGAGTACTAAGGAACGGAGTTGAGCAGCTCAAACTCAAGCATCCGATGAGGGGGTGACCAGAATGTTCCTTCTTTCCGCATTGATACTCGTCGCCATAGCGCTTGTCCATGGCGCGAGGGCCAACTTGAAAGTAGAGGGGCGACTCGAGTTGTTGCTCGTCTACCTCCTGGCGGGGTACCACGGCTTCATCATGCTCGGTGTCGCGCTCTTTATTCTAGTCGCGAGCGACCGGGCCGCGGCGATGCTGGGGGTGCCTGCAGGGAACCCCTTCCAGCAGTTCTTCGGATTCGCCTATTTGGGAATGGCCGTCGCGTCAACAATCAGCATCTGGTTGAGAGGGCGGTATCTAGTGGGTCCCGTAGTGTGCTGGAGTCTCTACTTCTTTGGTGCAACATATGTACACATCGCCGAGTTCAGCGCTGCTGGACGACTGACGCTTCCGGCGATCCTACACATCATCCTGCCGCACGCGCTGATTCCCTGCCTCATGCTCGGCCTGATGGCGTGGCTCTTGGTCCTTTCCCGAAGATCGACCTCAGTGTCCGCATCGTCCACCGCCTGACCCAGCGATCGAGGGACACCCACTTGACAGAGCGAACAGAGCATTTTGTGCACCAAACCTCATCCTTTGGCGCAGTCTAAAAGACTCAAGGAGATGCCAACCCCGCCGTGCCAGAGCTACTTGGGCGCGCCTGGACCGTGCCAAAACCATTACCTTTAGGCACAGGAGTAAGTCAGACGCCAGGACCTTCTTGCCTCTCTTCGGTCAATCAGAAATATCACTTGACAGGGCACCCGAAATATGTCCATACCGGGGACGTAATACCATGCGCACCTACACGACCCAGGAAGTTGCGGACAGAATCGGTGTCAGCAAGAAGACGCTTCTGAGATGGTTGCGCGAGGGGAAGGTTTCCGAGCCTCGCCGGGTCAAATTCGACGGACCGAGCTATCGGATTTGGAGCTTGCTTGATTTGAAAGCTGCGCGGCGCCACAAGGAGCGCTTCTATATGAAAGGGAGGGGGCGAAAGAAGCAGCGGGAGTGATGGAGCGGGCCTGCCGCCTGCTAGAGACAGACGGCAGACCCTAACCACTGCGACCTACTGGAGAGGCCACGATGGCTGCCGAGATTCTAACCCAAACTGCAAGCTTCCAAGGGGACCACGCTTCCTTCGCTGAACTGGCCGTCCTCTATGGCGAGAAGGGTGTCGCTGAGGCTCAAGCCCGCCTCCAGCTAGTCCTCGCATTCAAATCCCTCCAGCCCAAGAGCGTCCAGTCGAACGGCCGACGGGTTCCCTCCCCTGCTGCCGAGGAACTCGCCCAGAAAGCCAGCGTGAGCCTCGGCACCCTCTGGCGCTGGTACTGGCTCTATCGCTCGGCCTACAATTCAGCCCAAGGCACCACGCATGTGAAGGCCAAAGCCGGCTTTGAGGCCTTGATTCCTCGCCCTCGGGGCAGAACTGAAGACCCCTCCAGCGACCGCCGCTACAAGGTGGACGAAGAACTGCGACGCGCTATCGCCGGCCTCTATGCCCGCCGCAAGCGCCCCAGCATCACCAAGGTTTGGCGGAAGCTCATCGCTCGCTGCCCCCAGTGCCGGGTGCGGCCCCTGGAGCCCCGGGTCAAGGGCTACCAGGGCCGGAACCGCCTGCACTTCTGCCCCGAATGCGAGTTCTCGCTGTCCTATTCGACCGTCCGGCGCATCATCAAGACCATCCCGCCCGCCGTCCGCGTCCTGGGCCGCGAGGGCGCCCAGGCCTTCCAGAACCGCTACGGCATCTACATCCCCCGCAGCTACGCCGACCTCCGCAACCGGGAGATCTTCTGCGGTGACCACCACGAATTCGACCTCTTCGTCCACACCTGCTCGGGCAAGCTCATCCGGCCCTGGATTTCCGCGTGGCAGGATTTGAAGACCGAAGTCCTCGCCGGTTGGTTCATCTCCGAGCGGCCCCGCTCCCAGACCATTGCCCTGGCCTTCCGCCATGCCGTCCTGCCCAAGGATGACGGCCTCATGGGCCTGCCCGAGTCGCTCTACGTAGACAACGGCAAGGACTTCCGCTCCCGGTACCTGGAAGGCCGGACGAAGCGCCTGGGCGCCGTCCCGAGCGATTCAATCGAGCTCTTCGCCCGCGCCCATGGCCTGGGAGTGCTCGATATGCGGGCCATGGAGGGTATTTGGCGGAACCTGGGGCTCAAGGTCCGGCACACCATCCCCTACAACGCCCAGGCCAAGCCCATTGAACGCTTCTTTGGGACCGTGGAGCGGGACTTCGTCCAGGAGTTGCCCGGCTGGTGCGGCTCCAAGCTCGCCCTGCGGCCGGTCGATATCCTGAAGAACCAAATCCGCCGGCACCAGGCCTGGCTCAAGGGAGAGGCCGAGGAGACCCCCTTCCTGCATCTGGCCGAGTTCGCCCTGCTCTTTGAGCGCTGGCTCTACGAGCACTACCTCAGGAACCCCCATGCCCGCCTGGGCTGCTCGCCCCTTGAAGCCTACCGGCAGGAATACGGCACCCCGGTGGTGCCCGACGAGCGCACCCTGGACGTGCTGCTGATGCGGGCGGAAAAGCGCCTGGTCAGGCGCAACGGCCTGGAGCTCTTCGAGCGCAACCGCTGGTACTGGTCGGAGAAGCTGCTGGGCCGGGAGGGCACCTACGTGGAGGTCCGCTGGGACCCCCGCGACCTGGGCAAAGTCCTGGTCTATACCGAGGAGGGCTTCCTCGGCGAGGCCTTCAATTTGGAACTCTCGAGCTTCCATCCCAGCCTGGAGCAGCTCCGAGAGTACAAGCGGATGAAGAAGCTGCAACGGGGAGGTGGCCCTGGCCCACTTGGAGCTCATGCACCTGGCTGCCGACGGGCTCACGGCCCTCGACCTGGTCAAGGACGGCCACCGGAGGCGCCCGGCGAAGGCTCCCCGGGCCGATCTGGCCCTGAGGCCGGCCGGCAATGGCCAGGCGCCGATTTTCACCTCTCAGGCCGCCCGGGAGGCCTGGGAGGCCGAGCGCCGGCAAGGACAGGGAGATGGCCACCGACCTTCGTGAAAAGACCCGCGCCTATATGGACGAGCACCGCCTCTCCCGGGCGGAAATGGCCCGGCGGGTGGGCCTGCTCGTTCCTGTCTTCTGCAAGTGGCTGGACCGCCGCCACCACGGGACTCAGCCCCGGCGGACGGAAGCGGCCCTGGTGGCGTATTTCAAGCGGACGGAGCTGATCGAGCGGCAGCGGCAGAAGAAGTTCCTGAAGCTCAAGCCCTCCGCCTCCCGCAGTTTGTGGATGATCTGCTCTACGGAATGCTTCTTCCTCGGCATCCTGACCTCCTCTCCAAGGGCCCAACTCTAACATTAGAGCTGGACCGGTTTTAGGGGGTCAGGTCATTCTTGGGCGGAAAGACGGTTTCGCGCTATCATCATGTTGTCGAAAGGCTAAGCCAGGGCGGCATGGGGTGGTGCGAGGACCTGCCCTGCCTGTCCGGCTGGTCGAGAAGAGCCGCGTGAACGCCCTGCACAACCTGCGCTACACTGGGCAGGAGCGCCCGCAGACTTCGCAAACGCTAAACGACGTGTGCTGATTCTTTCCATGAAACGCCCACAAGCCCACATAACCGACTCTCTTGGTGAAGCCCAAATGCGCGCGATTTTCGAGCCGCTTGGGTGGGCTGTAAGCAAGATTCATGTAGTGCTCCCCTCTAAAACTGGACACCCCACCTGGGTATGATCAGGGCCTCCA
>JALLOH010000109.1 GCA_027717655.1 Acidobacteriia bacterium AH_259_A11_L15
GGAGCTGGTGTTTGCCGGGGGCAAGTATGCCAGCCAAGCGGACTATTGTCGGCGCCTGGAGGAATTGATTCACCAGCTCGGCTTGGCCTCGCGGGTGCGGGACTATGGGTTTGTTCCTTCCGTTGCCGAGGTGTTGGCCGAACTGGACGTGCTGGTTTCCAGCTCCCTTTCGGAGGCCTTCGGGATGTCAATCCTGGAGGGGATGGCCGCGGGTGTGCCCGTGGTAGCTACCGGCGTGGGCGGTGTTCCGGAACTTCTGCTGGCGGATGCCGAGCGACCGGCAGGCATTGTTGTTCCGCCGCGGGACGAATCGGCTCTGGCCGAGGCGCTGCTAGAGTTGTGGCGCAATCCGGAGAGAGCCGCGCGGCTGGGGGAGCACGGCCGGCAGATCGCGGAGGAACGGTTCGGGGTGGAAGTGTGCGCGGAAAAGCACCTGCGCGTCTATTCCAATTGCCGACGCGGGCGGTGAGAGCCCTTGCCGCTGCCCCCCGACCTTGATCTCCCCGCGTTCACCTAAACGTTCATCGAGGCTCTGGCTGCGGGTTCCCGGAAGGCAGGCGCGCCAGGCAGATGGCTTTGTTCCTCAAGGTCCCCGGCCAGACAAAGAGGAGATGAGCGAGCCAGGCGGCCGGTCGTAACAACAGTGGGGGAAGATGAACCCTTTCGCCCAGGTAAACCCGAAGGTATCGTTCGAGGGGCCAGCTGAGCTCCGTCTGTGGTCTCAAGTAAACAAGCTCCAGCCCGGCCTTTTGCAAGGAGAGCGTCAAAGCGGTGTCCGTCCAGAGCTGGAGATGAAAAATGGATATGCGAGTCCGCAACCAAGCCCGGGATAGCCAGCGGGCGCCGGGAATCCTGGTCGCCGCAAGAAACAATCCGTCCCAGAAGCAGAGGCGTGGGGTGTGAATGTAGACGTGCCCTCGCTCTTTGAGCAGGGAACGGCAGTGGACGAAGGAGCGGTTCGGGTCCGGCACATGCTCCACCACATCCAGGAGGACTATTACCGAGAAACGTTCAACGATATTTTCCAGAGCTCCGGTATATACGCGGACACCTTTTGCCTGCCAGAGGGAGGCCAGCGGGCCGGGCAATTCCTGACCGAGAGCGCGGACGGAGGGGTGCCTCTGTTGGAGAGTTTGTAGGAAGCGGCCATCGCCGCAGCCGACATCGAGCACGGACACCGAATCTCCGCTCGCGCGCAGCAGGGTGTCGAGGTCGTGCAGGGCCGAGGCTACCTTACGGTCGGTTCCGACCGCTATTTCGTCAAAGTAGCGGAGGGGGTCCTCGGCGCTGTAAGCAGCCGCCAACTGCTCCGGGCTCACGGGGTTTCCCACAAACAGGAGCCGACAGCCCGTGCAGCGAAAGATTTCCAGGGTGTGGGGTTCATGCTTCGGATCCGCAAGGGAAATGACGTGTTTTGATTGGGCCCCACAGACCTTGCAGGGGGTCTTCGCCAGAGAGGACCCAGGTACGCGCTTCGGGCTCATGTGGTGGCTTTATTCCGGGCAGGTAGTGATGGTTGGTGCGGGGATCCCAGGGGCCGGGCGGGCCACGATCCACAGTTCGTCCAACAACAGAAAAATCAGGATCCAGAAAAATACGGTGACGAAGAAGCCGGGAGCCAAAATCCATTCTTCAAACAGCATGTTCCCCATACCGGCGAACAAGACGACCGTCAGAACGAGAATGCGGATAGAGGTGGAATCCATGGGCCGCCGGGAGCGCAGCAGATGGCGCAGGCCCTGGCCGGCCACCCAGAAAGGGTACAGACCCAGGAGAAGGAATCCGGGCAAGCCGGTCTCTTCCCAGATGGCGAGCAAGCTGCTGCCGCGGACGCGGAGAGCACGCCAACTGGAAAAAGAGAAGTGCCACTCCTGGGACCCTCCCGGACTCGCTCCTAATCCGTAGCCGAAGAACCAGCTTTGGCGGATATAGGCCAGAGACTTCTTCCAGTGGTCGATGCGGGATTCGAGCACCGTTTCCCGACCTTTGTAGACGTAGAGGGTGGAAAACTTGTGCAGTTCTTGAGGGGCGTAGGCTACATAGAGGCCTCCCACCATGGCCAGCAGCACGACGGCGACGAGGAGGAGCTTGCGATTGCGGAAGTAGAGGTAGAGCCCCAAGCCGGCTAAGGCGGCGGCGTAGCTAGCGCGCGAGCGCGAGGCCACCAGGCAGTAGAGGTTGGCTGCCGCGAGCAGCCACAAGGGATAGCGCCAGCGGGGTTGGCGATGCATATACCAGAAAAGGACCGGCAGGGCGAGGGCTGTGAAAATCCCCAAGCTGTTGGGGTTGAAGAAGGCGCCGTACATCGCCGCGGGCTCGACACCGTGGGCTGCGTAGCGGGTGATTTCCTTGCCGGTCCAGCGAAGGACCAGAGAGGCAGGGACCAGGAGGACATCGAGAAACAGCAAACTCTGGAAAAAGGATTCGGTGGACTCCCGGGGATTGTTCGGGAAACGTTTGGCGTAGAGAAAACAGAAAGCCATGAGCAGGGCGAAGGCGCCGGCTTTGAGCAGGGTCAAAAGGGGCAGCAGCGAGTAGGTGGCGGTGGCGAGGGCCCAAAAGCAAAAGAGAAGGAGCGGCAAGTGCTTCCACCGGAGCTGCAGGGGCAGGCGTTGGATGAAGAGGCGGATGACGAGGTAATAGGCGGTGGCCGCCAGGACCACGTAGCGAAGCGCGTCCATGAGCCCGCCGAATTTCAGATAGGGGCAAGCAGCCGCGACGAAGAGAAACAGGAACAGGAGGAGGAAGGAGTTGGGATAAAAAAAGAGCCAGATCGCCACCAGAGCCGAAAGGCCTAGCGCCACCAGGGGGCCGGCGCCGAAGGCGTAGAGGATGAGGGCGGAGGTCAAGCCCGAGAGGACGCCAGCTACTATCATGTAGACGCCCCAGCGGTTCCGCCAAGCCAGAGCCAGGGGAGAGCTGGAGAGTCGAGCGGAAGGTGCGTAGGAAACGGAAGGCGGCATAGGAACTCAGGTTCCCCGTTCTGGCAAAGCAAACCGCAGGGCCTGGAGGGTGGTTTGCGCCGACCCTCGGTGGGACCACGCCTGGATGCGTTCGAGGGACCGCTGCCCCATCCGCTGGCGCAAGGCGGGGTCGTTCACCAACCGGCGCAGGCAGCCCGCCAGGGCGTCCGGGTCGCCCGGGGGAAAGACGAAGCCGTTCTCACCGCCTTCCACCAGGTCAGGGACGGCGCCGGCTCGCTCGGAAACCAGTACGGGGAGGGCGAAATTCATGGCTTCGTTGACCACCAAACCCCACGGCTCTCGGTGGGATGGTAGCACAAAGATATCGGCGGCAACATAAGAGCGGGCCAACTGCTTCTGTCCTTGCAGCCCGAGGAAGAGGACGCGGGGCAAGGGGAGGGAGCGCGCCTGTTCCTCCAGGGCTTTTCGGCTGCGGCCTTCGCCGGCCAGCAACAACCAGACGCCCGGGGCCGCGAGGCGATGGAGGGCCTGGAGGAGATTGTCGAGACCTTTTTCCGGGGCCAAGCGTCCGGCGTAGAGGAGGACGACAGCCTCGGCCGGCAGACCGAGTTCCCGGCGGAGGTCGGCCCGGCGTGGCTGCAGAGCGGCCCGCTGCTGCTGGAAGAAGTCGTTGTCCACCGCGTAGGGCGTCCAAAAGAGCTTTTCTTTGGGGATGCCATAGCGTCGGTAGAATTCGGCGTTGCGGGTGCCGATGGTCAGCAAGGCGCGGCAGCGGCGGAGGACCAGCGGCAGGAATATGTACTTGAGTGGCGCCCACTGCCGGCGGGTGGGGTCGGCGGGGTTGGCCTCGGAACGGAACAAGATCGGCAGACGGCGGAGCCACGACAGGCCATATCCCAGCCACACGGAGAGCCCGAA
>JALLOH010000010.1 GCA_027717655.1 Acidobacteriia bacterium AH_259_A11_L15
GAGGGGCAACCCCCGGGCAGGTGAGCCAAAGAACAGACACGCTCGGCTGGGAGAGGCGAATCTCACAGTCGCGCTCCAAAGCCAGGTCGAGGCGGAGCACCGGATGGCCGCTGGCGTTGCGGAAAGGCAGCCAACGATAGGTGGCCACCCAGGCCACGGGAGCGGCCGCGGGCACCGCCGCGGGATTCGACGCCACTCCGGCCAGGTCCACCACCAGGCTGCGCCCATTGGGCTGGTAGGAGGTGAAGCTAAAGGGCCCCGAGGCCACCACCTCGAGCGTGGTCCCCTGGGCCTGTTCGACTCCCCTCACCACCACCAGACGCGCCGGCTGGGATTCCTCGGCGCTGCTCCCCACTGCCGGGAACAGCCCCGCCAACAAAAGCGCGGCCCCCAGGCCGCTCCAGACCTTGCGACTCATTGCTGTGCTCCTGGACCTGAGATGGTCTTAATGATTTCTTTCTCGTACTCCTTGCCGTAGGCGTCCTCGACTCTTTCCTGGAAGATGACGTTGTCCTGCGTAATCTGACTCACATAGCCATCGCAGAGCTCATCGCGCTCCCGCAGAAAGAACGGCTGGGGCCTCCCGCTCATGGTCACCATCGCGATCATTTCGGTAGGAGTCTTCACGATGCCGCTCACCGACAAGCGAGCGATCACCAGGCTGCGCTTGCGGGGGATCGGGGCACAAGTTTTGCCGGACCCCCCCTCCCCAGAGCGCCCGACTGGAGCGCGGAAAGGATCGCGGCGGGTGCCCGCTTGCGCCTGTCTCTGCAGCTGCGCCGTCTGGGCCCGCGCCGGCGGCCGAGAGGGCTGCCGGGTTTGCTGGCCGGCGCTGGGGGTGGCGGTCGGCGGGCCCTGAGCCTCGACCGTGGGTGCGAGCCGCGGGGTCACGGTCAGCAGGCCCAGCCCGACCAGGGCCAAGCCAGCCACCACTGCTGGGATCCACCCAAAAGTTTTTCGGCTCATACCGTCTGCTCCTTTCCCACCGTCTCAGGGCCCGGAAGGCGTCTGGGTTCCCGGGGCAGACCCTTCCTCCGAGGGCCCCGTCTTAGGCAGGAAATAAGTAATCACCGTAACCGTCCCGGACACGGTGGTGTTCGGGGAGTAGGTGCGCTGTCCCCGGCTGGCGCCGATTCCCTGCAAGTGCAGGCCGGTCGCGGTGATGATCCGGGTTTCCCCCCCTAGCTGCTTGAAAAATTCCAGCGTGTCGTAATAGGAACCGTCCAGTTCGAGCTCGAAGGGCATCTCGGTGTAATACTGCTGGGAGACCACCGGCTTGGCCGTGAGGCGTCGCAGGGCAATCCGGGCATGGGTAGCCTCGTCCTGCAGCAGGCGGATGAACTCATCCGTCTTCTTCTCTTCCGGCACCAGGCGCCTTTGAGTGTCGAGCTCCCGTTGGATGGCCTGGATCTGGGTATCCAGCTTGGGGAGGTCTTGTTCGAAATGGAGCAGTTTGTTCACCTCGGTCTTGCGGCTCTGAGCGGTGGTTTCCAGGCCCTCCAGGCTGGTCTGGGCGCTCACCAGGGGCAGGATCGGCGGGTAATCCACGTATTCGCCCAAGGCGACGACTGCCACCGCCACCAGAAAGTACAACCCCAACTGGGAAAACCAGGGTAGTTCGCGAAAGCCCGCCATAGCGTCCCCCTAAGGCCCTCCACCGGCCGCGGTCTGTGGTTGCCCCTCCGAGGCCTGGCCGGAGCGCTGGGAGGGGGAGAATTTTGCCGAGAGGGTGAATTCGAAGCTGACGCCTTCCTCGCGGTCCGCCTTTTCCACCGCTTCCTGGATCTCCACCTCGGTGAACTTCCCCGAGTTCTGGAGGTTGGAAATGAAGTCGGAGATGGCGTTCATGGAGCCGGCTCGTCCCTTGAATTCGATCCGCTCCTCCCCTCGGTCTCGCATTTCGATCAACCACAGGGTGGGGGTCCGGTTGACGGTGGCGCCGACGGCTTCCAAGAGTTGGTGGGGACCGGATTGCTTCTGCACGAGCTCCGCAATGGTGTCGCGGTGGTTCTGCAACTCGTCCAGAGTTTTCTGGCGCTGCTCGACCTTGGTTTGGACCCCGGTGAGCGACTTCAGTCTCGCGTCGGTGGTCTTTATTTCCTCGTTCACCTCGTCAATGCCCAGTTGAATGATCCAGTGGTGCCCGACGAGCGCCAGCACCGCCACCCCCACCGGAATGGCGAAAAGAACCAGTTGCAGGCCGCCGGTGATGGCCACCGCGCGCTTGACTTTGGGACGAGGCCGACCGAGTAGGTTGATGCGAATCATGCTAGGTCAAAACTCCTCAGCCCCAGGCCGACACAGACAGCCAGCCGGGATCCGGTTTCTTGGATATATTCGTCGCTGAACTTGGCCGGGTTGTAGGTGATGCGGCGGAAGGGGTCGAGCTCGTCGACCTGCATCTGGAACTCCTCCCGCAGCATGTCGAGCAAGCCGGGGGTGCGGGCGGCGCCGCCGGCGGCCAGGATGTGGTTGATGCCGGCCGCGCCCGCGGTGGCCCGGAAGAAATCGAGCGTCTTTTGGATTTCCAGCACCAGGATTTCCGAGACCGAGCGCAGGACGGCGGCCTTCTGTTCGTCGCTGACGCCCGCCAGCGCCTGGCCGCGCTTCAGGTTCTCGGCGTCCTCGAAGCTCAACTCCAGCTCTTTCTGCAAGGCGTCGGTGTACTGGTTGCCACCCACCGAGACATCGCGGGTGAACAGGGGGATGCCGCCGCGCACGATGTTGATGTTCATCACGCTGGCACCGATGTTCAGCAGGGCGTCGGTGGAATCCGGGTCGGGATCGTAGTTCACTTCGTAGGTGTTTTGCAGGGCGAAGGCATCCACATCCACCAAGCTCAAGTTCCGCCCGATCAGCGCCGACTGGTAGTTGTTGATCTTGTCCCGCTTGACCGCCACCAGCAGGACTTCCACGGCGTCGCCCGCCGGGCTGGGCTCCAGCACCTGGTAGTCCAGGCTCACGTCGGCGATGTCGAAGGGGATGTACTGGCCGGCGGTGGCGTAGACCTCGTCGTAGAGCTCATCGTCTTCCAGCATGGGTAGATTGATCTTCTTGATGATCACGGAGTGGCCGGAGACGGAGGTGCCCACATTCTTGTTGGTGACTTTTTGAGCCTCGAAGATGCGGTTGATGGCGTCGGAAACGCTGAGGGCGTCGATGATGGCGCCGTCCACCACGGTCTCTGGGGAGAGCGGCTCCAAGCCCACCTTGGAGAGCTCGTAGCCCTCCTTAGTCTTCTTCAACTCGACCGCCTTGACCGAGCTGGAGCCGATGTCCAGGCCTACGATGGGTTTCTGCTTCCTGCCGAATAGCGCCATAGGCTCCTACCTCTTGGCTCTCCGCCGCCGGTTTTTCCCCTGGCTGATCTTGCGCTCAATCCAGCGATCCAAGATGGTCTTTTTGAACTTCCATCGGTTGCCCAGCTTGAAGGCCGGAATCTTGTCCTGATAGACATAGCGGTACATGGTATCGGGCGAAATCCCCAAGTACTCCGAAGCCTCCCGGATACTCATCACTTCCCGGGGAGACGCCATTGCTACTCCTCATCCCGCCAGCCTACGTTCGCCGCGCGGTCAACCATGTTTTCCGTTAGGGAAGGCAGTTTTACCCTGTATCGGCCCTAGTTTGTAGGGGGAAACCGGGGGGATGTCAAGCAAAAAGTTAGATTTTCTTGGTTTTTCGTCCGCAGGGGTCGCTTTTTACCCGCAATGCTACTCCCAACCTAGCTGCTTCCATAGAGAATCTATGCGGCGCTTGGTGTCCGTGTCCATTTTGATCTCCTCCGGCCAGGGGCCGCGGGCGTAGCCCTCGGCCGGCCATTTGCGGGTGGCGTCCAGGCCCAGGTGGGAGCCGAAATCGGGCTGGCGGGCGGCGTGGTCGAGGGTATCGACCGGGCCCAGGTGGAACTCGACGTCGCGTTCCGGGTCAATCGCGCACAACGCCTTCCAGGTGACCTCGCGGGGGTCGCGCACGTTGACGTCGGCGTCGACCACCACCACCACCTTGGTGAACATCGCCTGCCCCAGGCCCCAGAGGCCGCTCATGATCTTTCGGGCGTGCCCCGGGTAGGACTTGCGGATGGAAACCAGCATCAAGTTGTGGAAGATGCCCTCGGCGGGCATGTGCACGTCCACGATTTCGGGGAACTGCATCTTCATCACCGGCAGGAGGATGCGCTCGATGGCGTGCCCCAGGAAGTAGTCCTCCTCCGGCGGCGGGCCCACGATGGTGGTCAGGTAGACGGGGTCGCGGCGGTGGGTGAGGCAGGTGAGGTGGAAGACGGGGTAGTCGTCGGCCAGCGAGTAGTAGCCGGTGTGGTCGCCGAAGGGGCCCTCGGGGCGGAACTCGTTCAAATCCACGTAGCCTTCGAGCACGATTTCCGAGTTGGCCGGGACCTCCAAGTCCACCGTCTGGCAGCGCACCATCTCCACCGGGGAGCGCCGCAGGAAGCCAGCCAGCATAAATTCATCCAGGTCGGGCGGAGCCGGGATGACGCCGGAGAAGACCGTGGCCGGGTCGGCCCCGATGGCCACGGCGACTTCCAGCTTCCCCTCGCCGAACTTCGAGCGCGCCCGCCCGGACTGGGCACGGGCAAGGCGAAAGTGCTCGGCGCCGTGCTTCTGGGTCTGCCAATGCATGGCGGTGGTGCGGTCGTCGAAGACCTGCAGGCGGTAGCAGCCCACGTTGCGCTTGCCGGTCTCGGGGTTGCGGGTGATGACCAGGGGGAAGGTGATGTAGCGGCCCGCGTCCTGCGGCCAGCACTGGATGATGGGGAAGTCGAGGAGAGAGAAGTTGTCGCGCTTCACCACCTCCTGGCAGGGCCCGCTCTTGACCCTCTTGGGAAAGAACGCCCCCAGCTCGCCCAGCTTGGGGAGCATTTTGATCTTGTCGATGAAGCCCTCCGGGGTCTTGAAATCGAGGTAGCCGGTGATGCGGTCGGCGATTTCTTGCAGGTCATTCACTTCCAGGGCCAGGGCCATGCGGCGGTGGGAGCCGAAGAGGTTGATGGCGAGCGGAATCTTGTAGCCCTTGATGTTCTCGAACAGCAGAGCAGGCCCGCCGCGCTTGGTGACCCGGTCGGTGATCTCGGCCACCTCGAGCTTCCAGTCGACTTCGGCGGTGATGCGCTTGAGCTCTCCTTCCCGCTCCAGGCGCTTCAGGAAGTCCCGCAGGTCTTTGTAGGCCACGGCTCTTCTCTCCGAGATGTACCCGGTACGAAGTACCGAGTACGAAGGCGGGCGATTATGGCAGGTTCAGCGCGCGGAGGCAAAAGGCACGAGCGGAGTTCAAAGGGCCCCTCAACTGCGCCCTTCGGCCCTTCGACTTCGCTCCCTTCGACACGCTCAGGGCAAGCAGGGCAAGCAAGCTCAGGGCATCCCGCCGGTGCGGGATGGAGCGGGAGACGGGGATCCCCGCCCAAGGCGGGTGCGCCTCGGGCGCAGAACCCTGCCTGCGGCAGGCAGGCCGCGACACTGTGGCTAGCTGACTGGGCTCGGGGCAAAATGCGCGGGCGTGCCCTTCGGCAAGCTCAGGGCAAATCGCCCCAAGGGCGATTTGGAGCGGGAGACGGGGATCGAACCCGCGACATCCAGCTTGGGAAGCTGGCGTTCTACCGCTGAACTACTCCCGCTCCGGCTGCACGCCCATCCTAGTCCAAGAAGCGCCCGGAAAACAAGACGAGCGCGGGGCGGACCTCAGGGGCTAAAGCCCTGTTCTTGTTACTTAGTGTATCGGCATGGCTCCCTTCGGTAAACTCAGGGTCTCCGCTTCGCTCCGAGAAGCCATGCCCTTCCAAACCCCTGCTCTACGCGCGGAAGTGGCGGAGGAGTTTGTGGTAGTGGCCCTGGGCGCGGAGCAGCAAGTCCACCACTTCGCGCACCGCGCCTTGGCCGCCGCGGGCACGGGTGACGAAGTGGGCTCCCTTCTTGGCTTCCGGATGGGCGTTGGCCACGGCCACCGCCAGCCCCACCCGGGTGAAAATGGGCAGGTCGGTGATGTCGTCGCCGATAAAGCAGATTTGCTCCGGCCGCAGCCGCGCGCGGCGAAGAATCTTCTGAAAGGCGGGGAGCTTTTGGAAAGCGTCCTGGACGAGGTAGTCCATCTCCAGCTCGCGAGCGCGGGCGGCCACGGCAGGCGATTTCCGGCCGGTGATGATCCCGGTGCGCAGGCCGGTGCGCTGGGCCAGGCGAAGGCCGGCGCCGTCGAGCGAATTGAAGGCCTTGATTTCCCGGAGGCGGCCCGAGCCTTCGGGACCGGGCTCCGAGAGCAAGTAGATGGAGCCGTCGGTCAGAACGCCGTCCACATCCATCAGCAGCAGCTTGATTCGCCGCGCGCGGCGGGCCACGCCGGCTCTGGCTTTGCGCATGGTGGCAACGATAAAGGGCGGAAGGCGGTTCGTCAATCACCCAGGTTTGGAGACAAAGAGGGAAAGACTCACCACAGAGGACGCAGAGGGCACGGAGGCAAACCGCAGAGGCGCCGAGAACGCAGGAACAGGTTGCCAGCCTCCAGCTTCCAGCCTTGAGTCTCCAGCCTCTAGAACAGTTGGGTGGTCCAGAGGTCGTGGAGGTGGAGGACGCCTTCGAGGCGGTGCTGGTCGTCGACGACGACAATGGAAGTAATCTTGCGCTCCTCCATCAGGCGGAGGGCGGCGCCGGCCAGTTCGGTCTTGGGGAGGGTGACCGGGCTGCGGGTCATGCAGTCGCCGGCGGTCAGGTGCAGGGCCTCGTCCTTGCGGGTCTGCATCAGGCGGCGGAGGTCGCCGTCGGTGACGATGCCCACAACCTTCAGCGAATCCTCGACCACGGCGGTCATCCCCAGGCCCTTGCGGGTCATTTCGTAGATGACGTCGGGCATCGGGGTCGAAGGCGCGACGCGAGGGACGGCCTCGCCGGTGTGCATCAGGGTTTCCACTCGTTGGAGCTGCTTCCCCAGGCGGCCGCCGGGATGGAGCCGGGCGAAGTCGTCTTCCTTGAAGCCGCGGCGCTCGAGCAGGGCGATGGCCAGGGCGTCGCCCAGGGCCATCATGACGGCGGTGGAGGCCGTCGGGGTGAGGTTGAGCGAGCAGGCTTCGCGCTCCACGCTGATGTCGAGCACCACGTCGGCGGCCTGGGCCAAATTCGACTTCCGCGCGCCAGTGAGCGCCACGATGGGGATGCCGAGGCGCTTGGCGGTGGGCAGGAGCTGGTTGATTTCTTCCGTCTCGCCGCCGTAGCTCAGCGCCACCAGCACGTCGCCCTGGACCAGCATCCCCATGTCGCCGTGGGCGGCCTCGGCGGGATGCAAGAAAAAGGCGGGCGTCCCGGTGGAGGCGAAGGTGGCGGCGATCTTCTGCCCGATGATCCCCGACTTGCCGATCCCGGTGATCACCACCCGTCCCGAACGTTCGGGACAGGCGAAGATGGCCTCCACCGCCCGCTCGAAGCTCTTGGCCCCCGGGCCCTCCAGCCGCTTCAGCAGCCCCTGGAGCGCCTCCAACTCCGTCTGCAAGACTTTCTTTGCCGTCTCCAGACTCATAGTTTCTTTGTAGGCGGGTCAACCCTTTAGGGTTGACATCTCCGCTCTCCTCCCGACCTCGGCCTTCAGGCCCTGAGGGCCTCAGAGGCTAAAGCCCAGATTTCTTGGGGCCACAAAATGGCGACCCTGAAGGGTCGCCCCGCCAAACTGAAGACCACCTGGTGGCCGGTGCCACCAGGCTCGGCGAGTAAATAATATCGCGCCGACACCTGCCTGGGGGAGCCACCAGCCCCGGTCAGCCGCTTCAGCAGCCCCCGCAGGGCCTCCAGCTCCGTCTGCACAACTCTTTTCGCCGTCTCCAGACTCATAGTTTCTTTGTAGGCGGGTCAACCTTCTCGCCGCCGCGCTGCCTCCCTTGTCATCCCGAGCCCCAAGAGTTCGGGGCGAGGGATCTGCATTTCTCAAAGTCCTCAGTCAAACTTCCCTCCCGCCAGAACCAGTGACCTGCAGATTCCTCGCCGCCAGGGCCCGCAAGGGCTCGGAATGACAGAGTGCGCCTCCTGCTCCGTCTGCAAGACTTTGGGAACGATCTCGAGACCTCATTGTCACCCCTCGTCTCGACTAGCTCCTATGTAACTGAAAGCCCTGATGTAGTCGTCGAGCGTTTGTATCTTACTAAGGTCAACAGCAACGCCCAATCTCTTTTCACGCCGCTCTGCGGCGAATGTCACCTCAGCGAGTCCCCCATCGGGTCCCCAGGCTGCGTCATCCGCCATCTCAGCCGAAAACCGATCCTCCGGGCGAAGTAAGGTAGGCGGCACCTCAATCGACTCAGCCACTTCCTTGAGCAACTCGAGCACAACTTCCTTGGGCAATTGTGATTGGGAGTAGAACATCTGGTAGAACTCATCCGCTGACATAGGCTGCCGCGGACCCAACTGTTTGATCTTCCTTCGGTTGTAATGCGGCGCGGTACGGTAACGGAACCAAGCGAGGATCAGTGCAATTACCAAAGAGACTGCCGAAAAACCGAGGAGCCAGACAATCTTCTTGCCCGCAGGCAGCGACCAGCTCCACCAGACTGCGACCATGCCTGCAAATAGAGTTACACCATAGAAAAGGCGCCAAGCCTGTTGCCAAGCCATGGGGATCACCTCGCGTTGGTGGCCGCGCAGTGAATGGCCAGGAGCTTTTGGAGCAGGGGTTTGAGCTGGGCGAGGGGGAGTTGGGTGGCGGGGTCGGAGAGGGCGCGGTCGGGGTTATCGTGGACTTCGATAAACAGGCCGTCCACCCCGGCGGCGACCGCCGCCCGCGCCAGCGGCTCGGCGAACTCCCGCTGGCCGCCCGACTGGTTCCCTTCCCCGCCGGGCAGTTGCAGCGAGTGGGTGACGTCGAAGACCACCGGGTAGCCGAAGCCGCGCAGGATGGGAAACGCCCGCATGTCCACCACCAGGTTGTTGTAGCCGAAGCTGGAGCCGCGCTCGGTGACCAGAATTTTTCCGTTGCCGGTCGAGGCGACTTTTTCGATGGCGTGTTGCATCTCCCAGGGGGAGACGAATTGGCCCTTCTTGATGTTGACGACGCGGCCCGAGCGCCCCGCCGCGATGAGCAAATCGGTCTGGCGCGACAAGAACGCCGGGATTTGCAGGATGTCGGCGACTTCGGCGGCCGGGGCGACCTGCGACGGTTCGTGGACGTCGGTGAGGATGGGTAGCTTCAGGTCGTCTTTGATTTTGCGGAGGATTCTCAATCCTTCTTTCAGCCCCGGGCCGCGGTAGGACTTCGCCGAAGTGCGGTTGGCCTTGTCGTAGCTGGTCTTGAAGATGTAGGGCAGTTTCAATTCCGCACAGACGGCGGCGATGCGCTCGGCCAGCGAGCGGGCGTGGGCTTCCGATTCGATCACGCAGGGCCCGGCGATGAGGAACAACCCGTTGGCCCCGCCGATACGCAGTGGGCCGATGGAAATCTCGCGTGTTTGAAGGGCAGGCATTGCAGCCGCCATTATACGAAAAACTCACCGCAGAGGCGCAGAGGGCACAGAGAAAAGCAGACCTCAGGGGCTAAAGCCCCGTTCCTTCCTAGGTATTGTTTCGGCACGGCTCCCTCGGCTTCGCTCGGGACAGGTGAAGCCGTGCCCTTCCTGTGTAGGGGCGGGCTTCACGCCCGCCCGCGCCGGGCGGACAGGCAGGAATGCCTGTCCTACCGGACCACAGGGGCTAAGTCCCCCGGGGCGCTTCCTGGACGGCCCCGGAAATGCGTCGGGAATGCGTTCTGGACGCATAACGCATTGGGGGTCACCCCTAGGGTGCAGGGAGCGGCTAAGGCGGCCTGGCGGCCGCTGACAGACCCTTCGACCCCGAATCCCGAAGTTTCGGGACGGAGCTCAGGGCGAGCAGGAATGTCTGTCCCGCCAGACCTCAGGGGCTGAAGCCCCCCTTTTACTGGCACCCTTTCGGCGGGGTTCCCTTCGGCCCTGCTCAGGGTCTCCGAAAAACCCCCGCCCTACCAAGAAAATTAGGCAGGCTTGCGGCCAGCGGCGGCCCTTCGGCCAGCTCAGGGTAAACGCGCTAGGAGGAAGAGGCTGTCTTGAAGGCTACGGGCACAGCTTCACGACCTGCGCGTTTACGGTGCTGGTAGGCGGCGGCGATGAAAGCCCGGAAGAGCGGGTGGGGGGCGAGGGGCTTGGACTTGAATTCCGGGTGGAACTGGCAGCCGAGGAACCAGGGGTGGCCCGAATGCGGGCCCGCCGGCGCCAGTTCCACAATCTCGACGTAAATCTCGTCGGGGGTGGCGCCGGTGAAGCGCAGGCCGTGGGCGGTCAGGGTCTCCTCGTACTCGCGGTTGAATTCGTAGCGGTGGCGGTGGCGCTCGGAGATTTCCTGCGTGCCGTAGGCCTGGGCGGCGAGCGACCCGGGGTGCAGCCGGCAGGGCCAGGCGCCCAGGCGCATGGTGCCGCCCAACTCCTCGACGCCCAGCAGCTCGCGCAGCTTGTAGATGACCCGGTGGGGGGTGGCGGGATTGAACTCGGTGGAATCCGCCTCCGGCAATCCGCAGAGGTTGCGGGCGAATTCGATGACCGCGCACTGCATTCCCAGGCAGATGCCCAAGAAGGGAATCTTGTTCTCGCGGGCGTAGCGGATGGCGCGCAGCATCCCGGCGATGCCGCGCTTGCCGAAGCCGCCCGGCACCAGGATGGCGTCCAGGCCGGCGAGCTGCCGCGGCCAGTTCGGCTCGGTTTCCAGGCCCTCGGATTCGATCCAGGCGATCTCGGTGCGCAGGTTGTGGGCCAGGCCGCCGTGGACCAGCGCTTCCCCCAGGCTCTTGTAGGAGTCGTGCAACTGGACGTACTTGCCCACCACTCCGATGGTGACGGAGCCGGCGGGGTTCTTCAGCCGGTGGACCAAGTCGCGCCAGTGCTTCAAGTCGGTGGTTTGCGTCTCCAGCCGCAGGCGCTGGAGGATTTTTTCGTCCAGGCCTTCGTCGGCCAGGGCCAGCGGGACTTCATAGATGGAGCCGACGTCGCGGGCGGTGATGACGCCGTCCTCCGAGACGTTGCAGAACATGGCGATCTTGGCCTTGATCTCGTGGGTCAGGGGCCGGCTGGTGCGGCAGAGGAGGATGTCGGGTTGGATGCCGATGCCGCGCAACTCCTTGACGCTGTGCTGGGTGGGCTTGGTCTTCAACTCCCCCACCGTCTCGATGAAAGGCACCAGGGTGACGTGGATGAAGAGGGTGTTCTCGGGACCCAGCTCCAGGCGCATCTGCCGGATGGCCTCCAGGAAGGGGAGCGACTCGATGTCGCCCACCGTGCCCCCGATCTCGGCGATGATGACGTCCACCTCGTCAGCTTGCCCTGAGCTTGTCGAATGGGCCACCTTACGGAGGGCGGCTTTGATCTCGTCGGTCACGTGGGGGACGACCTGGACGGTCTTGCCCAGGTAGTCGCCGCGGCGCTCCTTGGTGATGATGGATTCGTAGATCTTGCCCGCGGTCCAGTTGTGGTCGCGGCTGAGCCGGGCGTGGGTAAAGCGCTCGTAGTGGCCCAGGTCGAGGTCGGTTTCGGCGCCGTCGTCGGTGACGTAGACTTCCCCGTGCTGATAGGGCGACATCGTGCCCGGGTCGACGTTCAAATAGGGATCGTATTTCTGTAGGGTGACTTTGAGACCGCGACTTTCGAGCAGGGCCCCGATCGAGGAGGCCGCCAGGCCCTTACCCAGTGAGGAGACTACACCGCCGGTGATGAAGATATACTTGGGCCCCATTACGGTTCCGAAGCACCTCCGGGAGTTTTCTTTCAGAAAGAAGCGAAGGGACCGCCGCGACCCCTAGACGGGAACCGACTCGAGCATCGCAGCGCACGTCCTATTATCCGACCCGCCCGCCCGCTTGTCAAACCCTGTTCGGGTTGCCGTCTAGGACAAGGATTCGACTATAATTCCCCCCAATGCCAGTCCCAGAAAGCATCCGAAAAAAGCTGCTTGGCAACGACCCCGTCCACTTCGAGGGCACCGAACCCGACGACGCCCGTACCCTCCCCGCCCACTGGATCGCCGACGCCGCCCGCCAGGGCAAACGCATCGATATCAAAAACGCCATCATCTCCGGCCCCCTCAACCTTCAATACTGCACCTTCCAAGAAGAATTCTCCCTCGTCTCCTGCGATATCCTCCACCCCGCCGACTTCTCCTACTCCACCTTCCAACGCAACCTCATCCTCTCCAGCACCACCTTCCAGCAGGGCGCAGACTTCACGAGCGCCACCCTCTGTTACGATGGCGACCTTGGCGAAACCAGATTCATTTCCCAATTGCGCCCTGCTTTCCGTGAGCGCCTCCCGGCTGAACTCGGGGCACAAATTCCGACGCCGGTCACTGCCTCGCCCCCAGCCGACACCCTCCGCAAAGTGCTGCACCAACTCTACCCGCAGCAGGCCGCCCAAATACCCGACGAAAAACTAGAAGAGGTGTTCCGCGGCTTGCTTCTGGGTCCGGCCATCTTTCGCGACCTGCACGTCCGGGGCGTGTTTTCGGCTCGGGGCGCCCACTTCCGTTACGGCGTCAAAGTCAACTTCAACCGTGCCCGCTTCGAAAAATCCGCCTTCTTCCGTGCCGCCACCTTCGAAGGCGAAGCCGACTTCACCGGCGCCCACATCGGCCGGGCGGAATTCCAGGGCGCCACCTTTAAACAAAAAGCCAGCTTCAACGCCGCCCGCATCGAGGGCAGCGCCTTCTTCCGAGCCGAGCCTCAACTAAACCTCTCCGCTGCCACCTTCGAAGGCGAAGCCGACTTCACCGGCGCCCACATCGGCCGCCAGGCCGAGTTCCAGGGCGCCACTTTCGGCAACACGGTTTCGTTCGCCGGGGCAGAAATCGGCGGAGAGGCTATCTTCTGGGACATAAGGCTCGCTCCCTCATCGGAGGTCTCCTTTTCCGGGGCGCACTTCCACCACCAGGTGTATTTCTCGGGCGTCCTAGATGGGGAATTGTGGTTAGACCACGCCCGGTTCGATGCCGATACGAGCTTCGAAAACGTTCTCTTCAAAGGGCTCGCGAGTTTTCGCGAGACACGCTTTCGCGTAGTCTATTTCTCCTCGCACGGCCAAGCTCAAGGCCAAAAGAACCAGTTCCAGGCCAGTATTGACCTACGCGGCTGCACCTATGAGCGCATTAAGTGTGATTGGAAATCGCTATTGCGGCGGGAAAAGCCAGCAACTTCACTCGGGGGCCGAATTCTTGGCTGGCTTACTTTTTGGAAACAAATTCCGCCGCGCCAGCAGCCCTATGACCGGCAACCGTACACCCAGCTCGAAAAAGTTCTTCGCGCAGTCGGGCAGGATGATGAAGCCAACAAGGTCTATCTCGAACGCCGCCGCGTCGAGCGCCAGCACCAGAAAAAGGGAATTTCATGGTTTTTCGACTGGATTTATTGGTGGGGAGCTAACTACGGCGTCCACCCGTATCGCCTGCTATTGTTCGCCGTCCTGCTACTCGCGCTCGGCACCGTTGCCTTCCAGCATCCGGCTGCTGTTCAGCCTAACCAGCCGCCCGTGGTGTCGACGACCCAGGAAGCCGCCCGCCAGCAAAAACCAGAGTTTAATGCGCAGCCGCTTGGGTTCTGGGACGCGGCACGCCTGAGTCTGCGTTCGTTCCTCCCCGTCGATGTCCCACTGCTCGCTGATTGGCAACCCTCCGACAACCGTTGGTTCTGGGCAGTAAAGTTCTCTGACCTGGCAGGCTTCCTGAAAATTATGGGCTGGATTCTGGTACCCGTGGCCATCGCTTCGATTACCGGCCTGCTCCGCCGCGTGGCCCCCTAGCCCCTCTTCTCCAAAGGAGAAACCTATGGAACGTCTAAAAACATTGAATGAAGTCCTTGAGCCAGACACAAGGATGTCTTCTTTTTCAACCACGCTGGAATCTGACCACGAAAAGCTTTCGCAAATGGTCCTCAGTCAAAAAGTACCCGAGGATGTAAGAAGCTACTTCGAAACAATAAAGAACCTCTGCCTCTATGGCCGATTCGTCTACGCCTTCTATCAAGTAGCGGAATGGCTCACTTATCCCTTGATGGAGTTGGCGTTAAGAGAACGCCTTTATCCTAAAAAGAAAGAACGCGCACCCGGATTTAGAACCCTCCTCAAAAGAGCAATTGAGCGCGGACTAATCAAGGAAGAAAGTTTTTCGCACGTACGAAGAATCCGCCAACAGCAGGCAATGATGGATGAGGCGTTGCGCCACGCAGGATTGCCTGTTAATCTTCTACCACCCGCAGATACCTACCTGCAAATTTTGGCAGAAACTCTCCCAAGCCTTCGGAACTACTTCGCTCACCCCCGGGCGTTTGCAATCCAAACACCGGGCGGGGCTTTTTTCTCGATTCGGTTTGCCTCTGAGTTTATTAACCAGCTCTTTGAAACTTCAGATTAATTACCGGTCGCTGGCTTGCCCTGAGCCTAGTCGAAGGGTCGCTGGTCGCGGGTCGCTGGGCACCAGCTAGCGCCGCGTCGCCCCCTAAACAAATCGCGGGTACCCTTCGACTTTGCTCAGGGAACCCGCGCTAGCTTTCTTCCTCGGCCTCCCTTGCCCCGTCGAAGCGCAGCCGAAGCGTAGCGAAGGTCCTGAGCTTGCCGAAGGGCGAAGACCCTGCCTGCCCTGAGCGAAGTCGAAGGGAGCGGAGCCGAAGGGAGCGCAGCCGAGGGGTCTGGCCCCCAGAATCTGTGTTCATCTGTGCCTGCCCTGTCGAAGCGCAGCGGAGACCCCGAGCGGAGCCGAGGGGAGCCTAGCCGAAGGGTTCATCTGTGGTTACCCTCTTCAATACTGCTTCCGCCCGCGCCAGGTCCTCGGGAGTGTCGACCCCGATGGAATCGTAGTTGGTCTCCACCACCTGGATGGGGATGCCGTGCTCGAGCAGCCGCAACTGCTCCAGCTTTTCCCGCTGCTCGCCCGGGCTCGGCGCCAGCTCCGCGAAGCGCAGCAAACACTCCCGGGTGTAGACGTACAGGCCCAGGTGCTTGAAGTAGGCCTCCTCGTCCAAGTTGATTTCCACCCCCGGGGTTACGGTGGCCACCCGGAAGAAGTTGACCGCGAAGCCGCGCTCGTCGGCGGCCACCTTGACCACGTTGGGATTGCGCAACGCCTCCCGGTCGCGGATGCGGGTTTTCAGGGTTGACACTTGCAAGGCCGCATCCAAGAAGAAGGGCTCGATGGCCTGAGCGATGGCGCGGGGGTCGACCAGGGGCTCGTCCCCCTGGACGTTCACCACCAGGTCGCACTCGAGCGCGGCGACCAACTCCGCCAGCCGGTCGCTGCCCGAGCGATGGTCGGGCCGGGTGAGCCGGGCTTCCCCGCCGAACCCTTCCACCGCCTCGACGATCCGAGCATCGTCGGTGGCCACCACCACCCGGTCCACGTAGGCCGCGCGGGCCACCCGCTCGTAGACGTGCTGCACCAGGGGCTTGCCGGCCAGCGGAGCTAACGCTTTGCCGGGAAACCGCGTCGAACCATAACGGGCAGGGATGGCGGCCAGAATGCGCGGCTTGGCGGTGCGGGCGGGCAACGGAACGGGATGGTAGCATGGGCGCAGGGTTTTTGCTACAATCGCCACAGGGTGGTCGGCCGCTGGGAGGTAGGAGCATGAAAGGACGGTACGGGGTCCTGCTGGGCGGCCTGGCACTTCTGGGACTTCTGATTTTGACCGCCCCCCCGGCAGCCGACAGCCAGGGCGGCAACCCGCCTTCGCCCCTCCCGGGCGGCCGCGAACCCATCCTGCGGGTCGATGTCGACCTGGTGCTGGTGCCCGTGACCGTCACCGACCCGTACAACCGGCTGGTGACCGGCTTGCAAAAACAGCATTTCATCCTCCAGGAAGACGGCGTGCCGCAAGAGATTCTCTACTTTTCCACGGAAGACGCGCCCCTCTCGCTCGGCCTGGTCTTCGATGTCAGCGACAGCATGAACAGTTCCAACAAGCTCGACCGCGCCACCAAGGCCGCCGTCCAGTTCCTGCAGACGGCCAACCCGCAGGACGAATTCATCCTGGTGCAGTTCTCGGACACCCCGCAATTGCTCACGGATTTCACCAGCAACGTCGAAGAAGTCCAGAACCGTCTGCTCTACGCCCGGGCGGAAGGTCGCACCGCCCTGCTGGACGCCATCTACCTGGCCCTAGCCACCATGCGCGACGCCCAGAACCCCCGCAAGGCTCTCCTGGTCATCTCCGACGGCGGCGACAACCGCAGCCGCTACGGGGTCAAGGACATCGAGGCCGCCGTCCGCGAATCCGACGTGCAAGTCTACGCCATCGGCATCTTTGACCCGGTGACCATGCGCAACGCCGCCGAACTGGCCTGGGGACCCTCCCTGCTGGGCGAAATCGCCGACATCAGCGGCGGGCGCATGTTCCCCGTCGAGGTCTACAACCTCCACGACTTGCCCGACATCGCCGTCAAGATCAGCATCGAGCTGCGCAACCAATACGTCCTGGGCTATCGGCCCAACAACCGGAAGCGGAACGGCAGTTGGCGGCAGATCAAGATCAAACTCAGCCCTCCCCGGGGCCTGCCCCCGCTGACCTCCTATGCCCGCTCAGGCTACTATGCGCCCTCGCAGTAACACTCCGCTGTCCGGCCGCTCCCTCGCCGGGAGCGGCTTGGCCGCACGGCTGGCGCTGGCGGGCCTGTTGCTGCTCGTCTTGGCCGGCCCCCCGCTCCGCTCCCAGAACCGCCCCGACGACTTCACCCTGAAGGTGGACGTCGACCTGGTGGTGCTGCACGCCACCGTGGTCGACCCGGACGGCCGCCGCATCACCGAACTCCCCGCCGAGCGCTTCACCATCTACGAGGACGGCGTCCCGCAGGAGCTGGCCCTCTTCCGCAACGAAGACGTCCCCGTCACCGTCGGCCTGGTCCTCGACAATAGCGCCTCCATGCGCGACAAGCGCGAGCAAATGATGGCCGGCGCCCTCACCTTCGTGGAAAGCTCCCACCCTCTGGACGAAACCTTCGTGGTCAACTTCCACGACGATGCCTACCTCGACCTGGGCGACAAAGACTTCAGCAGCGACATCCAAGAGCTCCGAGCAGCCCTGGAAAAAACCCGCACCCGGGGCAGTACCGCCTTCTACGACGCCGTCCGGGCTTCCCTGCGCCACCTGAGAAAGGGCTCCCGGCAGAAGCACGTCCTGCTGGTCATCACCGACGGCGCCGACAACGTGAGCGTCTCCGACTTCGACACCGTGCTGGCGGAAGCGCAGCAGGCGGAAGCGGCCATCTACATCGTGGCCCTCCCCTGCACGGAGGGGAAGCGCGAGTGCCGCCGCGCCAAGCGGGAGATCCGTAAGCTCACCCGCGTCACCGGCGGCATGGCCTACTTTCCCAAGTCCCTCCAGCAGGTGGAGTCTCTCTGCCAGCAAATCGCCCACGAGATACGCAGCCAGTACATCCTCGCCTACTACCCCACCAACCCCGCCCGCGACGGCAGCTTCCGCACCGTGCAGGTGGAAGTCGACCCGCCCCCGGGCTACCGCCGTCTCTACGTCCGCACCCGCCCCGGCTACTACGCCCGCACCGAGCCCCCTGCCGGCTCCCAGTAGGACAGACATTCTTGCTTGCCCTGAGCCCCGAAGTTTCGGGGTCGAATGGGTCTGTCCCGCTGGTTGATTAGCGGCTGGCGACTACCTGAGAAAGAAAGCTGGTTCCGAAAGGAAGCTCGAGGCCGAAGTTTTCGGCAATGGTCTGCCCGGTGTCGGCCAGCGACTCCCGCGTGCCCAGGTTGACCCCCCCGCCGCTCCCGGGCGAATAGGCCAGCACAGGAACGTACTCGCGGGAATGATCGGTAGAAGCCACCACCGGGTCGGGGTCGCAGCCATGGTCGGCGGTCACCAGGAGCAAATCCCGCGGGCCCAGCTTGTCCACGATCCGGCCCAATCCTTCGTCGGCTTCTTCCAAGGCCCGAGCGTAGCCCTCCACGTTCTTGCGGTGGCCGTAGAGCATGTCGAAGTCCGCCAGGTTGGTGAAGAGCAGCCCCTCGCGCTGCTCCTCCAGGGCCGCCAGAGTCCGGGCGACGCCCTCGGCATTGTTCTTGGTTTTGGCGTGGGCGGTCAGGCCGCGCCCGCAATAGATGTCGTAAATCTTCCCGATGCCGCAGGTGAAAACTCCCTTCTCGGTCAAGCGGTCCAGTAGCGTAGGCTGGGGCGGCACAATCGCGAAGTCCTTGCGGCGCTCCGTGCGGCTGAAGTTGCCCGGGCGGCCCACGAACGGCCGCGCAATCACCCGCCCCACCTGGTGCGGCGGCACCAGTAGTTCGCGCGCCACCCGGCACATCCGGTAGAGCTCTTCGACCGGAATCACCTCTTCGTGCGCCGCCACCTGAAAAACGCTGTCGGCCGAGGTGTAAACGATGGGCCGGCCCGTGCGCAGATGCTCTTCGCCCAACTCCTGGATGATCTCGGTCCCCGAGGCCGGCTGGTTCCCCAGCACTTTCCGGCCGACGGCGGCTTCGAACTTCTCGATCACCTCCGCCGGAAAGCCCTTGGGATAGGTAGGGAAAGGATGCTCCTGGTAGAATCCCGCCATCTCCCAGTGGCCGGTGGTGGTGTCTTTGCCGTTGGAGGCGATGGCCGCCTTCCCGTACGCGCCCGCAGGCGCAGCCGGCGGCTCTAGATGCGGGAGCGGCTTGATGTTGGCCAGCCCCAGGCGCACCAGGGTGGGCAGCTTCAGCGGGCGGGACGCGGCCACGTGCCCCAGGGTGTCGCGCCCGACGTCGCCGAAACGCGCCGCGTCCGGCATCGCCCCGATGCCCACGCTGTCCAGCACCAGCAGCACCACCCGCCGGAACGGCCGCCCGTCCTGCTTTCCGCCGGAGCCGCCTTTTTCCCCGGAGCCCATGGCTTTCACTCTAGCATGGGTTACTCCCTTCATCGACCTCAGCCACTCCCGCTGAGCGCTGGTTGCGCCGCCGCGGGCCCGCTTCTATAATTATCCGTTTGGGCTGCCCGCCGGGAGGCCACCTGTAGGAGAGCACCCGCGCGGGGCGCCCCCTCCAAGCTATGGCCACGAAAATCGCCCCTAGCTCCGAGCGAAGCCGAGCGGCCGCCGCCCGGCCGCTCCCCCACTCCCACGACGCCATCCGCGTGTGCGGCGCCCGGGTGCACAACCTGAAGAGCATCGACTTCGAGATTCCCCACGGGGCCATCACGGTGGTAACCGGGGTCTCCGGCTCCGGCAAATCCTCCCTGGCCTTCGATACCCTCTACGCCGAAGGGCAACGCCGCTACATCGAGTCGCTTTCCGCCTATGCCCGGCAGTTCCTGGAGCGCATCGAGAAACCGCTGGTGGACGAAATCGAAGGCATCGCCCCCGCCATCGCCATCAAGCAGAAGAGCGCCGGCCGCAACCCCCGCTCCACCGTGGCCACCGCCACCGAAATCTACGACTACCTGCGCCTGCTCTTTGCCCGCCTGGGCGAAACCTACTGCCCCCGCTGCGGCCTCCAGGTGGAAAAAGACACCGTCGACCACGTGGCCGCCCGCGTCCTGGCCCTGCCCCCCGGCACCCGCTTCCAGGTGCTCTTCCGCGTTTCCCCGCCCGCTGGCGCGACCCCTCGCCGCCGAAAGCGCTCCCCCGGCTTGGAGGCAGACTGGAAGAACGTTCTCTCCTCGCTGCGTCAGCGCGGCTTCAACCGCCTGTATCAACCCGCCGAGGGCGGGCCCGGCGGGCGCGTGTTTGAGTTTTCCGCCCCCGAATCACTGCTGGAGGCCGACTTCGCCCGCCCCCTCTTCGCCCTGGTGGACCGCCTGGCCGTGCCTGCTTCTCCGGACGAGGGAGCTCGCTTCCGCTCCCGGCTGGTGGACTCCATCGAGCTCTGCTACCGCGAGGGCAAGGGGGAAGCCTTCATTGAAATTGTGCCCGCCGACCTGCCCTCCGAAACCCGAAGGGCGCAGGAGGGAGCGGCCGCAAGCCCGGGCCTGCCCGCCGAAGTCCCGCACAGCGGGACGAAGGCGGGCTGGTGGCGCTTCAGCGAGCGCTTCGAATGCCGCCGCTGCGGCACCTGCTACGCCGAGCCCGAACCCGCCCTCTTCAGCTTCAACAGCCCCGTCGGCGCCTGCCCGCGCTGCCAGGGCTTCGGCAACACCATCGACTTCGATCTCGACAAAGTGATTCCCGACAAAGCGCGCCCGCTCGCCGACGGCGCCCTCCAACCCTGGAACAAGCCCCGCTACCGCGACTTTTTCGGCGAGCTGCGCCGCTTCTGCCGCCGCGAGGACATCGACTTCGACGCCTCCTGGAACCAATTGTCCGCCCGCGAGCACAAGAAAATCCTCGAAGGCGACGACGACTTCCCCGGCATCAAAGGCTTTTTCGCCTGGCTGGAGCGCAAGAAGTACAAGCTCCACGTGCGCGTCTTCCTCAGCCGCTACCGCGGCTATGCCCGCTGTCCCGAGTGCGACGGCGCCCGCCTGCGCCCGGAAGCTCGCGCCGTGCGTTTACCCGCCCGCGACGAGCAAGCTGGCAGGACCCTCACGGACGTGGTGACGATGACCATCGCCGAAGCCCGGCGCTTCTTCGACCGGATGCCGCTCACCCCTACCCAGGCGGCCATCGCCGAAAAAATCGTGGAAGAGCTCCGCCACCGCCTGCGCTTCCTGGACGAAGTGGGGCTCGACTACCTCACCCTGGACCGCCTGGCCTCCACGCTGGCCGGCGGCGAAGCTCAGCGCATTCAGCTCGCCACCTCCCTCGGCTCGCGCCTGGTCGGCGCCCTCTATGTCTTGGACGAGCCTTCCATCGGCCTCCACGCCCGCGACACCCACCGCTTGATCGAAATCCTCAAGAGCCTCCGCGATCTGGGCAACACCATCCTGGTGGTCGAACACGACCCCGAGCTCATCGGCTGCGCCGACCACCTCCTCGACCTCGGCCCCGGCGCCGGCGAGCGGGGCGGCCGCGTCGTTTTCGCCGGCTCCCGGAAAGAGCTTCGCCGCACCCCCGGGTCGCTCACCGGGCGCTACCTCGCCGGCGAACTGCGCGTCGCGATCCCCGCCACCCGCCGCCGCCCCCACCGGGAATGGCTCCGCTTCCGCGCCTGCGCCGTCCACAACCTGAAGCAAATCGACGTCGCCCTCCCCCTGGGCTTGATGGTGGCCGTCACCGGGGTTTCGGGTTCGGGCAAATCTTCTCTCGTGTACGAAGTCATCTACCGCTCCCTCTCGGCCCGGCAAGACGGCGCCGCGGGCGCGGGGGTGAACTGCGCCGCTCTCGAAGGCGCCGACCTCATCCAGGAGGTCGTCCTGGTCGACCAGTCCCCCATCGGGCGCACCCCGCGCTCCAACCCCGTCACCTACCTCAAGGCCTTCGACGCCATCCGCGAGCTCCTGGCCGCCACCCCGCAGGCCAAAAAGCGCGGCTACGCCCCCGGCGCCTTCAGCTTCAACGTCCCCGGCGGCCGCTGCGAGACCTGCCGGGGCGAGGGCACCGTCACCGTCGAAATGCAATTCCTGGCCGACGTCGAATTGGTCTGCGAAGAATGCCGGGGCACCCGCTTCAAGAGCGGCGTCCTGGAAGTCCGCTACAAGGGCAGGAACATCCACGAGATTCTGCAGCTCACCGTGAGCCAGGCCCTGGCCTTCTTCGCCGGCGCCCCCCGGGTGGTGCAGCGGCTGAAAATCCTGGAGGAAGTCGGCCTCGGGTACCTGCGCCTGGGCCAGTCGGCCACCACGCTCTCCGGCGGCGAGGCCCAGCGGGTCAAGTTGGCCGCCCACCTGGCCCGCGAAGCCGGGGCCCACCCGGAAACCGCCCGCCGCACCCTCTACCTCTTCGATGAGCCGACAACCGGACTCCACTTCGACGACATCCAAAAGCTGTTGGCGGCCTTCCGCAAACTCATCGAGGCCGGAGCCACCGTGCTGATCATCGAGCACAACTTGGATGTCATCAAAACCGCCGATTGGATCATCGACCTGGGACCCGAGGGGGGCGAAGCCGGCGGCGCCATCGTCGTTGCCGGCACCCCCGAGCAGGTGGCCAAAACCTCCCGCTCCTACACCGGCCGCTTCCTGGCCCGGGTGCTGAATCATTCCCCGCGCCGAAAGAAGTCCGCCGCCGCGCGATGACCACGGCCCGCTCCAGAACCAGCCCGCCCCTCCGCCTCGCACTCCTCGCTTGCGCGGCCGCCTGGCTGCTGGCACCGCCGGCGGCCGCCCAACAGCCGCAAGAGCCTGCGCCGGCCCAGCAACCCTCCGCCCCCGAGCAGCGCGCCCGCCTGGCCCTGCAAGCGGCGCAAGAAGCCATCGAGCGGGAAGACTACGAAACGGCGGCGCGCCTGCTGGAGAACTTCCTCTTCGAGCAACCCGGCCACGTGCCCGCGCTCTTCAACCTGGCCTACTGCTACAGCCAACTGGGACGCACCGCCGACGCCCTCGATATGTACCGGGAAACCCTCGAAGTCGACCCCGACCTGGTCCCCGCTCACCTGAACCTGGGACTGTTGCTCTACGACGACGGCCAGCCGGAGGCCGCCGCGGCCGAGTTCGAGCGCGTGCTGGAACTCGACCCGGAAAACTACCGCGCCCACCTCTTCACCGCCACCCTCCTGGAAGAAACCGGAGAGAAAGAGCGGGCCCGCGAGCACTATCGCCGCGCGGCCGCGCTCGACCCGCAGCAGGCCGAGCCCCGCCGCCGCTTACTGGCTCTGCTGCTCGAGCAAGAGGATTGGGCCGGGGCGGAGACCGTCCTCGCCGAGCTGCTCGCGCTCCTGCCGGAGGACCCTGAGTTGCTGCGCTTGCGCGGCGACCTGCTCCTGCGCCAGGAGAAAACCGCCGCCGCCCTCGCCGCCTACGAAGACTATTTGACCAAGGAGCCGCAGGACCTCGAAATCCGCCTGGCCGTGGCCAGACTGTATCGCCAGCAAGGAAAGCCGGAGGAGGCTCTGGCCCATCTACGGGCCCTGGAAGAACAAGCGCCCCCGAACAGTCCCGCGGCCAACGAGGGCCGGCAGTGGCAGGCGGACATCCTGGTCGAACTGGAACGCTGGCAGGAGGCCATCGCCCTCTACCAGCAAGCGCTGCGCCGCCAGCCCGCCAACGCCGAGCTCCACGCCGGGCTGGGCTTCGCCCTGCTGAAGAGCCGGAACTACCAGCAAGCCGTGCCCGCCCTGCTGCGGGCGCTCCAGCTCGACCCCACTCGCGTGGAAACCTACAACCACCTGGCCGCCGCCCTCACCTTGAGCGGGAACCTGGCCGGGGCCATCGAAGTGCTTGACCGCCGCGCCGCCTACGCCGGGGAAACCCCCGGCACCCTCTTCCTCCGCGCCCGCAACTACGACAAGCTCAACCAGTGCGCCCGCGCCATCGAATACTATGAAAAATTCCTCGACCTGAACGCCGGCGAGCAGAACGACCAGTACTTCCAGGCCACCGGCCGCCTGCGCCTTATAAAAAATACCTGCCGGCAGCGCCGCGGGAGGTAAAATTGGGATAGGAAATAGCCTAGTCCGAAGCGATAGGGGGAGAAAAAGTGCCGATTGACCTAGGAAGGCTGACATCGAAAACCCTCGAAAAAAGACCCGTAAACCCGCTGGAAATATGGAATCAACTGGACCGGGCAGTAGGAAAGGAATACTTCAGACCAATTCAAGAAAAGGTCTTGGATCTGTGGTTCGCTAGGCGCGAGACAGAAGACATAATCATAAAAATGAATACAGGTACCGGTAAGACACTTGTCGGCCTTCTCGCCCTGCAGTCTTCACTCCATGAAGGCTACGGACCGGCTCTCTACATCTGTCCCGACAATTACATGGTAAGTCAAGTCCTCGAGCAGGCAGAGCAATTTGGTGTTCGCTGTGTCTCATTTGCTAACGCAGCAAGGGACACTCCTGCCTCTTTTGTCAACTCGGAAGCCATTCTCGTAGCGAACTGTAAAAAGTTTTTCAATGGTCGGTCCGTGTTTGGAATCGAAGGTGGGCCTAGACCGCCTGTCAATGTCGGGGCAATTGTTCTGGATGACGCACACGCATGCATAGAGCAAATCCGCTCTCAGTTCACCATTGCATTGGGGGCCGATAGTAAGCCATACGGACAGTTGCTCACATTGTTCGCGCCTAGTCTTCGTCAACAACGCCCTGGGACATTTGCTGAAATTGAGGCCGGTGACTATTCGAGTATGGCCGTTCCATACTGGAATTGGCTGGAGTCTCAATCTCAAATTGTGCAAATACTTTCAAAGCACCGTGAAAGCGATGAGTTGCGATTTGTCTGGCCATTGCTGAAGAACATTCTACCCAATTGCGAATGTATTATTTCGGGGACGCATCTTCAGATTACGCCGAGAGTTGTCCAGACCCAACTCTTCCCATCCTTTGCCAAGTCCAGACGGAGGATCTATTTGTCAGCAACACTACTTGACGACTCACAGTTGGCCCGCGACCTTGGCATACCTATCTCAAGCATTCAGCAGCAAATCAAGCCAAACGAATTTGACGACCTAGGGGAGAGGCTCATCCTATTGCCCTCGGATGTAAATCCGCAACTGAGCACAACGTTTGTCATGGACCTACTGAAAAGAAACAAAAAGATAAATCGAATAGTCCTTGTACCGACGAAACGCGATAGTGAAAGATGGCAAGAAGTGGGTGCGACGCCAGTTCTTGCAGCCAACATTGCTAAAGAACTAGGACCGCTCAAATCTTCCAAGGGTGCCTTTTTGGCACTCATTGCGAAATACGACGGAATCGATCTGCCTGATGATGTTTGCCGTTTGTTAGTGTTGGACTCTTTGCCAAGAGGCGCAACTATCTATGACAGATATATTCAATCTGTCCTTTTAGGCTCTCCTACTTTCAATGCAAAGATAGCGCAAAGGATAGAACAGGGACTCGGCAGAGCCACGCGAGGCAAGAGTGATTATTGTGTGGTTCTTGTTACTGGAAATGACATTGTAACCTTCTTACGAGACAAGTCTAACCGGCACAACCTTGCTCCCGGTACTAACGCACAACTAGAGCTCGGTCTTGCTGTGACTAAGGAGATTCGTGAGTCTGTAGAGGATTCAGAATATCCAAAAGCGCTGCTCGACGAAATCCGCCGATGTTTGCGCCGAGACGACGAATGGAAGGCATTTTACCGTTCGTATATTGAAGCAGCGCGCGACCAAGTACCTGCGGGGGCAGAGAAACAAGTACCTTTGGAGATTGCCGCTACAGAGCATCGAGCGGCGGGACACTTTCTTCGTCGCGAATACGACCGTGCGGAAAGTGAAGTGAGACAGATTTTGGATCAGGCAGAGCTTACCGACCGAGAGCGCGGATGGTTTCTTCAGTTAGCCGCAGCTTATGCGTATCCGGCCAACAAATCTCAAGGGATGAGTATGCAAAGGAAAGCATATGAATTGAACTCTTCCTTGTTTGTGCCTCCACAAGGAGTGAAATACCAAAGAATGGCCGAACATAAGCAATCGCAAAGCGCGCAGGCTCTTCAGTTCGTACTTTCACATGGAAATCTCAATGAGTTTGTTCTACATGCAAATGCGATTTGCGACCGTTTGACATTTGGAATCGAATCGGAATTGTTCGAGCAAGGCTTAGAAGATATCGCAAAAGTTGTTGGGATTGACAGCTCGCGTCCAGAGAAGACTTTGGGAAAGGGCCCCGATTGTTTGTGGAGAGGCGATACAGGGAATGTTTTGATTATAGAAGCAAAATCTGAAATAGAAGAGAACCGTAAGGTTATCTACAAGAGAGAAAGCCAACAACTTTTGCATAGCTATGAATGGTTCAAACAAGAGTATGTCGGCAAAACGGGGTTGCCACTTATATTTCACCGCGCAACGCGTTTGGACCATGGCGTAGTGTTTATCCGGGAGGGGAGGATTGTAACGCCTGATTACCTTGACGATTTTACTTCACGTGTTCGTAGTTATGTAACAGCCGTTGCTAGTCAGGAGGGGGCAAGACTCATGGAAGCATTGGTGCGTGAACAATTGCAGGCAAACCGCCTGGTTTTTTCGCAATGTTTTGCAAGTGCGAAAAAACCGAGGAAAAATTCGAAATAAGATAAAATACCCCTGTGAAGTCCATCTTCCTCACTGTCGCTGTCGGTTTCCTTTTCGTTGGCACTGTCGGCTGCGAGAACCCGGAGACGGCGGAATTGCGGGCGAGGCTGGAGCGGGAGAACGACCCCGGCGAGCGCGCCAAGCTCGCAGTCAAGATCGGGGAGAATTTGCTCGAAGAGGTGGGCCGCACCTACCAGGAGGGCGACTACGAAGCCGGCGAAGAGCGCCTGGCCGAATACCTGGACGTGCTCCGCCAGGCCCACCAAGAACTGGAAGCCTCCGGCCGCGATGCCCGCCGCCACCCCAAGGGCTTCAAGGAACTCGAAATCCATCTCCGCAAGCGCCGCCGCGAACTCAGAGATTTAGCCCGCCACCTCCCCTTCCATCAGCGCGCCCCGGTCGAGCAAGCCATTGCCGAAATGGGCGAAATGCGCACCGCCCTGTTGAGCGCCCTCATGAACGTGGAATTGCAGCGAATCGGTGGCGGGGAGAAAGAGGAGGAGCGGCAGTGAAGCGCCTCGGCTGCTTGGCTCTCGTGCTGGCTTTCGCCGCCTCGGTCGCCTCCGCCCAGGTCCGGCAGGACGACTACCTGACCCCGGCGGAAGTGGAAAAAGTCCGCGACACCCAGGAGCCCAACCAGCGCGCTGAGCTTTTCCTGCAATTCGCCCGCCAGCGGCTCTCCACTTTTGAGGAAGCTTTTTTCACCCCGCCCGACCAGGAGCCCGTCCACCCGGCGGAGCTGCTGGACAGGCTCGAAGATTTCATTTCCGCCCTCGACGATACCGCCGCCACCCTCGAAGTCGTCCTGGAGCGCGGCGGCGTCGACCTGCGCCCAACCCGCGACCGCCTGGCCAAGACCGGCCAAGACTTCCTCGCCCGCCTCCGGAAGCTCCAGCAAGCCGAGCATCCCGCCAAGGAAGAGCTGCGCTGGGACCTGGAAGACGCTGTCATGGCCCTGGAAGATTTGCTGGCCCTGGGCAAGCAGATCCCCGACGGGCCCATCCCGCTTCGCGCACCGGCCGCCACCGCCGACCAGCAGGGCACCCCGCCGCCGCCCGGGCGCCCCACCCTCAAACGCAAGGACGAGAAAAAAGACGACGACCGCCGCTAGCCGCTTCCTGGTCCGCCTCCGACCTCCTTCGCCGTGGACCTCCCTCTCGAAGTGCTAGAATAGAAAATTGAACTGCCCGCAGGGGACACCTCCGCCAGACGACGATGGAGCTGGAAGAAAAAGTCAAGCGGTTGCCCGCGGCCGCCGGGGTCTACCTCTTCAAAGACGCCCTGGGCCGGGTCATCTACGTGGGCAAGGCCAAATCCCTGCGCCACCGGGTGCGCTCCTACTTCGCCGAGGGGAAGTGGCTGGACGCCAAGACCGGCAGCCTGATGCGGGAGGCGGCCGACCTCGAATCCATCGTAGTGGACACCGAAGCCGAAGCGATGGCGCTGGAATACAACCTGATCAAGCACTACCAGCCGCGCTTCAACGTGCTGCTGCGGGACGACAAAACTTACCCCTACATCAAGTTCACCGCCGCCGAAAACTACCCCCGCATCTACGTCACCCGCCGGCTGAAGAAGGACGGCTCGCTCTATTTCGGCCCCTACTTCCCCGCCCGCCTGGCCTACCGCCTCGCCCACCTCATCCATCGCGCCTTCAAGGTGCCCTCCTGCCAGGTGGACCTGACCCGGCGGCATCCGCGCCCGTGCTTGCAGTACTACATCCACCGTTGCCTGGGACCCTGCGTCGAGGGACTGACCACGGACGAACGCTACGCCGAGGCCGCCCGCGATGTCCGTATGTTCCTCGGGGGCAAGCACGGCCCCCTGCTCGCAAGCCTGGCGACGCGAATGCAGCGCGCCGCCGAGGAGGAGCGCTACGAGCAGGCCGCCGTCTACCGCGACCTGGTCCGCACCGTGCAGGAGGTCCAAGAAAAGCAGAAGCTGGCCGCCGCCTCCGGCGACGACACCGACATTGTCGGTTACCACTATGAGGCGCCGCGGCTGGCCGTGAACCTCTTCCATGTCCGCGGCGGCCGGGTGGTCGACCGGCGGGAGTTCTTCTGGGAGGACCGGGAGGAGTTCGACCCCAGCGACTTCCTGGGCGCGCTGCTGAAACAACTCTACCTCCACGCCGCCTACATCCCCACCTGCGTGCACGTGCCGGTGGACTTCGAAGACCGCGAGCTGCTGGAAGAAATCCTGAGCCGGGGCAAAGGCAAGCGGGTGGAGATTCGTATCCCGCAGCGCGGCGCCAAGCGCGCCCTGCTCGACCTGGTGCGGAAGAACGCCGAGCACAGCTTCACCCAGCGCTTCCGCGTCCTGCGGCCCGGCTCGCAGGCCATCTCCGAAGCGCTCCAGGCCGCGCTGACGCTGGAGGAGCCGCCACGGCGCATCGAGAGCTTCGACGTCTCCCACCTGCACGGGGCGGAAACGGTGGCCTCGCTGGTGGTGTGGGAGAAGGGCCGGATGAAGAAGTCCGACTACCGCAAATTCATCCTCCGCACCGCCGCTCCCAACGACGACTTCGCCGCCCTCAAAGAAGCGGTGGGGCGGCGCTACCGGCGGCTCCAGGAAGAAAACAAACCGATGCCCGACCTGATCCTCATTGACGGCGGCCTGGGGCAGTTGCACGCGGCGGCGGACGCCCTCGAAGAGCTGGCCATCATCAACCAGCCCCTGGCCTCGATCGCCAAGAAGGAAGAAATCATCTACGTCCACGGGCAGGAGAGCGAGCCGGTGGTGCTGGAGCGGCACTCCCCGGTGCTCCACCTGGTGCAGCAGATTCGCGACGAAACCCACCGCTTCGCCCTCACTTTCCACCGCCAGCGCCGCGCCCGCCGCGACCTCCACTCCGAGCTGGAAAAAATCCCCGGCGTGGGCGCCAAGTCCGCCCGCAAGCTCTTGGAGCGCTTCGGCAGCCTGGAGCGCCTCCGCGAACTCACCGCCGAGGAACTGGCACGAGCCGTTCCCCGCCCGCTAGCCCGCCGGGTAGCCGACTACTTCCGCTAGTGTCGTTCCAACTAATTGAAGCTATCTCACGTGAGGACACAGCTGTGTATTGCTTCGCGATCTTTCGGGCTGCTTTTGCGGCCCGTACGGGGTCCTTTCGAATGGGTGGAAATCCTGGCTTTTTAGAATTGGGTTCTAGCAAAAAAAGCCCGGCCCATCACAAGCCGGGCTTTGGGGAAAACAGATTTGCTCTAGTCGTCGGTGACTTCCAGCATATTCCAGCCTGCCTCCCAGATCTGTCCAACGCTGCGCTTCAGGGGCGCCCGCTTGCGGGCGTTCCCTAGAAGCGCTTGTTAGGGCGCGATATTCGCCAAACGGCACTCTCGTTCGGGGCCATGGAGAACCGCACCGAGAGCTTCTCGCCGAACGCGTCCCGGTAGAGCGCGGACAGCGAGGACGCAATGTCCGTGTAATTTGACGCGTCGAAGGCGTGAGCGCTCGTGACCCCATGACCTTCCTTGTTCCGAAACACTTTCGCGATTTTGAGCCCTTTGAGCGTTGAGTGCTTGCTCTGCAGTTGCACAACCTTAGGGAGATTCTCGATTAGGTCGTTGAGCATGAAGGTTTGATCAGCGACGAGCTGTACGCCGGCTGCGTCTTGCGCCGAGAAAGGAAAGGTGAGCGGACTGCCCTTCGGGGGCTTGTTGATCATGTAGCCGTGCTTCAAATAGACGGCCTTGACCAAGAGTTCGACACCGACCCCGATCAGCAGTCGCTTTCTCGAATTGCGTGCCAAGAGCTTGAGAGTGGTCTCGATTGGCATGTCTCTCTTCAGCAACTTTGCCGCCTCCTTCAAGTTTGATTCCGCTACCTTCTTAAGCAAGGACCAGTCGGAGACCGCGAACACCTTAGCGAACTGCGACTTGACCGACTGCTCGATGCTCGCCATTCCGAGTGCGCTAACGCTCAGCTTAACCGGCGGCAAAAAGCAAAGCAACGTAGGAGCGGCGCTTTTCCCCGTCCGGGTTAGAAGCTCTTGTTAGGTGACATCAAAACCCGCCCTTTACCTGTGCGCCGAGCCAAGCACCATACATAAAGAGAGGAATAAATCCGAAAATAGCAATGATGGGAAACATTAATAGTTGACCGATACCTTCCTCAGCCATTTCAAGGACAGTAGCTATGAGAGCGGCTACCATCATACCTACCCATGACATTACTCCACCGATTACGAGCAAGCCTACGGTAAACCAAAAGCCGGGAATAAAGTCGACACGTCCTTTAACAATGCCAGGATTCACGGAGTCCAGTATTCCAAGGACAAACATTAAAGCGATTCCGCCAAGCACGAGCGTTTGCAAGGAATGAAGCTCCCCAAGGATTGGGATAAATGCCAGCAGAATTGCAGCAACCACCAGAACGCCGACAAGCTTGAAGAATGCACCGGGCGCCATTGCTAATATCTTCCAAGGAAAACTCCACGCAGCATCTTCCGCGAATCCGAAAATTATGGGGGCAAGCGTCAGAACGAACACCACCATCGCCGCCACCTGCAACACCGGAAGAAGTAACATGCTGAGACAACCAGCAGACGCCCGACGTCCCTCACTCCTTTCCATTATCATTCCGACGATTGCCATAGGGATGAAGAAAATGGCGAGATACTCAAGCCCAGCCACATATGTTTCCCAGTAGGTAAGAACCTTGAATCCGGCCAGCACTGAATCCCAGAACATTGTCCTTTGTCACCTAACAACAATTATAGAGTCTGCGTAGACCTTTAAAACAGAAACGGTCCGATTTGTACCGACTCTAGTCGTCGTCGGCGGCGACGGGCTGCTCCTTGCGGAGGCTGAATTCCTTGTCGAGCGCGGCCAGGGTGTCCACGATGCCGGTGTAGGCCAACTCGGCCTGCGCGGCCATGGTGGGGCCGATGAAGCCCTGGCGGCGCCACTCGTCGGCCTTCTGCTGAATCTTCAGCCGGGTGGCATCCCAGACCACGTTGCCGAAGATGTCCACCCTGGAGCGGGCGAAGCGGCCCTTGGCGTCCATCGAGAAGGCCAGGCAGGAGACCAGCGGCAGGCAGAAGGGCCCGGCCACGGGGGTGTTGATGGCCACCGGCATCAGGGGCATGACGTGGGAGCCGCGGGCGTCGCCGCTGATGAAGTGGCCCAGGATGTAGGGCTCCACCACTTCCTCGGGCGCCGGGAAGATACCTTGCACGCGGACGATGGAGACGGGGTCGTCCTTGCCCGTGTACTTCCCGGCAATGTTGTGCAGCCGGGTGGCGGAGACGGAGACCACCTGCTCCTGCGGCTGGTAGCGGGAGTGGATGGCTTCCACGGCGAAGCGGTCGGGGTTTTGCAGCAAAGCCGCCACGTCCCAGGAGCGTTCAGGCACGTCCAGGCGGATCACCCGGTCGCTGTCCTTGGCCTTGTGGTCCATATCGATGATGGTGAGGGTGAACCCCAGGTGCAACTTGGGGCTGAGCAGCAGGCCGCCGTTGTGCATGGGGTCGCAGAAGACGCTGTAGAGCGGGTAGTTGTAGGCGCCCGGGCCCGCCTTGTCGGCGGCCAGCACCAGGAAGGCCTCCGCGGGGCGGTGCTTGCACTTGGGGTCGCGCTCGAATTCAATCTCGGCCACCGCCGGGCCCGCGCCGCGGATGTTGCCCGAGGGCGCGTCCACCAGCAAATCCTGCCCGGCGCCGTACAAGCCGGCGTCCTTGGCGATTTCCGTCGCCGCCAGGAAGCCCTCCCAGGCAAATTGATGGACTTGGGCGTCGCCCACGCCGCCGCGATGGCTCATGAGCAGGGCGATGTCGTCGCCGGTGTGGGTGGCGAGGGCGTCAATCAGCTTCCCTTCCTCGACCGCCTTGCGGAGGCGGTTGTGGATAACCTCCATCATGGGCTTCGAGGGCTCGGTATGACCACCAATGGAACCCACGTCGGCCTTGATGACCGAAAAGGTAACCTTGCTCATGCTGACACCCCCTGTGAAAGGAAGAAATGCAGGCCACTCGCGGCCCCGGTATTCTAGCCGACAGAGGACGGGGAATCAAGAAGGACGGTAGTGTCCTAAGTCGTGTGGACTAGCTCCTCAATAGTCCAGACATGGTCGGTCAGCCCTGCGGCCATTGCGGGCGTAACTCTTAGCGACCGATGCACGCGGACAAAGTTGTAGAAGGCGAAATGCAGGGCCACAGCCGCCTTGAGGTTGTTCAGCTTCTTAGAGAAAGCATTTATTAGGCGAGTGAACCGCCGCACGCTCATACGGATGGTTAGGTTCTGGCGCTCCACAAAGGACGTAGAAATCCGCGACGGGTCGGGCTTGCCCGAAACCCGCATTTGAATGGCGGCCATTACGCAGTCCACGCATTTCCTCTTGAAACTTTCTCCATGCGTGGCGCATAATTAGGTCGGTTGGCAACAACCCATCATGCGCGAGCATGGTGTTTGCCCCCTGGGTAGGTAGCACTACCCAGGGGGCGTTTATCTACCGGCGTTTCTTTTTGGCCTGAGCCATGAAAAACGCCGTCTGATTCGGTGGCTCAAGGGGCAGGGCTGTGGAAACAACCCTGACGATAAAGTCCTTGAGCGTAAGCCCTTCTAAGGCGGCCTGGGACTTGACCTTCCGAACGAAGTCCTCTGGCAAGTCTCGCAGGTTGAGAGTTTTCATTGGTTTCATCTCGGCCATGGCACAAACGTAACAGAGTGTACGCACGTTGTCAAGTGAAAAATCTGCAAAAAAAGCTTGACAAGCTGTGGTACTGTTTGCTCCACGCGGAAGTTGGGGGACGGGGGGTTGCTGTTCTAGTGAAATTGGCGCATCGCGGGTCTAAGTGTCCGCATCTCTATAAGTGAATAGGCCAAAGAAATGGTGCCGACAATGGCTTCTCCCGACCGCAAGCTGACTAATCCGAAAGAGATTGGGAAGCGTGGGGAAGAAATCTACGAGAGCAAGTACAAGCAGACCTTTGAGGCCGAGCACATCGGTAAATTTGTGGCCATTGAAATTTACTCACAGCGAGCGTTCGTTGATGAAACTCCAGGACAGGTACTTGAGAAGGCACAGAAGGAAATGCCAGATGGTCTTTTTCACCTTATAAAGGTAGGTTCACCTGGAGCTTTTAGGCTAAGCTACACATCCGATGCCGACACTGACTGGCTCTTTCGATAATGTCGGTTCCCCAGTAGTAAGGATTTCTGTTTCCGGCCCCTTTGAAGAGCTTCGGAGAGAATTTGATGCCATCATTGATACGGGTTTCTCTGGTTTTCTCTCTATGCCCATCATAAGGGCCTTCCCGCTTGGCCTTCTCTTGTCGGGCGCGACATCTGTCCAGTTGGCAGACGGCTCTATCCGCTACAGGCTAACTGCAATTGGCAGGGTTACACTTGGGACAGATTTATGTGTTGAGGCAATACTTCTGGAAACAGGTTCCGACGCTGTGCTCGCGGGCATGGATTTACTGAAGAGGTTCCGCAAACGACTAGTAGTCTCTCCAGAGACCAATACTGTATTACTTGAAGACGAACCGCCGCCGCAACCGGTCGTTGCGCCACCAGCAACGCCGACACCCTAGTCCTCTTCCACACGAGTTAGGACACTACCAGAAGGACAGATTCCTTGCCGAAGCTCGGGCAAAAGTGCTAGACTCCGGGTGGGGAGGTGAGCTATGGGACGCAATGGTGGATCGAATTTCGGCTATTTCTTGGCCGGACTGGGCATTGGGGCCGTCATCGGGCTGCTGTTCGCGCCGCGCTCGGGGGAAGAGACCCGCGAATACCTGCGGGAGCGCGCCGAGGGCATCCGCGACGACACGCGCCGCCGGGCCCGCGAAGTGCGCGGCCGCGCCGAGGAGTACGCCGACCGGGGAAAAGAATTCTTGGACGAAAAGCGCGAGTCGGTGGAAGCCGCCCTCGAGGCGGGAAAACAGGCCTACCGGCAAGAAAAGCGAAAGATGTAGGGCGCCGGAGGCGTAAGCGGAGAGCACGGTGGACGCGTACCTGAAGCTCTTCATCGTCGCCGCCTCGGTGGCGATCATCCTGCAGGCCGGCATCTTCGTCGGCCTGTACCTGCGCCTGGCCAAGCTGGACCGCGAAACCCGGGAGCTGCGGCGGCGGTTGAACGAGGAGAGCGGGCCCATCCTGCGCAACGTCAACGAGATTACCTTGACGGTGCGGGAGAACACCCGCCTGATCATGGACGACATCACCGCCCTGAGCGCGGACGCCCGCCGGCAGATGGAGAAATTCGACCGCTTGACCGACGAGATGGCCGACCGCCTGCGCCTGCAAATCGTTCGCCTGGATGAACTGATGGTTCAAGCCCTGGACAACCTGGAGAAGGCCGGCACTTCGGTGAAGGAGACGGTGGGGACTCCGGTGCGGGAAGCGGCGGCCGTCCTCCAGGGGGTGAAGGCCGCGCTCGACTTCCTCAGCGCCCGCCGCAGCCGCTCCCGGAAGCGCCCCAGCGACGAGCAGTTGTTCATCTAGGTTCGCTGGTCGAAATCCAACCTCGCGGCTGTCCGTTCGGGCAGCCTTCTTTGCGCTCGTGGCCCGCTCCACCCAGGACGCGCTGGTCATCTTCGCCCGGCGACCCGCCGGACGGGTGAAGACCCGGCTGGTGCCTCCGCTCACCCGCGCGCAAGCCCTCGACTTTCACCTCGCCTGCCTGGAAAGCATTCTTCGCCTGGCGGCCTCTTTGCCGCGCTCGGGCGACCCCTGGCTCTACTTCACGCCCGGCGGCAGCGCTCCGCTCGGAAAAAAAAGGGTGCGGGTGCCGGCTCGAGTGCGAGTACGAACCCAGCGGGGACGCGACCTGGGCGGGCGCTTGCGGCGCGCCCTGGCGGAGCTTCTGGCGGGCGGCTACCGGCGCGTGGTGTTCATCGGCTCGGACAGCCCCACGCTGACGCCAGGCCGCCTCCGGCAAGCCTTCGTTGCTCTGCGCCGAGCGGACGCCGTACTCGGCCCGGCCCGCGACGGCGGCTTCTACCTGATAGGCTTGCGGGTGGAGGGTGGAGCGCCGCCCGCCGTCTTCCGAGGGATCGCCTGGGGGACGCCGCGCGCCTTCCGGCAGATGCGGGCGCGCTTGCGCGCTACGGGGCTACGCACCATGGTCCTGCCGCTGGAATACGACGTGGACCTGCCGGCCGACCTGGTTCGCCTGCGGCGCGACCTGAGAAAGAATCGCCGCCCGCAACTGGCCCCCTTGCGGGCCTGGTTCGCTGGACAGGAGAAAAAAGTACTAGAGCTTGTGGCATAACCTTTCCCCGGCTAGGCCTCAGGGGCTAAAGCCCCTGTTGTTCCTGGCCTTTCGATGTCAGGGCTCAAGCCCTGACCCGCCTAGCGGGGGTTATGCAATAATTTCTAGTTGCTGCTGAGCGAGGCGGGATCGGAGAGGTTCCGGGGCGACTGCTGGGTGAGCAGCGCCACCAGCGGCAGGCCCGCCGAGGGCACTTTCACCTTGCCCTCACGCAGGATTTCCCGGGCGGTAATGTTGCGGCCGTAGAGCTTCTTGTTGGCTCCGTTGTCCTGCCGCAGCGTCGAGCCTTCCACAGACACGCCAGCGAACAACCCCCGGGAGCGGGAGTAAGCAAGAACTTCCGCCCGCATGTAGGCATCGGTAGCCGCGGTGGCGGTGCGCCCCTTGGGCCCCGCCGCCACCGAGGCATCGGCGCCCAACTTGGTCTTGGTCTTGATCAGCGAATCCACTCCCTTGGGGTTCATAATCAGAAATATGAAGTCGGTGGCTTGCCCGCCCAATTGGATCCCGATGTTCGCGCCTTCCAGCCGGTACATCGCCGGGGCGCTCCACGGGCCGGTGAAGTTTTTTCCCGTGCGGCAGACGAAGGCGCCCTTGCCGTAGCTGCCCCCGATGCCGATGGCGAATTTCTTGACCGAGGGGATCACCCCCACGCATTCGGCTTTGTCGAGCAACTCCTTCGGGATGCCCTCGGGCATGTTGATGATCTCCCGCAACACCCGGGTAGCGTTCTCCAGCCGCTTCGCTTCCTTGCTCTTGGCGTACGCCCCCGGCGCGACCAGGAGCGCAATCAGGACCAGGCTTAGCATCTGACGCATAGAATGGGTCCCCCCTTGTTCTCAGCTACTAAGACTACCTCTGGCGGGGAAAAGTTGTCCAGCCGAACCTAGCGCAGCCAGCCGCCCCCGAGAACCAGGTCGGGGTCGGGCGCCTCGGGAGCGGCATAGAAGACCGCCGCCTGGCCGGGAGTGAGCGCGCGTTGTGGCTGGTCAAAAACGACGCGCACCTCGGAAGCAGCGCCGCCTTCCACGTAAAGGATGGCCGGGGCCGCCTGGTGCTTGTGGCGCACCTTCACCGCGCAGCGGAGAGGCTGAGCGGGCGGAGGGATGGACACCCAGTTGAGCTCGCGCACTCGGGCCTCCCGCCGGTAGAGCTCCCGGTCGTCGCCCACGATAACCCGGTTCCTCTCCCGGTCGAGCGCCAGCACGTAGAGCGGCTTGCCCCGCCATTCGCGGGGCAGGCCCGTGGCCAGCCCCAGGCCGCGGCGCTGGCCGAGGGTGAACCCGTGTAATCCCGAGTGCTCCCCGATGACCTTGCCGTCGCTGGTGACGATCTCCCCCCGGGCCGGCGGTGAGCCCTCTCCCTGCTCGGCCAGATACGCTTCGATGAAGCGGATGTAGCTACCGCTGGGGACGAAGCAGAGTTCCTGGCTCTCGGGCTTCTCGGCCACCGGGAGTTTCTTCGCCCGGGCCAGCCCGCGCACTTCGTCTTTGGTCAGCTCGCCCAGGGGGAACTCGGTGCGGGCGAGCTGCTCTTGCGTCAGGCCAAAGAGGAAATACGACTGGTCCTTGGTAGCGTCGGCGGCGCGGCGCAACTCGCGCCGGCCCGTCTCCGGGTGGGTGCGCACCCGGGCGTAGTGCCCGGTAGCCAGCCGCTCGGCGCCGATCTGGCGGGCGGTGGTGAGCAACTGGTCGAACTTGATGAAGTTGTTGCACAGCGTGCAAGGGATGGGCGTCTCCCCGGCCAGGTAGCTCTGGATGAACGGCTGCACCACCTGGGCTTCGAACCGCGACTCGAAGTTCACCACGTAGAACGGCAGGCCCAGGTGGGCGGCCACCCGGCGGGCGTCGTAGGCGTCGTCGAGCGAGCAGCAGCGCCCCGCGTGCACTACTGGCAACTCGCCCTTCATGTTCAACCCAGCGGCTCCTGCCGCTGGGGTCTGCAGCCGGCGCTGGTCCCAGAGCTGCATGGTCAGCCCGATGACCGCCCCGGGGCGCTCTGCGGCCAAGAGCGCCGCTGCGGTGGAGGAATCCACCCCGCCGCTCATCGCCGCCACAATCGGCTTGCCCGATTCGGGCTTGTGCCCGTTGCTATTCATAGCCACCATCAAAAAAATCGCCTGCTCTCCGGCTTGTCATGCTGAACGAAGTGAAGCATCTCAGACTGAGATTCTTCGCTCCGCTCAGAATGACACAGGAAGCCTCACGCGGCCCCTCCTAGCGATTGTACTATCTCGCGGAGTTGTTTGGTGTGGCGAATTTCGTGGCGGTAGAGGCACTCCATCCAGGTGTAGCCGTCCAGGCTGCCGAAGAAGGGATGCCGCCAGCGCCAGCGGCTGAGGTCGCGCTGCCGGTTCGCCTCCAGGAAGGCCAGCGTCTTCCGCCGGCCGGCGGCGAACCGCTCCAGCATTGGTTCCTTGTCGCCGAGAAGCCTGGGATCCAGGGGGATCGGCGTCCGCGCCCGCAGGAAGCGCCACTCCTCCAGCTTGAGGGGAAAGTGCAGCCGCTTCCAGAACGGCGTCGGGCGCGGCTCCGACCGAACCAGCTTTTGCGTTCCCTCGGTGATGGCTTTCTCCACCATGGTCAGGTGGGCGATCACTTCCGCCGCTGACCACTTCTCCGCCGCCGAGCGCTTCCGCCACGAGCCCGGCGAAACCTGCTCGGTTACCGCCAGGAGGTCAGTGCGCACTTGGTTGAGCTTTTCAACGATCGCCCTGATGCCCTGCATGTCTGACGAGCCCCGAATTGGCCTCAGGGGCTAACGCCCCTCTATAATCCCTGTGGGTGGTGTCAACCCTAAAGGGTTGACCCGCCTTACTTGGTTTTCGGCGGGTCAGGGCTCCTGCCCTGACATCAGTGCTGCCGTCTTTATGTTGGCATTAGCCGCTGAGGGCCATCACATTTTCATTTCGAGGCGGCGGCGACGGACTTCTTGTAGAGGGGGGAGAGTTCGCGGAGGTGCTCGACCACGGCGGGGAGGGTCTCGGCCACATAGTCGATGTCCTCCCGGGTGGTCTGCCGGCCCAGGGAGAAGCGCAAGCTGCCGTGGGCGCCCTCGGGCGAGAGCCCGATGGCGGTGAGCACGTGCGAGGGCTCAACCGCGCCGGCGGAGCAGGCCGCCCCGGTCGAGCAGGCGATGCCCTTGAGGTCGAGCGCGATCACCAGCGCCTCCCCTTCCACGAACTCGAAGCTGATGTTGGAAGTGTTCGGCGTGCGCTGCTGGCGATCGCCGTTTACAGTGGCATGCGGCACCCGGGCCAGAATCCTCGACTCCAACTCATCGCGCAAGCTTTTCACTCGGACCGCTTCTTCGGCCCGCCGCGCGCCCGCCAGTTCGGCGGCCGCGCCCAGGCCGACGATGCCGGGAACGTTCTCGGTGCCCGGGCGGCGGTCGCGCTCGTGGTGGCCGCCGAAGAAAAGCGGCTTCAGGCGCATGCCCCGTCGCACCCACAGCGCGCCCACGCCCTTGGGGCCGCAAATCTTGTGCGCCGAGAGCGAGAGCAGGTCCACGCCCCACTCCCGCACGTTCACCGGCAGCTTGCCCACCGCCTGCACCGCGTCGGTGTGGAAAGGAATCTTGCGCCCGCGGGCGATGCGGGCAATCTCGGCGATGGCCTGCACGGTGCCCAGCTCGTTGTTGGCGTGCATGATGCTGATGAGCACCGTGTCGGGGGTGAGGGCCCGGCGGACTTCCTCCGGGTCGATTAGCCCGGCGGAGTTGACCGGCACATAGGTCACCGCTACCCCTTCGGCTTCGAGCGCCTGGCAGGTGTTGAGCACGGCGTGGTGCTCGATGGTGGAGGTGACGACATGCTTGCCCGATTCGGGCTTCCGGGGGCGCTCGGCGGCCTCCACCACGCCACGGACGGCCAGGTTATCGGCCTCGGTGCCGCCGCTGGTGAAGACGATTTCTTTTTCGCGCGCTCCGATCAGCGCCGCCACCTGCGCCCGCGCTTGCTCCACCGCGGCGCGCGCCCGCTGGCCCACGCTGTGGATGGAGCTGGCGTTGCCGTACTCCTCGGTGAGGAACGGCAGCATCGCTTGCACCACTTCCGGGGCCAGAGGCGTGGTGGCGTTGTAGTCGAGGTAGACGCGTCGCATGGCTGGCCTGAACAACAATCCCTGTGGCGGCTCTACAGGGCCAGAATAGGCGAGGGGCGAAGCCGTGTCAAATCGGGCAACGAAGCAGGGAGGCAGAGAGAAATCTAGACGTGACTCACCGCAGAGACGCCCTTCGGCAAGCTCAGGACAGGCAGAGAACGCAGAGAGTTCAAGCCAGCGGCTCCCCCGTCCCGCTTGCCCTGAGCGGAGCCGAAGGGAGCGCAGCCGAGGGGCGCCGCTGGCGAAAAGTCGGAACGGGCCCCGCTGCGCGGGGCAGGCAGACCCTTCGGCAAGCTCAGGGCAGGCAAGAATGTCTGCCCCACCGTAGGGTTTGCCTAGCGGGAGAAGGCGTCCCACGGGCAGAAGCCCGTGGGCTGAACTTGTCCGGTGCGAGCGAGCGGCTAGCGGATGGGAATGGGGGGGCCGGTGACGATGAACTTGGGCTCCTGCATGGTTCCGCGGATGATGAAGGGGATGCGGGAGCCGGTGATCTTGATGGTTTGCTGGACGGCGCCGCCCAAGACCCGTCCCAGGGCGCCGAGCGGGTTGCGACTCTTCTTCTTCTCCTCTGGCTGCTGGCCACCCCCTCCCTTCAGCTCCCCCGAGCCGCGGTAGTCCAAGCTCTGGTCGAAGCCGAAGCTGCCGCGCAGCCGCGCTTCCAGAGACTCGGAATGGAGGTCCAGCCGCTGGCTGTGGAGGCGCTGGTCGGCGATGCGGAAGTCGCCCCCGAAGTAGCTGAAGCGAGTGTCGCCCTGGGGCACTTGCACGGCCATCAGCTTGCCCAACTTGGCCAGTGTGCCTTCGATGTTCAACCCGGGGAAAGTGCCATTGCGGACGGCGAAGGTGCCCTGGCCGCTCAGGCCGGCGAGCGGATCGCCCCGGCCCAGCGGGAAAGCCAGCCGCCCCTCGGTCTCGAAGGTGCCGGTGATGGTGTCTTTGGCGGTGGGGCTGGCGGCGGCCATGGCCCGGGCGACGTCCACCCCTTCCGCCTTGAGGTTCACCCGGGCCGGCACCGAGGGGTTATTCAGGTTGACGAACAAGTCGCCGCGCGTCCGGCCCCCGTAGACGCCCAGCGTGAACGGGTTGACGACCAGCCGGTCGCCGTAGAGCCGAACCTGGCCGCGCACGTTCTGGGCGCTGTAGGGCGGCACCAGCACGCGGGCCACCGTCACCGTGCCCCGGGCCAAGAGCTTCCGGCTGCCCCGCCGGCGGCTGCGAGGCCCTGAACTCTTGCTTTCGGTGGCCGCCAGTTGGCTGAGCACAGCTACGTTCAACTCTTGCATGGCCAGGGTGAAGTCGGCCACCGGCTTTCCCAAGTCGGCCACCTTCGTCGTCCCCTCGGCGGTCAGGGAACCCAGGGCGAGGGCAAACTCCCCCTCGGCGGCGTTCTCGCGGACTTCCACTTTCCCCCGGGTGAACCGCACCGGCTGGGTCAAGGCGGGGACGGAGATTTCGATGGTGCTCAGGTCGAGGTCGGCTTCCATCTTCGACAACCATTTCGGGTCGCTCAGCGCCAGGTTGCGGAGGTCGAGGTTGATTCCGCTGACCGCCCAGTTGGGGTAGACCTGCTGCTGGCGCGACCAGAAGCTCCCCGAGCTAACCCGGACGTCGCTCAGCGTCACGGCGCCCACCTGCGTCAACGACACCGGCGAGGCTTCCTGCGGTTCCTCCTTGGCCTGCTGTTGCCGGGGAAAATCGTAGTTCGTCTGCCCGCGCTCGTTCACCAACAGGTTCGCCTCCACGGAGTTGACCTCCACGGAGCGAATCTCCACCTCCCGGCGCAGCAGCGGCCAGAAGGCCAGGCCCACCTCGATGCTGCCCACGCTCGCCGTGTCCCCTTCGGGGAACCCCTCCGGATTCTTCACCCGCACACCCCCCACGCTTATGTGCAAGCTGGGGAGGAAGTGCAGCCGGAGGGTGTCGATCTCGACCTCCCGCCCGGTGGCCTCTTGCAACTGCTCGACAGCCATCAAGCGGTAGCGATCCAGGCTGACCAGGTAGGGCAGGGCCAGAAGTATCACCAACAGCAACCCCACCAGGACGGCGGCGAACCGAAACTTTCTTGACCGATACCAAACGGAAGCCATGGCGCCTTCTCTCTCTCCCGGAAGTCCGGGCGCAGCGGGAGACGGCCCGGTCCCCTCTACCTACCAGATTCACTTTGGCGGCGCAAGGTTTTCCGGCGAGTGAGCTATAATGGGCGGACCATGGCCGCCTCCAAGGGAGAAGCGGGCCCGCGGTTGCAAGTGGAATGGAGCCGCGGGTGGAAGGATTTTCGGGAGACGCTGGAGGCGCTGTGGACGACCCTGCCGGTGCTCCCGCCCCGGGTCGCCCTGACCGCCTTCAATCTTCCCCCGGTGAGCCGCGGCTGGCCCAAGCGCGCCTTCGCCGCCTCGGTGGGCTTGCACATCCTAGTTTTGGTTTCCCCGCTGCCGGCGTTCCTGACCTGGCCCGCACCACTCCAGGCGCCCGCGCACTCGGGGCGCCTCGAATACGATTTGCACTGGACGGGAAACTCGGCTGTCCTGCCGCCCATCTCGCCCGCGGAACCAATGCTGGAGCGGTTCGCCGCCGGCCGGCGGAAGACGCTGGCCTTCCT
>JALLOH010000110.1 GCA_027717655.1 Acidobacteriia bacterium AH_259_A11_L15
AGCGCCGCGAGCGGGATCTCCGGATGCCCCTTCTGCAGTTCCTCGCGGATGATTGTGGGCATGAAGAAAGCCAAGAAGAAGAACAAGACCGCACCCGCCAATACCCAGCCAGCGGGGTGAATGATCTTCAGTTCTTCCCTGAGCGTCTTTTGCGTCTCCGGAACCCGCTCACTCATATGACTTTCTCCTTCCACTCTGTTTCCCACTGACGCAGCAGGGGCAAAAGAGCCAGCCCGATGGTCAGGGAAAGCAGCCACCACAGAATCATAGTCAGGACGGTGCCCGTGGTGGGGGGCAGGGCCAGCCAGTCGACCAGCCAGTCACGCGCCGCCCAGAGCGCCGGCCAGACCAGGGCGAACCACGCCCAGCCCAGCACGGCCAGGCCTGTCATCACGATCTTCTGCCACCGAGCGGCCAGCACTTCCTCCCTACGGGCCTGCGCCAGCGCCGTGATGCGAGCCAGGCGGGCGGGTGTGGGGGTGGTCTCCGGGACGCGCGCGAACGCCTTGAGCAATCCGCCCCAGACCTGCTCCTGGCGGGCGCAGTCGGGGCAAGCGGCCAGGTGAGCCCGCAGGCGGGCTTCCTCGTCTGCCGGCAGCGTGCCGGCAGCCAGCGCCGCCAGATTCCGCCGGGTTTTCTCGTGCTCATTCATTGGCCGTTAATCCTATCCCTTCCGCCCGTTGGCGCAAAAGGATCAAGCCGCGCTGCAGCCGGGTCTTGACCGTGGAAAGCGGGACCTTCAGGATGCGAGCGATCTCTTCCAGGCGCAATTCTTGGTGGAATCGCAGGGTGAGCACCTCGCGGTAGTGGAGGGGCAGGCGGGTGAATACGTCGGCTACCCGCTGCTCCAGGTCGGCTCCAGCCAGTTGCTCCAGCGGGGAGGGCGCTTCGGCCGCGATTCCTTCGAGCGGCTCCACGGGCTCTCCCTCTTCGTTTTCGATGGCCTGGGCGCGCCGTCCCAGCCCGTGCGTCTCGCGGGTCTGCTGCCGCAGGATGTCGATGGCCCGGTGGCGGGCGATAGAGAGCAGCCAGGTCGGGAAAGGCCGGCGGGCGTCGTAGCTCTCCAGCCGCTCCACCACGCGCAGCCAAGTGTCTTGCAAGAGGTCTTCGGCCAGCGCCGGGTCCTTCACCAGCCGGAGCAGGTAGCCATAGACGCGGGGCGAATGCCGCTCCACCAGCCAGGCGATTCCGTCGGTGCCGCCCTGGCGGATGTAGGCGACCACTTCGGCGTCGGTGGCTGTAGCAGGCAGGGCCATCCAGGTCCGGCGTGAGCGGGCGGCCCCGAAGGGCAGAACCCGGGTCAACGCGCTGGCAGTCGCCATCATACCGGGGGATACGCTGCCGGGCCGGTGAAAGTCGCACGAAGAGAGGCCGGTGACAGGCCGCTACTTGTACAGGGGGGCGACGTAGTCGGCGTAGCCGTTGTAGAGGCGGGTGGGGAGGGTCCGGCCGGTGCCCCTATATTCCCATCCCAGGAGCGCAGAATTTGGTCTTAGAGCGACGCCTGGCCAAGAGGGGGGTGCCGATGCGCCAGCCGGAGCTGGTCAGCGCGCACGGAAGTCGCGTGGGACGATTTCGAGCTGCTGGCCTTCTTCCGGCGGGAAGGATTCGCCCCTACCGGTCGCCTCTGCCTGGAGTGCCGCCTCGACCCCACCGCACCCCTGGACTAGAGAGGCAGTCGCAGAAGAGCGGGCCTCCAAGGATGGTCTCGACACGCCGTGTAGGCAACCCTACACGGCGTGTCGGCAAAAAGAAGGGGTAGCCCTGCCTTCTCCTGCTCCACCCCAATTAGTTGGGGTAGTTCCCAGTGAGCCACAAGGCAGGATAAGCGGCCCCCGGCGGCGACAGGGCGCAGCTTCCTACTCGATGCGGATATTGCCCGAACCAGTGTGCGCGATGATTTCCGGGCCGCCGCCGCGGACGGTGCCCCGCAGCTCGTTGCGCTTCACCGTGCCCTGAACCATCAGGGGATGGTCGCTGTGGACGCTGCCCGAACTGGTGCGGGCCTGCAACTGGAACCCGGCATCTTGGGGGAGGCGCAGTCGGATGTCGCCCGAGCCGGCTGAGAGGCTCCAGTTCCCGGCAGGCTCTCCTTGGACGGTGATGTCCCCGCTGCCAGTGCTGACCTTCACCGGGCCGCGCACCCCGCTCAACTCGACGCTGCCCGAACCGATATTCACGTTGACCGGCCCCGGCGCGGTTTGTTCCAGACGGACGTTTCCGCTACCGGTGTCGCCGCTGAAGGCGCCGGCCACGCCGGAGGCGCGGATGGAGCCGCTGCCCGTGTCGGCCGAGACGTTGCCCTCGATCGTGCGGAGCTCGATGTCGCCGGAGCCGGTGTCGGCGGTGACGTTGCCGCCGAGGTTGGAAAGCTGGATGCTTCCCGAGCCGGTGTCGGCCGATACGGGCCCGCGGATGCCCGCGATGGTCAGGTCGCCGGAGCCGGTGTCGGCCTCCAGGCGGGTGTCGACCGGAACTATCAGCTCGTAGCTGATGGAGACGTTGCGGCGGAGGTTCCGGTCCTGGATGGGTCCCACGCGGATGGTGTTCCCGTCCTGCTTGATGGGCGGGTTCGCTTCGAGTTGCTCGATCTTTTCTTCCGCGTCGGTGCCGCGGGCGCGGATTTGGCCCCGGACGATCACCTGGCCGGGCTCGCCGGCGCGCACGCTGATGTCGCCCGAGCCGGTCTGGACCTCGAGCTTGACCGGGCCGGTTACCGTCAACGTCCGCTCGAAGGAGCCCTCGGCGCTGAACGGCCCGAGGGCGCAGGCTGTGCCGGTGAACAGCACCAGTGCGGCCAGGAGGGCCGCGGCTGGGAACCACAGGGTTCGACGTATGTGCTTCATGTTCTCCTCCTATTCATAGCGAAGCGCTTCCACCGGGTCGAGCCGGGAGGCGCGCACAGCGGGCACCACCCCGCTGACGACGCCTACCAGCACCAGAATGCCGGTGGAGAGCATCACCGTAACCAGAGAAATTTCCATCTGGATGTCGCGCTTGCCGGAGGTGTCTTCGAAGGCGTGGCCCATCAAGGGAATGGTTCCGATGGCGCCGGCAATTAAGTACGAGAGGACGATGCCGATAACGCCCCCCAGCAGCGTCAGCAGCAAGGCTTCCGAGAGGTACTGCGCCTGGATTTGCCAGCGGCGCGCCCCCAGGGCCCGGCGCAGCCCGATCTCCCGGGTGCGCTCGTTGACGGAGACCAGCATGATGTTCATTACTCCCACTCCGCCAATCCCCAGGGTGAGCGCCCCGATGAAAAGCAGCAGGGCCTGCAAGCCGTAGGTGAGGCCGTCAATGATGGGGCGAAACTCTTCCCGGCCGTACATGAGGATGGCGCGGTCGTCCTTGGGGGAGAAGCGCTGGCGCTTGGCTACCGTGGCCAGCACCTGGCGCTTGGCCTGCTCTTCGAACTTGGGCGCCACCGGAGCAAAGACCAGGACGCTGGCATAGCGGGTGTCCCAGAGATCGCC
>JALLOH010000111.1 GCA_027717655.1 Acidobacteriia bacterium AH_259_A11_L15
CGCCAAGCCCTTCGGCTTCCTGGGCTACAAGCAACTGGCGGCGCACCTGGAGGGCGAGCTCTCTTTCGAAGAGGCCGTGCGGCTGACCAAGCAAGAAACCCGCCGCTACGCCAAGCGGCAGCTCACCTGGTTCCGCAAGGAGTCCGGGGTGGAGTGGCTCCCCGGCTTCGGGGGGGACGGGCGCATTCAAACTGCTGCGCTCTCTCATGTCCACGCTTTTTGTAGGGCAAGACTCTCTTGAGGCTTGTTGATTTTTGTAACGCTTTCTGCCATCCTGTTTGGAGGAGGTAGAGGTCGTGAGTAAAGTAAGGCAGGAGGCGTTGCGCCGCCTCCAGATTAGCATCAAGCGCAACGCTCCGCTGGTTAAGAGAAAGCTCGCCGAGTCCGGCGCCAGACCGGACGCCGCTGTGGTGTACGCTACAGCGAAGTACTACGAAACCCTCAAGCGCCTTGCCAAAGAGTAAGCGCCGGGCTGTCGCCCTTAGTCTTGCCTACGTGGAGATGCTACACGATGTCGTGGCGTCTCAGCTTTGGCCGGGCGATGAGCCCATCACTGGCCAGGAACACCGGGACGAGCGACTCTTGGGGTCTGCCGTCGCCAGGCCGTTCCAGACTGCATTTGGTCAAGACATCCATAGAAGCGTATCCGAAAAGGCGGCAGCACTATTTCATTCTCTAATTGCGAATCATCCCTTCCTCAATGGTAACAAGAGAACGGCGGTGCTGGCTCTCGAGCATTTCTTGCTGGTCAATGGGTCTTTCTTAGCCCTTTCCAACCGCGAGATGTATACGTTGGCAAAAGAAACGGCTACTTATCGACAAAGAGGCATGAGTCAGGAAGCAGTCCTGAGGAATATCGTACGGACTCTGGAGGAAGCCACAATCCCTCTTTGGAAGCTCGAAACAGAACCGGAATTTTCCGGTCTTTACCGGCACCTGATGAAGCTTGCGCGCGGTATCCGGAAGCACAAACTTAACAAGGCCCAACCCGGATAATGACTGGATAGCAAACAACAGTCTTGATGGGCTTGGGCGTCAACAAGCAGGATTAGGATGATGAGAGTTTCCGGTCAGGCGGGACGGTACGGGGCGGTGGTGGTGTTCGGGCTGGTTGCGGCCGAGGTGCTCATCATGATCAGCCCCTTCATGGGGTTCTTCTACGCCAGCCTGCGGTTTGAATCCGTGCTGGGGGTGCTTTCGGCCAGCCGCTGGACGGCGTGGCTGGACGGCTTCTTTCTGAACCACGCGGTGGTGACCGACTCGTTGCTGCTGGAAGGGCAGCGCCGGGTGGGCGTTTGGCTGTTCGTAGGCGGCCTGGCGGGTTTCCTGGTTTCTGCGTTTCAAGTCTATGGGAACAAAGTCCTGAAGCGCGGCGTGGCTCGAGGGCTGCTCTACCGCTTGGTGCGCCACCCGCAGTACCTTTGCCTGGGAATTGCGGGCTGGGGCTTGCTGACCATGTGGCCGCGGTTTCTGCTGCTGGGCCTGTGGGTGACGATGCTCTTCCTCTACGCCGGGCTGGCGCGGTTCGAGGAGCGCCGGATGGAAGAACGGTTCGGGGAGGACTACCGGCGGTTCGCCGCCACCCGCGGCGCCTTCCTGCCCGGCAGCCCGGTGCGACGGTTGTTCGAGGCCACGATGGGGCGGCTGCGCCCACGGGGGCTGGGCTGGGCGGCGGCCTACGTGGTTAGCTTGGCCCTGGCCTTCTCCCTGGGCCTGGTTCTGCGGACTCACGTGCGCGCCAGCGCGGCGGTGCTCTTCCAGCCGGAGCAGCAGGCCGTGGTCATCAGCTCGTGGCCGCAACCGCTGGCGTGGCTGGAAAACGTTTTTCAGGCGGCGGTGTCGAATGACGAAGTGAAGCAGCGGTTGCAACAGGAGCAGACCGGCCAGCCGGTGGTGGCGACGATTCTGGCCCCGCGCTACGGCATGCGGGGGATGTACTACCAACCGGACCCGAGCTGGACCCTACAGAAAGAGCGAGGCCCGCTGCTGGGCGTGGACCCGGAAGGCAGCGACGAGCCGGTGGAGGTGGTCTTTTCCCGTGCCCGAAAGCCTTACCAGGAAGGGTTGGCGCTGGAGGAGGCGCTCGATGCGGGGGTGCGCCTGACCCCGCTGGTGGTGGCCGACGTGCACCCCGCCACGGGAGAAGTCACCGCCGTGCGAATTCCCTTGCCGCAGAACCGCTACGGTCCGAACGTGGTAATGCCGCTGTTCTAGTCGCAGGCCGGGCGGGCAGCCTGCGGCAGGTCGTCAGAGGCTCTTGATGGCTTCGTCTTCGTTTTCGAAGATGGGCAGGATGTCGGTTCGTCCCCCGAAGCCCACCAGGTCGAGCACATTCTGAAGCGCCTGCGAGGGTTGCACCAGGCACAGGTTGCCCCCGACGCCTCGGGCCGACTTGATGGCGCCGATGATGGCCCCCAGGCCGAGGCTGTCCACTTGGTTGACCTTGTCCAGGCGCAGCACAAGCTTCTTCTTGCCTGCCCGGATCAGTTTTTTCACCCGGCCGTGGAACGCCTCCAGTTCCGGCCCGAAGGTGATCCGGCCCACCGGCTCGAGGATGGTTACGTCGCCTTCCTGCCGTTCGTGGATTGTCAGTTGCATCGCTCGTTTCTCACTTGGTTGCTACCCTTTTCTCTCTGCCTGGGTCGGTGGGTGCCCTTCGGCCCTCTGACTTTGCTCAGGGCCAGCGGGAGAAGTGCACATGCCTCCCGCTGCCCGGGAGCAGGCGCGGCCATGCGGCTGTGCCACTAGTGGGCACGGGAAAAATGTTCATGGAGGATTTGCCACCGCCTGGCTTTCTTGACGAAGACGTGGGTGCCGCGGCCGCGCACCTTGCGGCGGCCCAGGGCCACCGTCCAGTAGAAACTGGCCACCGCCGTTCTCCCAAACACCTGCACGCGAAGCTGAGCGATCGAGTAGCGGACGCGGGGCGATTGTCGCAGGTAGTGCTGGAAGGTCTTCTTCAGCGCGGTGCGGCCGGTGATGCGGGCGTGGCGGGTGGAGGAGAAACCCACGAAGCCGGGGGCGAATTGCTCGAGCAGCGCCTGCAGCCGGCGGCGGTTAAAGTCTTTGACCTGCCGGCGCCCCCGGCGAAGAATCTCCCGTTGGGCTGTGGTCATGGGGCGTCCTTACTGGGTGGAGGTTTCGCCTGCATGCAATTCGACTCCGTGCCAGGGACAATAGTTCCAGTTCGCCTTCACCCGCTCGCCGCCCTGCGGGCAGTAGACCGGCGGCAGCAGCGAGGTGAGGGGGAGCCTCCATTCGTAGACGCTTTCGCCCGGCCCGGCGATGTCGCGCAGCACGATGGCAAACAAACCCGGCTGGGTGGGATCGGCCAGCGGTCGGCCCAGCTCGTTGCGGGCAGCGAAAAAGATCACTTCCATGTTTTCGCCCAACCGGCCGATGGTACTGCTCAGGATGGGGCGGATGACCGAGGCCAGAATCATGGCGTCCGGATGGACCTGGTCCACCGGCCGGTAGTCCACCCCGCGCGAGTCGCGTAGCACCACGTTGGCGCGTATCTGGT
>JALLOH010000112.1 GCA_027717655.1 Acidobacteriia bacterium AH_259_A11_L15
CGCGGCGGCCTCTTCAGCGAGGAAGGGCCCAGCGGGCAGCCGCTCTCGCTGGGCTGGTTCGTCCTCGGCCTTTACGTCCTGGTGGGGTTAATCTTCGCCGGCGCCTGCGCACACGAAGCCGTGCACAAGGCGCTGCCGCCGATTCCGTGGTTCTTCGGGGGCCTGTTTCTGAACGCGGTGGGCTACCTGATTCTGCTGACGCGCGCTCCGGGCGATGCGGCCCAGTTTCCTGCCGGGATTCCCCGCGGCCTGCGGAAGGTGCCGCTCACCTATTACTCCGAAGAGTGTCCCAACTGCGGCTACTACAACCATCCCGCCGGCCACTACTGCCTGGGCTGCAGCACTGAGATGGACCCGGCGTTTGAATCCGAGGCCGCCCGCTGGCGCAAACAGCGGCACGTCCACTAGGAGACCTAAGAACCGATGCCAGGCAGACTCCAAGGCTGGCTGGAAGGCATCTTCGAGACCGCCAACATGCCTACCCGCCGGCCGGTCGTCGATGGCCACCACGAATCCAACGTGCGCGGGCTCTACGTGGTTGGCGACCTGACCGGGGCACCGGTGATCAAGCAGGCGATGGAGCAGGGCTTCGAAGTCATCGAGCACATCGCTCGCCAACCCGACACCCGCTCCCCCGACCACGATGCCTACGATGTCATTGTGGTCGGCACCGGCGCTGCCGGTCTGAACGCGGCCCTGGCGGCTCAGGACAAAGGCCTGCGCTGCCTGGTCCTGGAGAAGAATAAGGTCGCTAACACCATCGAAGACTTCCCCGAGGGCAAGTGGATTTACGCCGAGCCGGAAGACAGGCCGCCCAAGGGCAAACTCTGGCTCGATGGCGCCACCAAGGAAGACCTGCTAGGGCGGTGGCACCAGATCATCCGCGACAACCAACTGGATGTGCGCACCGGCGAAGGGCTCAAGTCCTTGACCCGGCAGAAAACCGGCGGCTTTACGCTCAAGACCGAGCGAGGCCAGGACTACAAGGCCCGGCGCGTCATTCTGGCCACCGGGCTGCGCGGCAACCCGCGCAAGCTCAAAGTGCCGGGCGAGGACCAGGAACGAGTCTATCACCGCGTCTACAGCCCCAAACAGTACCACGACGAGCAAATTCTGGTGGTGGGCGGCGGGAACAGCGCGGCCGAAGCCGCCATCACGTTGAGCGAGCACAACCAAGTCACGCTCAGCTACCGCGGCGACCAGCTCTACCGCCTCTTCCAGAGCAACCGGCGCCGCCTCCAGGAGGCCATTGACAGCGGGCGGGTGAAACCCCTCCTCAACTCCCAAGTCAGCGAGTTCGGCGAGAAGGAAGCCACCTTCAAAATCGAAAAAGATGGCAAGGAAAGCATCGAAAAAATTCCTTTCGACCACGCCTTCGTGCTCGTCGGGGCCGAGGTGCCGACCGACTTCCTGAAATCCCTGGGACTGAAGCTGGAGAACGAATTTTCGGGCAGCCTGGCCCGCTCGGCGGCGCTGGTGCTGGCGACCTTCCTCGGACTGTGGGTCCTGGGCGGCCAGGCTTCGGTCGAGCTGGTACGGCAGGCGCCGAACTGGCTCGGCGGTGTGGTGGCAGCCGGCGCCTTCGCTGCTTTGCTGGCCACCGCCGTCCGCGGCGAGCGTTGGAGCTGGCTGGGCGTCGGCTTTTTCGGCTTCTACTCGCTCTACGGGATCAAGATCGGCGCGGGGCAGGAGTTCTGGCCCTACACCGGCTGGGGCTACGACCTATTCGACTTCGGCAACCGCCCGGTGCAGTTCTGGTACTCGGTGCTCTACACCGTGGTGATGACCTTTTTCGGGATACAGGCACTAAAGCGCTGGGGGCTCGACCGCCGGGACAAATTCCAGATCTGGCGCTTCTCTAGCCTGCTGGGATTCCAGTGGATTTTCTTCTTCCTGATGCCGGAGTTTCTCTTCCAATGGGCGATCAAGTACCAGTGGGTGGGTGCGAAGCTGGCCAACGACCCGCAGTTCGCCGAGCAGGCCTGGCGCTCCTACGGCATCGTCTATGCCTGGCCGCTGTTCTTCTACACCTTCTTCAATAACCCTCACCAACTCTGGGTCATCTGGGGCGTGGTGCTGGCCTTTGGCATCATCCCCATCGCAGTCATCTGGCACGGCAAGCGCTACTGCTCGTGGGTGTGCGGCTGCGGTGGCTTGGCTGAGACGCTAGGGGACCGCTGGCGGCACCTGGCACCGAAAGGCAAGGCCAGTCTGCGCTGGGAAAAGATGAACCTGGTGGTGTTCGTCGCCGCCGTCGCCATCACCGGGCTGATGCTGGGCCGCGATGCGGTGGAGGCCTTCCGGAATCCCGCCGGGTGGGGTGTCTATCTCTACCGCATCGTCGCAGACATCTGGCTGGTGGGCATCCTGCCGCTGACGCTCTATCCCTTCCTGGGCGGGAAAGTCTGGTGCCGCTACTGGTGTCCGCTGGCCAAGATGATGGAGCTGTTCAGCCACGGCTACCAGAAGCTGGGCATCAGCCGCTACCGCATCAATTCCAATGAAAAGTGCATCGCCTGCACCGAATGCACCCGCAACTGCCTGGTCGGCATTGACGTGATGAGCTTCGCCCTCAAGCAGGAGCCTATCACCAACGCCAACTCCACCTGCATCGGCTGCGGCGTTTGCGTCACCGTGTGCCCTATGGATGTGCTGAGCTTCGGCCCTGCGGGCGGCAAACCCCAACTGGTGCAAATCAGCAACGCCCGTGTCGCTTGACTGTTATGCGACCGGGGAAGCGACTGTGTCCCGCCATACAACACACCTTTGCGATCTCCTCAGCCGCTGCCTTGCTCAACGCGTCCAGATCTGTATAGAGCCGAACAATTGCCGCCTACCGCAACTTCCACTGCTCCTCTCCTCTGGCAAGCAGCCGTTCCGCCTTCAGTGGGCCCCAGCTGCCAGCTGCATAAGGATGGACAGGGATCTGGTGTTCGAGCAGCGGGGTGTACAACCGCCAAGAGGCTTCAACTTCGTCGTCGCGCACAAAGAGTGTCTGGTCGCCAGCCAGCACGTCTAGCAGCAGTGTTTCGTAAGCGTCTGGAAGGGGAGCAAAGGCTTCCTGGTAGCGGAAATGGAGGCGGTGCGTTTGCAAAGTTAGTGGCTGACCGGGGGTTTTCACTTCGAAATGAAGATCGAACCCCTCGTCGGGCTGCAGCGTGATTACTAAGGCGTTGGAGTGGATCTTGCACGAGTCAAAAGGCTGAAAGAAAGTCACTGGGACACACCGAAAGTTGACAGCGATTCGGCTCATCCGGCGGGGCAGCCGTTTGCCCGTCCGCAAATAAAACGGCACTCCCTGCCAGCGCCAGTTGGCTACCTCCAGCCGCAGCGCCACAAAAGTTTCCGTCTGGGAGTCAGGAGCCACACCGGGCTCCTCCCGGTAGCCGGAGACTTCTTTCCCGTTGAGCTTGCCACGACTGTATTGGCCCCGGACCACGTGCTCGGGCCGGATGGGAGCCACCGAGCGTAGCACCTTCACCTTCTCATCTCGGATGGCGTCCGCTTCGAAAGCCGCC
>JALLOH010000113.1 GCA_027717655.1 Acidobacteriia bacterium AH_259_A11_L15
CACTGAATTGGAAACGCTCGAACTAGGCGATTACGTTCTAGTTACAGGCGAAATAGGGAACGTTGGCGGGGGCTACTCTGGCCTTAATCGGGTCGAACCTAGAACACTCCATCTGGCACAGTCTGTTACCAGTCCCCGGGTCCACCATCTTTGTAAGAACCAGGGGGGCGAAACCGTTCTGTCACCGCGGCAGGCAGAGCAATTCGTATCGTTCATCAAACAGAACTGTCCACCCTGGTGGTGGGAGAATGCAAGTGCCTCGGTTCGAGACATGTTGACGGCTGGAAAGGAGACACCAGGCGACAAAGCACGCATCCTTTTTCGTGAAGCAGTTTCCAAGTGGGATGGTTCATCTGCACAGGACGAGACCCTGCCTCTGATAGAAAGGGCCCTCGGTCTCGATCTGGGGCTCAGAGAAGCGCGCATTATGCTTGGGAAGATGGCGTTGGCACGCGGGGATGTGAATGCAGCGATCACGAACTTCCAGGAGGAGCTTACGAAGGCAAGCAGGCCCGACGTGCTGAATGCCCACACGTATCTCTCGGCCATTTATAGGGAACTGGGTCAGGAGTCGGATGCCCAGAGGCATGCGCAGGCTGGGATGGAGACACCCGAATACAAACAGAATCCAACCAAACTGAGTCCCGAAGCATACGAAAGAGTTAGGACGGTAGTCAGTAAATATAGGCGTAGTTAGAGTTGGTTACTATGGCCTTTCCTACGCCTAGCTTCACGGTTTTGCACGGTATTTGGCAGGTAATGAACCCAAGTTGGCTACGCAAACAGGAAACCGTGAGGAGCTAGTACACTGAAGGTGAAGCGGTTAGGAAAATTCGTGGAGCCGGCGATCGGATTTGAACCGATGACCTGCCGATTACGAATCGGCTGCTCTACCCCTGAGCTACGCCGGCCTGCGACTAAGTTAGCACGACTTCGGGGTTTGGCAGTAGCCCAGTAGGGCCTAGGGCCCCTAGAAAACCAAAAGCTCCCCGTTGCCGGGGAGCCTCTGGGGGAAAGTAGGTATGGCCCAGTGCGCGGTTGGGCCAACCACTTTGCAGCACGGGAGTCTAGAAGGGGTGCGGGGTGGTGTCAAGCGAAAACTAGGGGGAAGTATTATTTGTATTTTATTTGTTTTCAGTGGCTTGGGGACGGGGTTCTTGGGGGGTGTGGGCGGTTTTCCAGCTAAGTCTTTTCCGTTCAATAAGTTATGGACGACGGTCGAGTTTGAGCTGGATGATTTCGGTGTCCGAGCGCCGGTCGAAGACCTTGTCGGGCCAGAGGCGCTTGACGATGAGCCGTACGGCGCCGAAAAGGAGCCCGGAGCCGAGGGCAAAGAGCAGGAACAAGCCCGCCCCGGTGAAAATGTTGACAACGGTGTGGGGCCAATTGAGCTCGGGCCGCCCCGGGGAGGGCTCGCTCCAGGAAACCGTCATCTCGTAGCGAACCTGGTCGATGAGGGCGGCGGCGGCCCAGCCGGAGTCGATGCCGGCGACAAAGATGACCAGACTTCCCTTGCGTTTGGCGAAGGCGAGGGAGCGCCGGGGGTCGCCGGTGCCGTTCAAATTGAAGAGGCGCTCGAAGTCCTCCAGGCGCTCGCTGGCGATCTGGGGGGTGGGGTAGCTAAGGAGCATGAGGGTGGCGTTGCCGGCGCCGGTGCGGTAGCGGGCGGCCTCGGCTTCGGCTCCGTAGGCGAAGCCAGCCCAATCGCCGGGAGCGAACGGAGCCACGCGTTGCAGGGCCAGCGGGCCCAGCAAGTAGCGGTCGGAGGCGGGCACGAGACCTTCCGAGGGGAGAAAGAGCGGGAGATTGGGCAGGGAAGCCTGGTTGCCGGTGCGCTCTTCGAGGTGGGCGGCCAGGGGCTGCCAGCGGGCCGCCTGGGTGGAGTCCTCGATGGTGACGAAATAATTCCCCTGAAAGAATAGCAGCCGGTTATCCAGGCGGGCGCCGGCCTCGCCCAGGGAAACGGGTTCGCCCGCCGCCCGCAAGACGGTGAAAGCGCCGTAGGCGGCGCTGTGGTCCACCATTTCGCAGACGGTCACCCGGGAACGGGTCGCCGCCTGCAGGTAGAGGGCTTGTTCGGCCCGTCGGGCGCCGTATTCGCGGAGCAGGGGAGCCAGGGGCCCCGCTAGGCGCTCCAGCTCGGGGGCGTCGGCCTGCTCCCAGGCGACCTGCTCCGAGGAGCCGAGGCGACTGGGGAGAAGCGGTTCGTCGGCCGCGGCCGGGCTGGCTACGAGCAGAGCGAGCAGGGGGAGAGCAAGATAAACGCGGCTAGCGTGCGCCATAGCGCCTCCGGCCAATAGTAATACAGCGGCGGGGGGGGTACCAGGGGGGATTGCGAGGGGGCTTACTCTTCAGGCTCGGCGTCGCCGTCGGTGCGGGCGTAGGCGACGCTGTTCAGGTTCTTCAGGTACTCGGTCATCCCGGCCAGCAGGGCTTCGGCCACCCGCTGCCGGCCCTCCGGCGTCTTCAGGAACTTCTCATCCTGAGGGTTGGAGAGGAAGGAGATTTCGATGAGCACGGAGGGCATATTGCCGCCGATGAGGACCACGAAGGGGGCTTGCTTGACGCCGCGATTGCGGATTTGGCGGGCGACCCGGCGGAGCTCGCCGTGGAGATGCTGCTGAATTTCCAGGGCGAACTCGCGGGATTCGGCGAGCTTTTCGTTGCGGGTGATGCGGCGCACCAGGTCCTGGAGCTCGTGAATGGATTTCTGCGCCAGGGCATTTTCGCGCGCGGCCAGTTCGAGGACCTCGGGGTCGTTGGAAACGTTGAGGACGAAGGATTCCACCCCGCGGATCGCACGGTTGCGGCTGGAGTTGGCGTGGATGGAGAGGAAGAGGTCGGCCTGTTGTTCGTTGGCCAGGGCGATGCGGTTTTCCAGGGGGACGAAGCTATCGTCCTCGCGGGTGAGGATGACCTCAGCGCCCAACTCTTCTTCGAGGAGTTTTTGCAGGCGGAGAGCGACATCCAGGGTGAGCTTTTTCTCCATCAGGCCGGTGGGGCCGATGGTGCCGGTGTCGTGGCCGCCGTGGCCGGGGTCGATGACGATGCGCCCGACTTTCAAGCCCAGGACGCGCGTCAGCGTGTGGTTGCCCTCGCTGGTGGGCTGGGGAGTGGCAGGCGGTTGGGGGGTGGAAGTGGCGGCGGTTTCCGCCGGGGGAGTTT
>JALLOH010000114.1 GCA_027717655.1 Acidobacteriia bacterium AH_259_A11_L15
CCCTTCACCCGCGTGGTGTGCGAAAACTGCGTCAAGGTCCTGGCCTGGTACGACAATGAGTGGGCCTACTCGGTCCGCTGCGTCGACCTCATCAAGCTGATGGCCCAGCGGTAGAGGCGGCTTTACGCCGCCACTGGCTTTACGCCGCCACTGGCTCAACGAATGGCCAAGCTCTCCATCCGCGACCTCCCCCTCAATGTTCAGCCCAGCGGCTTCCGCCGCTGGGGCAAGCGAAGGCAATTTTGGTTCAACCCAGCGGCTCCTGCCGCTGGGCTACTCGCGAAAGACCTATTCAACCAATCAACGAATAACGATTAACTACTAACTATGCCGAAACTTTCCATCCGCGACCTCGACCTCAAGGGTGCCGCATCGTCGGGGCCGGGCTTCAGCCCGGCTGTTTGCTTTGCACCAAGACACCGGGCTTTAGCCCCTGAGGGCAAGGGATTTTGCAAATGACCAAACTCTCTATTCGCGCTCTCAACCTGCAGGGGAAGAAGGTCTTCCTCCGCGTGGACTTCAACGTCCCCCTGGAAAGCGGCAAAGTCGCCGACGACACCCGCATCCGGGCCACCCTCCCCACCCTCGAGCTCGCCCGCCGCCAGGGCGCCCGCCTGGTCCTGGCCTCCCACCTGGGCCGGCCCAAGGGCAAGCGCAAGCCGGAGATGAGCCTGCGCCCGGCGGCCGAGCGCCTGGGGCAACTGCTGAAAGCCCGCGTCGAGTTCGCCGAGGATTGCATCGGCGCGGAGGCCGAAAAAAAGAGCCAGGCGCTGAAGGACGGCGACGTCCTGCTGCTGGAAAACCTCCGCTTCCATCCCGAAGAAGAGAAGAACGACGCGGGCTTTTCTCGGGCGCTGGCCCGGCACGGCCGGCTCTACGTCAACGACGCCTTCGGCTCCGCCCACCGGGCCCACGCCTCCACGGTGGGGGTGACCAAGGTTCTGGAAAAAGCCGCCGCCGGACTGCTCATGGAGAAGGAGCTCAACTACCTGGGCAAGGCCATCCAGAACCCCGAGCATCCCTACGTGGCGGTGCTGGGCGGCGCCAAGGTGGCCGACAAGATCGAACTGATTCAGAACCTGCTCAAGCTGGTGGACACGCTGATTCTGGGCGGCGGGATGGCCTACAGCTTCTTACGGGCGCAGGGGATTCGGGTGGGGAAGTCGCTGGTCGAAGAAGACAAGCTGGAGCTGGCCCGGCAACTGCTAGAAGAGGCGGCGAGCCGCCAGGTGAACGTGCGGCTGCCGGAGGACCACCTGGTGGCCGAGAAGATTGATCCCGGTGCCGCCCCGCGCACGGTGGGCGTGAACGAAATCCCCGACGAGCTGATGGGGCTCGACATCGGACCGCAGAGCCGAAAATCTTTTTGCCAGGCGTTGCAGGGGGCCAAGACCATCGTCTGGAACGGGCCCATGGGGGTGTTCGAGTGCGAGCCCTTCGCGGAAGGCACCATGGTCCTGGCCCGCGCCATCGCCGACTCGGGCGCCACCTCCATCGTGGGGGGCGGCGACTCCATTGCTGCCCTCTACAAGGCCGGGGTGGCGGAGCAGATTAGCCACATTTCCACCGGCGGCGGTGCCTCGCTCGAATTCCTCGGCGGTCGCAAGCTCCCCGGCGTCGAAGCCCTCACCGATAAGTGAACTCTGTGGACCAGATCAAACCGCCTGATCTTGCCAGTCCACGATTCAAGGCCAACCCGTATCCGTTCTACGCTCGTTTGCGCGCCGAAGCGCCCGTATACCGCACCACAGTCCCGGTCCCCCACCGGCAGCCAGCCTGGCTGGTGACCCGCTATGGCGACGTGCTCACCGTACTCAAGGATGACCGGTTCGCAAATGACTGGTCCCCAAAGATGCTGTGGCTTCTTCGCTGGGGCTTCGCGAAGGCGCTCATGGGTAACATGGTGAGCCGAGACCCTCCCGACCACACGCGTTTGCGGACCCTGGTGCAGAAAGCGTTCACCCCGCGCCGGATCGAGCGACTCCGCGAGCGGATTCAGAGCGTGTGTGATGATCTGCTCGATGCCGCGGCGCCCAACGGTCGGATGGAGCTTGTCCGGGGATACGCCTTGCCGTTCCCGGTCACGATTATCGCCGACTTGCTGGGAATTCCGCCGCAGGACCGTCTCCGGTTCCAGTCCTGGACGGGAAGCATTGTTGAGAGCTCCTCCGGCTCCGCGACCGATGTCCTGCGTGCCCTCCCAAACATATGGTTCTTCCTCCGTTACCTTCGAAAGCTGTTCGCGCAGCGCCGCGCAGAGCCGCAGGATGACTTGGTTACGGCGCTGGTCCAGGCCGAGGAGGCGGGCGATCGCTTGAATGAAGATGAATTGCTGGCCATAGTTTTCCTGCTCCTTGTCGCCGGCTATGAAAGCACCGTCAGCCTGATTGCCAGTGGAACCCTGGCCCTGATCCAGGATCCTGAGCAGCGGAACCGGTTCGAGCAGAACCCGGCACTGGCCGAGTCCGCCATCGAGGAACTCCTGCGGTACACCAGCCCCCTGGATATCTCCACCCCACGCCTTATGCGCGAGGAGGTCAGGATTGGATCCGTGACCATTCCCCCCGGCGAGCTGGTGCTGGCCGTGCTTGGCTCGGCCAACCACGATGAATCCCAGTTCCCCGACCCAGAGACCTTAGACCTTACGCGCGAGCCCAACCAACACTTGGCTTTTGGGCAGGGGGCGCATTTCTGCTTGGGCGCGTCCCTGGCAAGTCTGGAGGGGCAGATCGCCTTAACGACGTTATTCCGTCGGTTCCCCAATCTGCGTCTGGCGGAGGCGCCGGAGTCGCTCCACTGGCGCAAGGGGTTGTTCCTGCGCGGGCTAGAACAGCTGCCAGTTTCTTTTTAGTGGTGCCCATGCGGCAGGGCGGCGAAATAATAGTTTCCGAGCCCCCGCGCAGGACCGGTGAGAATTACACTTGGGGCAGGTGGAGGTAGCTCCGGTCGCCAGCTCCCC
>JALLOH010000115.1 GCA_027717655.1 Acidobacteriia bacterium AH_259_A11_L15
CGAACAAGCTCTGGCGGCGGTGGAAAAAGGCAGCGGACTCCCGGAAGGCGCCTCCCCCTATGGATACGTCGGGTGGATTTACGCCCGATCCGGGCGGAAAGCCGAAGCTCAGAGGCTGCTTCGCCGATTGCGGGAACTGTCGAGCCAGCAGTACATTGACCCGGGCGCTATTGCGGTAATCTACATCGGCCTGGGCCAGAACGAGCAAGCGCTCACTGGGCTGGAACGCGGGTACGAGGACCGCGGGTCAGAGCAGATCCTCTTCCTCAAAGTCGACCCGGTCTTTGACCCCCTCCGCGACGACCCGCGCTTCCAGGACCTGCTGCGCCGCCTGAACTTCCCGGAAAACTAGTTGAATCGTTGATTGGTTGAATGGGGGAATGGGTGACGGGAGGGGATGGTTCGACTTCGCTCCCTTCGGCTCCGCTCCCCTCGGCAAGCTCGGGGTCTCCGCTGCGCTCCGACAGGGCAGGCACCGCAAGTAAACCCCTGCCCTACGTTGTCATCCCGACCCCGCCCCGCGGGGGAGGAATCTGCTTTTCTCCCCGTAGAGGTGCATGAGCAGCAGATTCCTGGCTGCGCCCCGAAGTTTCGGGGCTCCGCTCGGAATGACAAGTGTGGTTAGGGGCGGTTGCTATAGGTTTCGAAGAGCTGGCGGTGCTTGCTTGCCCTGAGGCCCGCCGCGCGGGGCGAAGGGTTGTCGGTGCTGCCCGCCGGCTGGATTACGGCCGAGCCATGTATCTCTCGTAGAGTTCCTTGTGTTTGTTGTCGGTGCTGGTGATTTTCCCCTGGATGATCAGGTAGCGCACCTCGGTGGGAATCTCCAGCGGGTCACCGTCGGTGACGATCAGGTTGGCGACCTTCCCCTCCTTGATGGTGCCGAATTGGTCGGCCACGCCGAAGATTTCGGCGGGGTTGAGGGTGACGGCGCGCAGGGCCTCCTCGCGGGGCAGGCCGTAGGGGACGGCCATGGCGGCCTGGTAGGGCAGGAGGCGGGAGTTGGAGGAGCTGAAGGTGGCGAAAGCGAATGTGACGCCGGCGGCGTGCAGCTCGCCGGGATTGGCGAAGGGCTGGTCGTAAGGCTCGTCTTCCTGGCCGGGCATGGCCTGGGTGGGGCGGAGGACGACGGGGATGCCCTTCTCCGCCAGCATTTCTTTCACCTTCCAGGCCTCAGCGCCGCCGAAGAGGATGACTTTGAGGCCGTGCTTCTCGCAGAACTCGAGGCCGTTGTGGATGTCGCGCTCGAGATTCGCCATCAACAGCACGGGGAGTTGGCCGCGGACGACGGGGACCAGGGCCTCGAGCTTGAGATCGCGCTGGAAGTTCTCCGCGGAGCCTTGCTCGAGGGCCTGAGCGTAGTGCTGGGCGGCTTCGATCCACTCCTCCAGCTCGGCGACTCTTTCTTCGTACTCCTTCTTGGCCTGGGTGAAAGGCTTTTCCTTGATGCTGAAGGTGGAGAAGTCGAAGGTGAGCGTCTGGATGGTGGGCCAGTTCAGCACCAGGCCCACCGAGGGCTGGATGAGCATTTGCTCGACGGTCCAGCCGGAAAGGTGAACCAGGGAGGCTTGGCCGGGCATCACCCCGCCGCCAAAGCCGCCGAAGCCGAAGAAGCTGATGCCGCCCGAGCCCGGGGCCGCGACCGCGTGGGTGACGCCGTTGGCGCGCGCCACGGGGATGTGCTCGCTGGCCGGGTGGATGGCGGTGGCCGCGCGGAGTTCGGGGTTGTAGTTCCCCAACTCAGTTGTGTCGCCGGTGGCTGACACGGCTCCAATTTCGGTGAGCCCCAGGCGGCTGAGGGAATCGAACAGGCCGGGGTAGACATCTAGCCCGGCAACGTTGATCACCTCGGTGGCGTCGTCGGGGATTTCAAGGTTGGCGCCCACGGCGGCGATGCGCCCGCCGCGAATGATGACGGTGCCGTTCTCGATGGGCGGGCCGGCCAGGGTGTGCACGGTGCCGCCCTGGAGCACGATTACCGGCGCGCCCCCTTGGGCGGCCAGCGGCCCGGCGCACAGCACCACCAGCCCCAGGGCCAGGATGAGGTTCGCTCGCAGATACGGGGTCGACTTCATCGCGCCACCTCCCGGCCACCGGCAGTCACCCGCGACGGCTCTTCCTCTTCGGGTTCTTCCTCCTCAGGTTCCTCTTCTTCCTGTTCTTCCTCTTCTTCTTCCTTCCCTTCGAGTTCCTCTTCGAGCTCTTGCTTTTCTTGTTCGATCTCTTGGCGGCGCGCTAGGTCCTGCTGGCGGTCGAAGTAGACCTGGCCGTCGATCAGCACCATCTGGCAGACGGCGAAGATGCTCAAGGGGTGGTGGTCGAAGAGGGCCAGGTCGGCGTCCTTGCCCACTTCGATCGAGCCCACCCGGTCGTCCACCCGGAGCTGGATGGCCGGGTTCAGGGTTACCAGCCGCAGGGCTTCGTTCTCGGTCAGCCCGCCCCATTTCATGGTCTTGGCCGCTTCCTGGTTCAGGTGGCGGGCTTCCTCCGGGCTGTCGGAGTTGAGCGAGACGATCACGCCCCGGCGGGTCATGATGGCGGCGTTGTAGGGGATGGCGTCGTAGGCTTCGACCTTATAGGCCCACCAGTCGGAGAAGGTGGAGGCGCCGGCGCCGTGGGCGGCAATCTCGTCGGCCACCTTGTAGCCCTCCAGCACGTGCTGGAAGGCGGCGATTTGGAAGCTGAACTCCTCCGCCAGGCGCATCAACTGCAGGATTTCATCGGCCCGGTAGCTGTGGGCGTGCACCATCCGCTTCCCTTCCAGGATTTCCACCAGCGGCTCCAGCTTCAGGTCGCGCCGGGGCGGCACCAGGTTCTCCTCGCCGGCCGCCTTTCGCCGCTCGTACTCCTGCCATTCCCGCTGGTATTCCCGAGCCTCGATGAAGGCCTCCCGGATGACGTTCATCACCCC
>JALLOH010000116.1 GCA_027717655.1 Acidobacteriia bacterium AH_259_A11_L15
GAGCCAATTCCCCCAGGCCTGCCCCGAGCCCAGTCGAGGGGCTCCTGCCTGGGGGAATTGGCTCCATGCGTTGCGCTTCCAGCGCATTCGCGGTAAAAAGGATGCGTTGGTGCGCCGGCGTGTGCTGCCCATGCGTTTTTCGCTTCGGCGGGTAGACATCCTTTTCAGGGGTTGGGCGCGTCGGAAAAGTGAGCGGCTTTTGGGTTAGGGACGAAGGGTCGGCCCGCCTACGCCCCGAAGGAACGGGGCTTCGGCGGGTAAACGAGGACAACGGGACTCGATGAATTCGCACTCCTGCTGGGCGGAAATCTCGCTCCCACAACTGAAAGAAAACCTCGCCCTCATCCGCCGCCACGTCGCCCTTCGAGTCCCTGCTTCGACTCCCGCTCAGCACGGTGAGCGAAAGACGAACCGTCAGGGCGACCCGGAGCGGAAAATCCTGGCCGTGGTCAAGGCCGACGCTTACGGCCATGGGGCTGTCCCGGTGGCCCGGGCCCTGGAACAGGCCGGCGTCGATATGCTGGGCGTGGCCGCGGCCGCCGAAGGGATTGAAATCCGCCAGGCGGGCGTCCGCACTCCCATCCTTTGCCTCACCGGTTTCTTCCCCGGAGAAGAAAAGGGCCTGCTCGAGCACGACATCACCCCGGGCATTACCGCTGTAGACCAGGTCGAGCGTCTGGAGAAGGCCGCTCAGGCTGTCGGCCGCCGCCTGCGATGTCACGTGAAGCTCGACACCGGGATGGGCCGGCTCGGCGTCCCTTGCCAGGACATCCCGCGCCTGCTCGACGCCCTGGGGGCCAGCCCCGCCTTGGAGCTGGAAGGGCTCTACACCCACTTTGCTTCTTCCGAAGATTTCACCTCCAATCAAACCGCCGACCAGCTCGCCCGCTTCGAAAAAGCGCGCGAGCAGTTCGCGACCCGCGGCTTCCGCCCCCCCCTCATCCACCTGGCCAACACCGGCGCCATCGTGGCCCGGCCGGAAACCTGGGGGACGATGGTGCGCCCGGGCTCCTTGCTCTACGGGTACCTTTCTTTCTTCAACTTCCCTGCCGGGCAGGACCGCAGCGCCGAGTTCGCTCAAAGGCTGCCGGTCAAGCCGGTGCTGACCCTGAAAGCCCGCGTCTACCTGGTGCGCGACTACCCGGCCCAGGCGCCCCTGGGTTACGGGGCCAACTTCGTTACGCGGCGTCCCTCCCGCATCGCCGTCCTGCGCATCGGCTACGGCGACGGCTGGCGCCGCGGCTTGAGCGGCCGCTGCCGCGCCATCATTCGCGGCTTCTACGCCCCCACCGTGGGCACCATCGGGATGGACTTGACCCTGGCCGACGTCACCGACGTCCCCCAGGCCCAGCCGGGCGACGACGCCGTCCTCATCGGCTCGAACGGCAACGCTTCCATTCCCCCCACCGAGCCCGCCCGCGCCCTGGGCACGGTGGCCTCGGAAGTTCTCTCCGGCCTGGGCAAGCGCGTCCCCCGCATCTACTGCGACTAGGGTTCTCCTGGTCCGGGCTGGCTAGGCGAGTGAGGCTGCCCGTTGGGCTCTCCGGCGGGCGGAGCGTACACCCGACCTGCCCAGCAGCGCAATCCCCCAGAGTTGCGCTAGGAGCGCCGCCCGGGGCTGCCCGGCTGTCCCCACCCTACCCCTTTTGGTGTCAGGCCTGACCCCGGCCATGTCAGGCGTGACAGGGGCCTTCCCGGAGGGGGCCTTTCTCCTTGCGGAGGGTCTCCCGCGGGTGTATAGTCGCTTCCTCTTCATATACGCAGTCATACGGGGAGGCACTTCTGAATCGCCAGGGGCAAGAAAATCCGCAGCGGGAACGCCATCATTCTCAGGCGCATCCCAGCCGGGCTCGGTTGATTCCCCCTTCGGGTTCCTCGAGCCACGTACTCCCCGTGTCGCCGGAAAAGTGGGGCTGGCTGGACCTGGCGGTCTTCCGCATCAGCTTTGTTCTGCTGGCGGCGGTAGCCGCCTACCACTTCCGGCCGTTCGGCCTTCACACCTTCCGAGCGGTACTCTTCGGGGTGGTGTTCGGGCTGGCTGGGGTGGTTCTGGAGATGCGGTTGCGGCACTCCAGCCTCAAGCGGCTCATCGGGGCGGTGGTGGGGGCCATCGCCGGCATCCTCTGCGCCTACCTGATGGCCTTGGTGATCGGCAGTACCGACATCGAGCCCAAAAGCCTCTCCTTCCTGCAGGCGATCCTGGTAATGATGATGGCCTACCTGGGTATGGTCATCGGGGCCACCAAGGGCGACCTGCTCAACCTCCAGGCCATGGGGGGGCTGTTCGGGGCGGAGAAAAGCCCGCACCGGGTCTACAAAGTGGTCGACACCAGCGTCATCATCGACGGTCGCCTGGCCGACATTGCCGAAGCCGGCTTCGTCGAGGGCATCCTGCTCCTTCCCCAGTTCATGCTGCGCGAGTTGCAACTGGTGGCCGACTCCTCCGACTCCTTGAAGCGCAACCGCGGCCGCCGCGGCCTGGACATCCTCTACCGCATCCAGAAGAGCCCCCACCTCCAAACCCAGGTGGTCGACGACGACTTTCCCCATCTCCGTGACGTTGACCAAAAGCTGATCGAGCTGGCCAAGCGCTACGACGCCAAGATCGTCACCAACGACTTCAACCTCAATAAGGTCGCCCAGCTCCAGGACATCGAAGTTCTGAACATCAACGAGCTGGCCAACGCCTTGAAGCCGGTCGTGCTCCCCGGCGAGGCCATGCGGGTTTTTATCCTCAAGGAAGGCAAGGAGCTGAACCAGGGCGTCGCCTATCTCGACGACGGCACCATGGTGGTGGTGGACAACGCCCGCAGGATGATTTCCCGCACCATCGACATCTCGGTCACCAGCGTCCTCCAGACCACCGCCGGCGGGCAGGCCGAGGATGGCGGCGCCGGTT
>JALLOH010000117.1 GCA_027717655.1 Acidobacteriia bacterium AH_259_A11_L15
CAAACCCAAACCCCAAATTGTGGGGTCCCCGGAAGGGCACGGCTTTAGCCGTGCCGAAAAGGGTCCCAAAAAAAACAATCTACCTTGCTGCCGCAGGCCGCCTGCCCCGCGAAGCCTCACCGAGGCGAAGGCGGGGTTGCGCAGCCCGAACGGGCGAAGTAACATCTGCCAGACTCCGCTACTAAATTCGAATCCGGTAACAAAGCGGCTGGTGTTCCATTAGTTTCCTCATAGCTTCAAGTGCTGCGTCCTCGTTTCGACTACTGAGGAACATATAAGTTTCCCACTGCGCTACGGTTTCCTCAGCTTGCAAAACGCGGGCCGAGCTATGTTTTAGTAACCTAGCAGCGCGAGCTGCGTGGGAATGCTCGTGAAACGCCACCGCATAGAGAAGATAGTGCTCCCCACCTTCACCTAGTCTTCGGGAAGCCCCATTGATCCGATCCCAACACATAAGGACAACGCCGGGGAACCGCGCATCGACAGGCCGATCAACCGGTAAAGTTAAGCTTTTGTTAAGAGTTTCAAGCTGCTGCTCGTTGAGCTCTAGATAACAGCCCAACGCTTCGAAAAATAGATCGATTTCAATGTCTTTCCCAAGCTCATCAGCGAGTTTAGCCAGGTACGGCTTGGGGGGACAAAACAAGTCGAATGTACGTCTCTCGACGTAGATTTCTGGAACAGCTCTGTAGCGCAAGTGAAGTTCCCGGAAATGAGCCCTCGGAATTCCAACCATGCAAGCATTCAATATGAGTTTTCCAGCCAAGTCTGTTTCTGATGCAAGCAGAGCACCGCTGACATAAATCCCAGAATTTGCCAACGACTCAGCAGAGCTTTGTAGTTCTTCAGAAGTCACAGCGGCATGTTGCCGTGCTTCTTGGGCGGGTTGGTATCTCGTTTGTTGGCCAGCATTTGCAGGGCGGCGATGAGCTTGGGCCGGGTCAACCGCGGCTCGATGACCGCATCAATCCAGCCCCGCTCAGCGGCGATCCAAGGATTGGCGTAGCGTTCCCGGAAGTCCGCCACCTGCCGGGCACGCTCGGCGTCCGCATCCTTCGCCGCGGCCAGCTCGCGCCGGTGGACGATATTCACCGCCCCCTCCGGCCCCATCACCGCAATTTCGGCGGTCGGGTAAGCGTAGTTGACGTCGGTGCGGATGTGCTTCGACGCCATCACGCAATAGGCGCCCCCATAGGCCTTGCGCGTAATGACGGTAATCTTCGGCACCGTGGCCTCGGCGAAGGCATAGAGGAGCTTCGCCCCGTGCCGGATAATCCCGCCGAACTCCTGCTGCGTCCCCGGCAGGAACCCCGGCACGTCCTCGAACGTAATCAGCGGGATGTTGAAGCAGTCGCAGAAGCGCACGAAGCGCGCCCCCTTGTCCGAAGCGTTGATGTCCAGCACCCCGGCGAGCACCGCCGGTTGGTTGGCCACCATCCCCACCGGCTGGCCCGCCAACCGCGCGAACCCCACCACCAAATTCTTGGCGTAATGCTCCTGCACTTCGAAGAAGTAGCCCTCGTCCACCACCAGCCGGATGATGTCTTTGATGTCGTAGGGCTGCATCGGCTCGGCAGGGATCAAATGGTTCAAGCGCTCCTCGGCCCGGTCCCACGGGTCGCTGGTCGCCCGCCGGGGCGGGTCGTCCAGGTTGTTCCCCGGAAGAAACGACAACAGCTCCCGGATCATCGCCAGGCACTCCTGGTCGTCGGCGGCCACGAAGTGCGCCACCCCGCTCGTCGTACTGTGGGTCCGCGACCCGCCCAGGCCCTCCTTGGTTACCTCCTCGTGGGTCACCGACCGAATCACGTCCGGTCCGGTGACGAACATGTAGCTGGTGTCCTTGGTCATGAAGACGAAATCCGTGATGGCGGGCGAATAGACCGCTCCGCCCGCGCACGGCCCCATGATGGCCGAGATTTGCGGAATCACCCCGCTGGCCAGCGTGTTGCGCAGGAAGACATCCGCGTAGCCCTTCAGCGACATCACCCCTTCCTGGATGCGCGCCCCGCCCGAGTCGTTCAACCCGATTACCGGCGCCCCGTTTTTCATCGCCAGGTCCATCACCTTGCAGATTTTCTCCGCGTTCGCCTCGCTCAGCGAGCCCCCGAACACGGTGAAGTCCTGCGCGAAGACGTAAACCAGCCGCCCGTCAATCCGCCCGTAGCCCGAGACGATCCCGTCGCTCGCGATCCGCTGCTTCGCCATCCCGAACTCCTCGCAGCGGTGCACCACCAACCTGTCCAGCTCCTCAAACGTCTCCGGGTCGAGCAACAGCTCGATGCGCTCCCGCGCGCTCAGCTTCCCCGCCGCGTGCTGCTTCTGGCGCCGCTCCGCCCCGCCGCCTTCCGCGGCGGCCTGGTCCCGTCGCTCCAGCTCCTCCAGCTTGCCCGACCCGGGCCGCGGGTCGGTGACTTGATTTTCGGTAGCGCGTTTCCGCCCGCTCATGAGAAACCTCGAACCTTTCTCAACCTGGTAGGACTATAACATTCCCCCGAGCCGAAGCGAAATCCTCGGGCAGAGTCCTCCGGCTTTGCAATCCGCCATCCCGTCCTGCTGAGCGCAAGCGAAGCATCTCCGCTGCGCATCATCCGCGCCGCTGAGATTCTTCGCCCCGAACCTTCGGGGCTCAGAATGACACCAGAGAGTGTAGGGCAGGGGTTAATCCCCTGCCTAAATGCCGCTCCAGCCCTCGCACTACCCCTTCTGTCATCCCGAGCCTGCCCTGAGCGAAGCCGAAGGGCGCAGCGAGGAATCTACTTTTCCAAAGGTGTGGCCAGCGAGGTGCTGGGCGAGATCCTTCCGGCGGAGGCAACCAAAGGCAAGAAG
>JALLOH010000118.1 GCA_027717655.1 Acidobacteriia bacterium AH_259_A11_L15
GAAGCCAACCCGCGGCCGGCGAGGCCCCTCCGCCTCAGGTCTCGACCAGGGGCAGGTAGCGCAGAAAGAAGTTGACCACCAGGTTCTCGTAGTCGCGCCGTTGGTCTTCCAGCAGCGAGGCCATGTTGGTGCCCGACATCTCCTTGAGCTCTTTAGGGCCGGGGGCGGAGGCGAACACATCGCGGGTCATCTCCGCCAGTTGAGGGGCGTCGTTGCCGGTGATGAAGAGCTTGGGCAGGCCGGCGGTGTCGGCGACCGACTCGAGCAGCGAACCCGGGTTGCCCCAGAACCAGGAGAGGAAGTAAAACTCCAGCAGGGTGACGGAGCTGAGCACGGGAATGTGGCCCACGCCGGCGCGGTTCCGGTCCAACTCCAGCATTTGCAACGGCCGCAGATAGACGGAATCCACCGCCACCGCCTTCACCGCCGGGAACCGGGGGGCGGCGTTGAGGACGGCGTAGCCGCCCAGGCTGTAACCCCAGAGGCCGATGCGCTCGCGATCGATGTCGTCCCGCGCCGCCAGCACCTCCAGGGCAGCCAGCAATTCCTCGGTTTCCTTGTAGCCCAAGGTGGTGTAGCCCACCGGGCTGTCCCCATGGCCGGCGAAGTTGAAGGTGAAGACGTTGTAGCGATGATGCTGGAGCGTGGTGGCCAGGGTGAGAATGTCTAAGCGGCTGGAGCGGTAGCCGTGGCAAAGAATCACCGCCGGCCCCCCCCGGGAGCCGGGAAAGAACCAACCCTTGAGCGTCTTCCCCTCCGGGGTGGTGAACTCCACCACCTCGACGTTGATCAGCAGGCTGGCGGGATCGATGCTTTCCCCCGCCTGCCGCGGCACCAGCGCCCCCGACAGCAGAAAGCCGCCCACCACCAACAGGCAGAGAAACAAAAACAGCAGCGCCGCCAGGACTCCGACGCTGATCTTGGCCCGGGGCGTGGTCGGGTAGCGAAGCTCATTGAGCAGGTGGCTCAGGGTCACCAGCAGACCCCGCTCCCGTCGGCGCGCGTATCGGGGAGCTACCACAGGCGATAGGGACCCTCCGCAAAGCTAGACCTACGCCATCCTATCACAACCGGGGAAGTAGAGTCCGCTTCGACTCCCTCTTTCCCGGAGACGCACAGGAGCCCGCCGGGGCTTCCGGGGGAGAAGCGGACCCCGTCGCCGGTGGACTCGCTTGGCTTTGGGGGCCTCGCACCCGGCCCGCCCGCGCCGGGGCTCGCTCCCGCAGGGGCGTTTGTGATATTTTGCCTGCCATCCTTGGCTCCCGAGGGGCGCTGGCTGCCAGAGCAGAGTTAGGGGGAAGATGCCGGAATCGCGCGAGCTGAAGACCTTCTCCGAGGAAGCGGTAAACCACCTCCAGAGCACCTCCGCTCTGGTTCCGAGCTCGCGCTACCTCGCCCGGGCCATGCTGGGCCCGCTGCCGCTGGAAGCCGCGCGCACGGTGGTCGAGTTCGGTCCCGGGACCGGCGCCATCACCCGCGCCCTGCTCGACCTCCTGCCGGCCGAGGCCACCCTCATCGCCTTCGAGATCAACCCACGCTTCTGCGCCTACCTGGAGGAAACCTTCGCTGACCCGCGCTTGGTGGTGGTGCCCGCCGGGGCCGAGCGGGTGAAAGAAGAGTTGGCGGCGCGCGGCCTCCGTCAGGTGGAAGCCGCCGTCTCCTCGCTGGGGCTGACGCTGATGTCTCCGCAGCAGCGCGAAGCTATCCTGGGCGGTCTGGTGGAGTTCCTGGCGCCCGAGGCGGTCTTCACCCAGTACCAGTACCTGCACGGACTGCTGGCCTTCCTGCAACTGACCGACGGCCGTCTGGAGCGCTTCACCGCCCAGGGCTTGCTGCGACGTTACTTCTCGCGCATCTCCCGCGAACTCGTTTGGCGCAACCTGCCCCCGGCGTTCGTCTTCAGTTGCCGCCGCTAAGCCCCGGCGGGCCGCCGGCCCCAGGCAGACCCTTCGGCCGGGCTCCCTTCGACTGCGCTCAGGGCAGGCAGGGCAAGCAAGAATGTCCGCCCTAGCGGCCTTGCTTGGGCTGGTAGCGGTCGCGGTCGGCGAAGAAGTCAATCACGAACGTGCGGGTCTTGAAGTGGGCGGAATGCTCCACCCCGGCCGGAATGTAGTAGCGGTCGCCCCGGCGGTAGGTGCGCGTCTTCCCCCCGAGGGTCAGCTCCATCTCCCCCTCCAGCACCATGCCCCACTGCGCCCCGTGGGCGTGTGCCGGCACCGCCCCGATGGGTGCGATATCGAAAAACACCACCGAGCCCTTCTCCCCCTGCAACAACCGTCCCCGCACCCCCTCGAAGGGAATGTCAGCCTCCGGCAGGGCAAGAATTTCCGCCGGGTAGAATTCATCGGCCATAACGGTTTCCTCCTTTATCGGCGGCGTAGCATAGCAGGTGCAACTCTGAGCGAAGCCAAGAATCTCAACGCAGACCGCAAGTAGAAGTGCGGGCGGTGGTATAATCGCCGCCACGGTCCGCGCCCATGGCAGTCGCTCCACAGCTCGCCCCGGTGGAGATTGTCGACCTCCGGCGTTTGCGCGCCCGCGACCTGGCCCCGCTGCTCGAAGAGCAGCAACGTACCTGGCTGACTGAACTCTTCTGGGACTACCGCCCGTCCGCCGAGATGATCGCCAAGCACCTCGACGCCCGCACCCTGCTGGGCAGCGTCGCTCTGGTGGCCGGCCGGGTGGCGGGCTATTGCTTCTACGTGGTCGAGGAACAGAAAGGGCTGCTCGGCGACCTCTACGTTCTCGAGCCGTACCGCCGCCAGCGGCCCGCACGTTCGTGATTGACTTCTTCGCCGACCGCGACCGCTACCAG
>JALLOH010000119.1 GCA_027717655.1 Acidobacteriia bacterium AH_259_A11_L15
GGCGTGCAGATACCCATCTTTGACCGCAACCAGGGCAACGTAGAGGCAGCACGGGCGGAGTTGGAGCGCGCCCAACTCGAAGTCGAGCGAGTCAAGCTCTCTTTGCGGGCGCGCCTGGCGGTCGCCTTCCGGGAGTACCAGGATGCTTGGAGTCTTGTCCGCAGGTATCAAAATGAGGTCCTCCCCCGCGCCCAACGCGCCTATGACCTCTACTTGTCGAGTTTCCAGCAGATGGCGGCCGCCTACCCGCAAGTGCTGATCGCCCAACGAACCTATTTCCAGTTGCAGGTGGACTATGTCGCAGCCCTGGAGAGACTGTGGCAAACCATAGCTGAAATCCGCGGCTTCCTCCTAGTGGACGGCTTAGAGGGGCTGCCCATGGCAGGCGGCTCTGCCGGAGCCGTATCTGGGGTCAGCGTGATGCCTGCCCAGAGGCCCGGGCCGAGGCCGAATAGAAGCGCAAATCCGGCGGGTGGAGCTGGCATCCGGCAAGGAAGAGGTGCTGGCCAGCGTTTCCCAAGGATTGGCCCAGGACCCAGCCTGTTCGCCCGACGGGCAATGGGTGGCGTTTCACGTCCAGGTGGGGAACCAGCGCAAGATCTGGGTGGTGCCGCTGGCCGGGGGTGAGGCCCGCCAGTTGACCTTCGCCGAGAGCGAGGATTCCCATCCCACCTGGTCGGCCGACAGCCGCTTGATTTATTTCATCCGCAATCACCAGGATATCTACGTGGTGCCCCGGGAGGGCGGCCCCTCGACTCCGCTCGGGACAAGTGAACCCAAACCGGTCACGGAATTTCGCTCGTTCAGCATCATGCTTGACTATCCCGTGGTGACCGCCGATGGCAGGAAGATTCTCTTCACCCGCAACGATAAGGCCGGCGACATCTACATCCTGGAAAACCCCGCCGAGTAATCAGCGACCCGTGCCCCGCGACCGGTTATCCCGCTAGCTTCCGGTAACCAGCTTAGAAAGGTAGCGCAGGATGGCCGTAGGCCTTCCTGCGGTTTATTCTGGACAGACCGCGGGTACCCTTGAAGGGAACCCGCGCTACCTTTCTTGGCGGCTCTAGTAAATGGTGTACTGCTCGAAGTGGAGGGTGGTGTCGGGCTGGAGGATGATGTTCTTGCCGGTCTGCTCCTCGAGCTCGCGCACCAGGCCGGCCTCGCGCCCCTTGAGGGCCTTGACGATTTCCGGGTTGGCGCGGATGGTGAGCTCGGGGGCGTCCATGGTGGTGGCCATCTTGCGAGCCTCGTTCTGGATCTCGTAGCAGAGAGTGGGCAGCGACTTCACCATGCCGGTGCCGCCGCAGTAGATGCAGGGCTGGCACAAGAGGCGCTCCAGCGACTGGCGGCTGCGCTTGCGGGTGATAGCCACCAGGCCGAATTCGTTGAACGGCAGCACCTTGGAGGGAGAGCGGTCGACCCGCAGGGCGTCTTCCAGGGCGCGCATCACCCGCTGGCGGTTGCGCCGGTCCTCCATATCGATGAAGTCGATGACGATGATGCCGCCCAGGTCGCGCAAGCGGATCTGGCGCACGATCTCCTGCACCGCTTCCAGGTTGGTCTTGACGATGGTGTCTTCCAGGCGGGTGGAGCCCTTGCCCACGAACTTGCCGGTGTTGACGTCGATGGCGACCAGGGCTTCGGTGTGGTTGATGACGATGTAGCCGCCCGACTTCAGCCACACCTTGGCCTGCAGCGCGCGGTCGATCTCCCGCTGCACGCCCATCTCCTCGAAGATGGGCACCTCCTTGGTGTAGAGCTTGAGGCGGCCGGCCAGCCCGGACTGGAAGCGGCCGACAAACTCGACCACCTTGGCGTACTCTTCTTCGCTGTCGATCCAGACGCCTTCGTAGTCCTGGGTCAGGTGGTCGCGCAGCATGCGCTCGACCAGGTCGAGGTCGCGGTGGAGGAGGGCGGGGGCGGGACGCTCCTCGGCGGTCACCCGGATGTCGTGCCAGAGCTTGACCAGGTAGTCGATGTCCTCGCGCAGGTCGTCCTCCGAGCAGCCGGTGGCCGCGGTGCGGACGACGAAGCCGCCGGTGATGTTGCCTTTCAACTCGTGGAGCAGCCGGCGCAAACGCGCTCGCTCCTCCGCCGTGCCGATCTTGCGCGACACCCCCACGTGGTCGATGGTGGGCATGTAGACCAGGAAGCGCCCCGGCAGGGAGACGTGCGAGGTGATGCGGGCGCCCTTCTTGCCCATCTGCTCCTTGGCGATCTGAACGATGATCTCCTGGCCGGACTTGAGGAGGCGCGCGATGGCGGGCTGGCCGCGGCTGGGACGGGCATGCAAGCGGCGGAGGCCCGGCCGGCGAGGCTCCTCCCGGCGACGGCGGCCACCGCGATGGCGGTGGCGCTGGCGGCCGCGGGGCCCGGGCCCGCGCCCGCGCCCGCGCGAGCGCTCCCATTCCACGCCTCCGGCCACCCGTTCCTGCACGGAAGGCGGCAGCCCCACCCGATTTTCGGAGCGGTGCCCCCGCTCGATCTCGGCCAGGGTCGAAACTTCGGGATCGCTTTCTTGGGCGGCGGGCGAAGCCGCTTTGACTTCGCCCGGGGGAGTCTCTCCGGCGGGTTCCGCGAGGGGCGCTGGCTCCGGTTCGGGCTCACTCCCGCTGGGTTGCACCCGCTCGGGTGTCTGCCCGGGTTTTCCCGGCTCCCCTGAGCTGAGCGGGGGGGAGTTTGACTCGCCGCTTTCTTGGCGGGGTTCTTCCGGAAGGTGCTCGTCGCCAGACTTTATGGGGCCGTTCTGGCCGGGGTGCCGATGGTGCTGATCGGAGCCCAGCCAGACCTGGGA
>JALLOH010000011.1 GCA_027717655.1 Acidobacteriia bacterium AH_259_A11_L15
CCCCCCTCCCTTCGCGGGTTTTGCTTTGGAAGCCCTTCGGCTTCGCTCAGGACAAGTAGTTGAATTTTCAATAGGTTGGAGGAAAAGATGAGGAGCAAGAAAGTACCGTCGCCGGAGAAGCGTTGTCAAAGGCGCCGGAAAGACGGACAACAATGCCGGGCGGCACGGCTGCGCAACTCGGAGCATTGCTTTTTCCATCATCCCTGGACACAGCATCATCGGGAGCAAGTGGAACGGATCGAGAATCTGCCGCTGACGGAGGGGAGCGAAATACACGAGCTGCTAGCCGGGGCGGTGCGAGGGGTGGAGAGCGGGCGGCTGAAGGCGCAACAGGCCTACGCGCTGGGCTGGCTGGTGCGGCAGCTGCGAGAGAACCTGCCGGGAGTGGAGAAGGAACTGGCCGAGCATGAGCAAAAAGCGCGAACGGAGGATGAGGAAGAGCCGGAGTTTGGGGAGCCGGACGAGGGGGCAGAGGAGAGCGCCGAGGAAAGCAAGGCCCTAGCGAGTTCGGGCGCCAGGAGGCAGGAGAAAAAAGCCGGAGCGCGAAAAGCAGATTCCTCCCCCGCACGGGCGGAGTCGGAATGACAAATGAGCCTGGGGAGAGGATTGGTGTGGGCGGGGTTGGCTTCGACTACGGATCATCGATTGCGGAGAGAGGGAGGGGTAGTGGGTCAGTTTGGCCAAATTTGCCTACGAGCCGGAGCGGAGTTTCCTAATTTGGCGCCTCCGACTGGCAACGCAAAATTGGGCTTGACTATTGTCAACCCCAGGAGCCAGCCCTATAATGGCTCATCGCAGAGCAGCCCCCTTATTAGGCGACCCGATGGGGGGGAGGGGTCGTCCGACGAAAATCAACGTAAGCCGATGACGCAGCTAACTGCAGCAATCTGCGATAAGGGGAACACTGTCGTTGCTCTGTCCGACAGGATGGTAACTACTGCAGATATGACCTTGGGCTTTGAATCTCCCAACCGAAAGGCGGAAGTAATCGGCCACAAGAGCGCAGTCTTGATAGCGGGGACGCTTCACGAACCTGACCTAGTGATAGATGCCCGCACAAGAGCAAGAGGAAAGGATAGGATCAGGGACATAGCCGAGGAATTCGACAAGTTGTACAGAGAGTTGAGGTGCAAACGCATTGAAGGCGAAGTCTTACATCACTCTTTGGGCATCAGCACTTTTCAAGAGTATCAACAGAAACAGAGAGTTCTACACGATTCTCTCGTACTCGAAACAAACGAGCGCGTAAGGACGTATGACTTAGGTGTTGAACTTGTGTTAGTTGGGGTTGATGACAAGGCCCATATTGCCTTGATTGCTAATATGGGTTGGCGGAGCTTCGATAGCGTGGCTTGGTGCGTGGTCGGTATGGGAGACCGACACGCACAAAATGTTTTTGCTTGGTATGGCTATCATGCGGGCATTCCACTAAAAGAGGCACTGTACATAGCTTTTGAGGCCAAGAAAAAAGCTGAGATGGCCGGTGGTGTCGGACAGTTCACAGATGCCCTTTTCATTGATAAGAAAGGGATTCATTTGATTGAGCAAGAGACGGTCGAAAAACTTTTGGAGGTCTACAGTGAACGTGAACATGGTGGACAACGACACACGTTCGACAAGCGAATCACCGAGCTTGAGGTCAAGTCGCACAAGTTGGAAAATCCGTAATCTTTACTGGCGGCTAGTGAGGCAAAGGTACAAGCTTCAGAAACTTGTGCTCCGCCACAGGTCTACCACGCAAAGAGAAGAAAAGCTACAAAAACACTAAGGTTTCTTAGCCTTTTTCCATCGCGCCCGAATTGCTTTTAGGGCTATTTCTCTTCGCCGCTCCGGACTGAGTTTTTCCGCCCTAGCTTTCCCGCCCCTTGATGCACCGAGTCTTGCTAGGGCTTGGGCGTGTCGGTTCTTTCGCTTTTGCATGGCACCCATTATAGGAGCTAGAGGAGCTATTGGAGAAGGCCCTTGATTCAAACTCACCCACTACCGCGGGAGGGGGCGCCTTTGCGGGCGTGTAACTCCCTGTTAGACTACGCGGCCCGCTTGGGGGAGCGCGGAGACTGGGATGGAGCCGGAGAAATCAACCGAAGAGGTCGTGCCCAACAGGGTGGCGGCGCCGCCAGCGCTGGCGCCGGGCCCTTCGGCTCCGCTCAGGGCAGGCTGGCCGGCGCGGCTGTTGGCCCCGGGCACGGGGATGCTGCGGGCGTTGCGGCACCCCAACTACCGGCTGTTCTGGACGGGCAACTTCCTGTCGAACATCGGCACCTGGATGCAGCAGGTGGCGCTGGGCTGGCTGGTGCTGGAGATGACCAACTCGCCCTTCCTGCTGGGGGTGGTGGGCTTTGCGCAGTTCATCCCGGCGCTGCTGTTTTCGCTGCCCGGGGGGGTGATTGCCGACCGGGTGAACCGCCGCACCTGGTTGATGAGCACGCAGGCGGTGATGATGCTGCTGGCGTTGAGCCTGGCACTGCTGGTGTCGTTCGAGGTGGTCACCTACACGGAAATCGTCATCCTGACGTTCTTGCTGGGCACAGCGATTGCGATGAACGCGCCGGCGTTCCAGGCCATGGTGCGGGACCTGTCGAGCCGGGAGGACGTGCTGAACGCGATTGCGATGAACTCGATGCAGTTCAACCTGTCGCGGTTCATCGGGCCGACCATCGCCGGCATCCTTATCAGTACAGCCAGCGTGGCCGCGTGCTTCTACGTGAACTCGCTGAGCTACCTGGCCCCGGTGATCGCCCTCAGCCTGGTCAAGTGGCGGGGGCAAGTGCATCCCGTATCCGGGAGCATGGCGGCACGGCTGGGGGAAGGCTTCCGCTACCTGCGCGGGCACGGGCAGATTGTGCTGCTGGTGTCGATTGTGGGCATGGTGAGCCTGTTCGGGCTGCCCTACCTGATCTTCCTGCCCGTGTTCGCCCGGGACATCCTGGGGGTGGGCGCGCGAGGGTTGGGCTACCTGACTTCGGCCAGCGGGGCAGGAGCGCTCTTGGGGGCGTTGACGCTAGCCACCTGGCGCAGCGAGTGGCGCCGGGGGCCGCTGGTGCTGGGCGGGAGCGTGCTGTTCTTCAGCGGGGTGTTGCTGGTGGCGCTGTCGAAGAACTTCTACCTGTCGCTGTTCGCCCTGGTGGTGACCGGAGGGGCGATGGTGGCCGCGGTGGCTACGGTGAACAGCCTGATTCAAACGCTGGTGCCCGACCAGGTGCGCGGCCGGGTGCTGAGCTGGCACACCATGGCCTACTTCGGGCTCAGCCCGGTGGGCAGCCTGCTGGTGGGCTGGCTGGCGAGCAGTTGGGGGACGCCGGTGGCGCTGGCGCTTTCGGCCGCGGTGCCGTTGGCGGTTATGATCGTCATCGTGGCCACGGTGCCCTGGCTGCGGCACTTGCAATAGAGAGCAGAAAAGGGAAAATAGAAAACAGAAAAGAGGAGAGGCGGCATGGAGGAGGCTAAGACTACAAAGGCGGCTGAAGCCGAGTCCGATAAGCCCAGGGTCCACCGGGTGTGCGAGGGCTGCAACAACATGTTCGCGGCGCCGGCCGACTCCCCCCAGCGGCGCTGCCCGAACTGCCGGAAGGAATAGTTGATTAGTTGAATGGTTGCATGGGGGGGGGGCGTGTGGCTGACGGGTTGCTGCTGCGAGGCGGAGATCCTTCGCTTCGCTCCCTTCGACAAGCTCAGGGCAAGCAGGATGACAGCCAAAAGGTCAGCGGACTTTGAGGGCCATCATCACCTTGTCGTCCTGGTGGGTGCCGCCGCGCTCGAAGGCGGCCACGTCGGCGAAGATGGCCTCGACGATCTCCTGGGCGGAGCGCTGGCGGTTCGTCTGAGCCACTTGGATGATCCGCTCGCTCTCGTACTGCTCCTCCTGGGGGTTGGCGGCCTCGGTGATGCCATCGGTGCAGGCGAGGATGACATCGCCCGGTTCCAGCTTTTCGAAGCCGCGCTGGTAGCGCTGGTGGGGGAACAACCCCAGCACCATCCCGCCTTCTTTCAGGAAGACAGGCTCGCCGTGCTTGCGCACCAGGACGGGCGGGACGTGGCCGGCGTTGACGTAGTGGAGGCCGCGGCCGGACTGGTCCATCAAGCCCAGGAAAAAAGTCATGAACTTCTTGGAGCGGGCGCCGACGACCAGGCTCTCGTTCAGGCTGTAGAGGACGCCCTCGAGCGAGTGCACCTGCATGATGATGGCGCGGAGGCTGGCCTGCAGGTTCGACATTATCAGCGACGCCCCGACGCCTTTCCCCTCCACGTCGGAGACGACAAAAACGAAACTGTCGGCGGTGGGGAAGAGGAAATCGTAGTAGTCGCCGCTCACCTGCAGGGAGCTTTCGTGGCGGACGGCCACCTCGAAGGCGTCGAGGGCCGGGGGCTTTTCGGGCAGCAGCGCCGCCTGGATGTTGCGCGCCAGGCTCAGCTCCCGCTCCAGCCGCTGCCGCTCCACGGACTCCAGGTGGAGGCGGGCGTTCTCCAGGGCGATGGCGGCGTGCACCGACAGCCCCTGCAGGAACTCTAGGTCCTCGTCGCGGAAGCTCCCGTCCCGCTTATTGAGCAGTTGCAGGACGCCGACGATCTTCTCGTCGCGATCCTTGATGGGCAGGCAGAGCAAGCTGTGGGTACGGTAGCCGAAGCGCTGATCGAACTCGCGGTCAAAGCGGGGGTCGGAGTAGGCATCCTCCAGGTTGACCACCTCGCCCGTCTGCGCCACCGCCCCGGCGATGCCCTGCCCCATGGGGAGGCGGATTTCTTTCCGCTCCAGGCCGTGGGCCAGCAGCGACCAGAGCTGCTGCCGCTGGTGATCGACCAAGAACAGGCTACCGCGGTCGGCGCCGGTATTTTCCGAGGCCATCTTCAGGATGATGCCCAGCAGCTCGGGCAGGTCCAGGGTGGAGTTCAGAACCTTGCTGGCCTCGACCAGGAATTGCAGGCGGGCCAGGGTGCGCGACTGCTCCGCCAGCAGCTCGCGCGCCTCGGCCAGGTTGGCGGGAGCGGCCCCGAGCCCGGGTTGCGCGCCCGGCAATGAAACAGGATTGTCCTTGCCCTTATCCTTCATAGCGCAATACCAGAAGAGTCATATCATCTTCCGGGGGCGCGTCGCGAATGAATCCGCGAACGTCGCGCAGGATGCCCTCGGCGAGTTCTTCCACGCCGCGCTGGCGGAAGCGGGCGGCGGCCTGTTGCAGGCGCTCGACGCCGTAGAGCTCGCCCGCCGCGTTGAGGGCGTCCACGAACCCATCGGTGTAGAGAATCAGGGTGTCGCCCGAGCCCAAGTGCAACTCCTGGGCGGCGAAGGGTTTTTCCTCGAATGATTTCAAGAAGTCTTCTTCCAACAAGCCCACGGGAACGCTGCCGGCGCGCAGCACCGTAGGGTCACCCCGACCGGGGAACAACAGCGGCGGCATGTGGCCGGCGTTGACGTACTGGAAGCGGCCGCCGGGGCCCAGAACCCCGCAGAAGAAAGTGGCGAAGCGGTTCACGCTGGAATGCCCGCACAGGTAGCGATTGAGTTGCGCGGCCACCGAGTCCACCGGCTGGCCCAGCTCCACCATCGCCGTCAACGCCCCCTGCAAGGTGGAGCTGAGCAGGGCGGCGGAGATTCCCTTCCCGCTCACGTCGGTCACCACGAAGGCGTAGCGGCCGTCGGGAATCTCGATCCAGTCGTAATAGTCGCCGCCAATCTGTTGAGTGGGGATGCTGATGCCTGCGACCTGGAAGGTCTCGGTGCGCCAGGACTTTTTCGGCAGCAGGGCCTGCTGGATGTCGCGGGCGAAGGCCAGCTCGCGGTCCAGGCGTTCTTTGTCGCGGGCAGTGGTAAACAGGCGGGCATTCTCGACCACGCCGGCGGCTTCCATGGCCAGGGAGCGCAGCACCTGCCGGTCGGTTTCGGTGAAGGGCCGGCTGGTCCCTCGGTTGTCTAGACAGATGACGCCCAGCGATTCGGGCAGAAAACCCGTCAGCGTGCTTTCCAGGGAAGCCACGGTGGGGAACCGCCGCAGGGAGAGGCAAATGACTGTGCCCCCGGCCTCACTGCAAGTGACCACAATGTCCTCGCTGGCGTGCAGAGTGTTGACCACCTCGCTCTCGCACCCCTGGAAGTGCTCGGGGCCCAGGGAACCTTTCTTGTTGTTCCGGCCGACGCGGAAGACCGGCTCGCCCTTGGGGCCGCGCAGGAACAGGAACCCCCGCTCCGTGCCCGTCACTTTCAAGCAGGCGTCCACCACCGTGGCGAGGACGTCCTCCAGAGCCAGGCCGGCCTGCAGGGAGCGGCCCACCTCCAAGAGCAAGTTCAAGCTGCGCAGCTCCTGCGAGGTGGTGCTGCCGGCCGGGGTATCCACGCGCTCGATGAGGTGCTCCAGGGATTCTCCTTCGGCGACAAACAGCAGGGCGTAGGACCCGGGGACACCGAACTCGATGCGGTCGTTGCTCTTGAGGATGCGGGCGGCCTCCACCCGCTCGCCGTCGACGTAGGTGCCATGGCGGCTGTCCTCGTCGCGGATGACGTAGTTGCCGTTTTCCTGCTCGATGACGGCGTGGCGGCGGGAGATGCGGCTGTCGGGCAAGACCACATCGTTGTCGGCGAGGCGCCCGATGGTGAGCGGGCTCTTGGTGATGGGGATCGGCCGGCGCGCCCCGACGGGATCGATGAGAACCAGTTGCGGAGGAGTGCGCGAAGTCACCCTTCTGCCCCTCCTGGCGCGCCGGCGATGACCGGCGGCGGCCTAGATTATGCTCCCCTTGCTGAAAAGCGTTTTGTGATAATAGTAGGCAAAGCTAAGAGCAAAGTAAAGCCGGAGCTACCAGAATGGGCGAAGAGAGCTACCAGCGGGGCGTGCAACTGCTGGAGCGGGCCCGGTTCGCCGAGGCCCGGGCCCAGTTCGAGCGCGCCCTGGCCGAGCGGCCCGAGTGGGTGGAGGCGCGAATCAACCTGGGGGTGGCTTGCCTGGAGCTGGGGCTGTTGGACGAGGCGCTGGCCGCCTTCGAGCGGACGCGCGCCCTGGCCCCGGAGAGCGAAGAGGTTTACTACAACCTGGGCGTGGCCTACGAGAAGAAGCGGAGGCTGGACGAGGCCCAGGCCGCCTACGAGACCGCCGTCCGCCTGCGCCCCAGCGTGCCCGAGACCCGCTGCAACCTGGGGAACGTCTACCGGGAGAAAGGCTGGCTGGAGCGGGCCATCGAGCAGTACCGGGCGGCGGTGGATCTGCAGCCGCGGTTCGCCCTGGCGCACAACAACCTGGCAGTCACCTGCGCCATGGCCTCCGACTTCGAGTCGGCCGCCTACCACGCCCAGATCGCGCAAGCGCTGGGCTACCCGGTGCACGCGGACTTCCTGAGCCACTTGCGGCGGGAGTTGGCCCGCCGAGGGGGAACCGCCCCGCGCCGCAACCCGCCCCGCCGCTGAGGCCAATTTCCGGCTGCCGGCAAACCTAGACGGCGCTGGGGAGAGCCAGGGGGACTTCCACGCGGTTGCGGCCTTCGCGCTTGGCCTGGTAGAGGGCCCGGTCGGCCGCCTGCAAGAGCTGCTCGACGCCGGTGCCGTGCTGGGGACAAGCGGCCAGGCCGATGCTGACGGTCAGGGGAAGTTGCCGCAAGGGCCCTTCCCGGTGGATTTCGGCCGTGCGCGCCCGCAGGCGGTCGGCCAGCAAGCGGGCGCCCGGCAGGTCCTCTTCCAGCAGGATCACCAGAAATTCGTCGCCGCCCCAGCGGGCGGGGATGGCACTGCGCCGGAGGCTCTCCTGGAGGGCGCGGGCGAAGGCGCGCAGCAGGCGGTCGCCGGCGGCATGGCCGAACCGGTCGTTGAATGCCTTCAGGTCGTCCAGGTCGAGCAGCAGCAGAGAGAAGGGCCGGCCGGTGCGGCGAGTCAAAGCCAAGAGCTTCTGCAAGGTCTCTTCGGCGAATCGGCGGTTGTAGAGCCGGGTGAGGGGGTCCCTCATGGCCTGGGTCTGGGCCCGGGCCAGGAGGCCTTGGACGCACTCGGCCAGGCGGGCCAGCTCGGGCGGCTGGGAGAGAACTCCAGGGTCAAGCGTGCCTTCGGGTTCCTGGTGGTCGAAGGATTCCCGCAGGCGCTCCAACGGCTCGAGCAGCCGACGGTGAACCCAGCGGATGGACCCCACCGCCGCTCCGATGCCCAAGAAGGCGAAGAACAACCCCAAATACAATAGCCGCCGCACCAGGGCTTCGGCCTCCGGGCCCGCGGCCAAGGCAGGCTCCTGGTCGCCGCCCGGATGAAGGAGGGCGAGGAGGCGAAGGGCGGTGTGGGCGAAGAGGGTCAAGCCGAGGAAAAAAAGGAGCAGAGCCAGGCCGGTGGCCACCAGCATTTGCTGGCGGAGCGCCCGCTGCCGCCACCAGCCGCGCCACCGAACCCGCCGGCTCACCGGAGGACCTCACCGCGCAGCTCCCGCGGAGGCGCCTCGCCCGGACCCTCGGAATTATTGGACGAATTTCCGTTTGCGTGCAGGTGCATCTCCAGGTGGCCCACCACGTCCCGGAGGCGCACGGCCAACTCGATGATGGTGTTCAACCGCTGGCGGACCTTGGCAGTCATCCGGGTGGGCTCGGCCAGGATCAACTCCGCATTGCCCAGAATGCCGGTGAGGGGATTGTTCATTTCGTGGCGAATCACCCGCGCCACTTCTTCCCAGGAGGTTTCCCGCCGGCGGTGGGCGCGGCGGAGCAAAGGGGGGATCAGCCGGTGGTAGTCATCCGTAGTTTGCAGGATGAGCTCGGCGCTGCCCCGCTCCAAGTAGGGCGCAGCCCGTTCTTCCTCGCCGGCGGGCACCAACAAGCAAAAGGGAAGCCAGCGGGCTTCCTCGTAGGTCGGCCCCCGCCCCTGGCGCAAAGCCGCCAGCGCCTCCAGGTCGCCCACCAGAGCATCCACCCCGCGGAGTTCCAACAAGGGCAGGCCTTCCTCGAGGCTGGCCGCCGCCGAGGGGGTCAGCCCCAGCCCGGGCTGTCCCAGGTGCCGCAGCAGCCGGCGGCGGTCCTGGTCGGCTCGAAGCACCACCAGCACGCGGAGGGGCCGGGCAGATTCTTTCGGTTCGGCTGGTTTCATCGCGGTTGCCTCTCTCCTTTCGCGTCGAAGGGGGCGGGCGTCTGGCTGTCGCCGTTGCCTGCGGCCGCCGACCGCTCCAGTTCCTCCAGGAAATTCCGCACCCGGGTGCGCAGCTCTTCGACGCGGAAGGGCTTGGCCAGGTAGGGCAAGCGAGCCTCAGCCAAGAACTCGGCGGTCTCCGCGGCCAGGGTATCGCCGGTGGTAAACAGCAGGCGGCGGGCGAGGCCGCAGCGTTGGTCGCGGAGGGCGCGATAGAAGGCGGGGCCGTCCACTTCCGGCATGCGGATGTCGCAGATGGCCAGGTGGAAAGGTTGCTCGAAGGCCTCCGCCAGGGCGCGGCGACCTTCGGTATGCACGCGAATGGAGTAGCCTTGCTGGCGGAGGACGTCGGCGATGAGGTTGGCCACGGCGGGCTCGTCGTCCACCACCAGGATGCGGGCGGTTTCCTCCACGTCCTCTTTGGTCTTCGGCGCCGCCAGCGAGGGCGGGGAAGCCACGGCCTGCGGCGGGCAGGCGGGCAGCGTTACCAAGAAGGTGGCGCCCTGGCCGGGCGTGGTCTGGGCGAGAATCTCCCCGCCATGCTCCTTGACAATGGCCTGGGAGATGGCCAGCCCCAGCCCGGTGCCCTCCTGGGGCGGCTTGGTGGTAAAGAAGGGATCGAAGATGTAGGGGAGCAGCGAAGGGGGGATGCCGGGGCCGTCGTCGGCGATTTCGATTTCCACCAGCTTCTCCTCGGGCGCGGCCTGGGTCTGCGGGCCACGAAGACGGAGGGTGAGGCAGCCCTCCTCGCGCCGGCTGCGGATGGCCTGCTCGGCATTGAGGAGCAAATTCAAGAAGACCTGTTGCAACTGGTGGGGGTTGCCCCAGACCGGGGGGAGGGCGGGGTCGTAGTCGCGGGCCACGCGGATGTTGGCCACGCGCAACTCGTAGGCGCGCAGGGAGAGGGCGCGCTCCAGGGCATCGAGGACGGAGATAGACTCTTTTTCGGCTTTGCCCTCACGGACGAACAAGAGCAGGTTCTGGACGATGCGGGCGGCGCGCTCGGCTTCCCGGGCCAGCAACTCGGTCTTCTCCCGCAGCTGGGGAGGCAGGGGGGCGGCGCGCAGCAGTTGGGTATACCCGGTGACGGCGGTAAGGGGATTGTTGAGCTCGTGGGCGACACCGGACAGCAACTGTCCCACGGCCGCCAAGCGCTCGCGCTGCAACACCTTGCTTTCCAGGAGGCGCCCGGCGCTGATGTCGCGATAGACCTCGAGTCGCCCCAGCAGCCGGTGCTGGGAGTCGAGCAGGGGCCGGCAGAAGCGTTCCAGCACCCGTCGCCGGGGCCAGAGCAGCTCGAGCTCGTCCCAGCGAACTTGATCGGGGTTGTGGTGGAGCTCTCGCCAACCGCGCAGGGCGGTTTCCGAATCCTGGAAGTGGTCTTTCAGGGCGCGGAGGACTTCCAGTTGCGGCTCTCCCGGCCCCAGTTGCTGGGCATTGGCGCCGAAGAGCTGGCCCAGGCGATGGTTGGCGAACTCGATGCGGCCGTCGGGGCCGATCAACCACACGCCGTCGTGGACGGAATCGAGCACAGCCTGCAAGCAGACTTCGTGGCTGCGCAACTCCTGCTCAACGCGGAGGTGGCGGCGGGTGGGCCGCAGCCGGCCCAGGATGGCGCCGGGGTCGGCGGCCTGGGGGGAGGGCGGCTCGAGGAGCGGGGGCGGATAGAGAACCATCCGGAAACCCTCCCAGGAGCCAGCCTGGGTGCGCCAGGAGAGCTCGGCGGTGAAAATCTGCTGGGCGTCGCTGCCCAGCCAGGCGCAGACGGAATCCCAGTCGGTGGGCGCCAGGAACTCGGCCAGGGAATGCCCTTGCAGCTCGTCGAGGGCGTAGCCGGTGGCATGCAGGAGGGTGGGGTTGGCCAAGCGAACCACGCCGGCGGCATCGAGAAAGAAAATCCCTTCCCCGGCCTGCTCGAACAACCGCCGAAAGCAGTGGCGCTGGCGGCGCTCGCCTTGTTGCCAGCGGCGGCTCTCCAAGGCCTGGGCGGCCAGCAAGACGGGCCAGAGGATTTCCTCCTCTTCGCTGCGGGCGGCGCCGGGGGGACTGCCGAGCAGGAGCACGCCCACGGGGGCTTCTTTTCGCAGCAGGGGAATCACGCGCAGGCAGAGGCCGCTGTGAACCAACTGCGGCAGCCAGGGCTCCAGGGTGCCGGCCAACTCCGCCGGCTCCAGGGTGAGCGGCCGGCCTTCCGCCAGAGCACGTTGCCAAGGGAAGAGGGCCGCCTCGTCGCGGCGGAGCTCGACCGGCAGCAGCTGGGGGGTGCCGGCGGCGGCGACCTGGCGGAACCCGTCCTCTTCGCTCTCATAGAGGGCGACGGCCTGGGCCTGGCTCAGGTCACACGCGGCCGCCAGCAAGCGTTGCAAGTCGCCGCCGAAGCCACGGAGTAACTCCTTCTCCAGGCGGCGCTGGGCCTGCTGGCGGCGGTCCCGGCGGCGGCACTCCTGGCCCCGGGCGGCCGACTCCAGCAATAAGCCCAAGCCGCCCGACAGGACCACGCCCGCCTCCAATTCTTCCCGGGCGGGCTTGGAGGCGGCAGCGGGGAAGCGAGCCATCAGGCAGCCGTACCGGCGCCGGCCGACTCCGACGGGCACCAGCAGCAGGTTGGGCACCTGAACCAGGGGCGGGGGCAGGGGGCGCCAGGCGGTGGCCACCTCTTCGACCCAACACGGCTCGGGCTCGTCCAGGGCGCGGGCCAAGTCCGGGAAAGCCTCCAGGGCGAGTTCAGCGAAGAGCTGCCACTCCGGGTCGGAGCCGGCGAGGCGTTCCAGCCGGTTGCGGTCCGAGTCGAGCGTCCACAGGGCGACGCCCTCGGCCTCCCAGAATCGTTGCAGCAGCGCGCAGGCCTGCTGGAAGAGTTCCTGAGTGGGTTCGCCGCGAGCGCTGCGGCGCAAGAAGTCGGCCGCCAGCTCCAAGACGCGAACCCGGTCGCTGCGCACCAGCCAGCCGGGCATAGGGTAGGGTCACCGCCTCTTAAAAAACTCGTCCCACGACAACCCAGCAAATCAACGCATCCGCCAAAAGAAAAGCGGCGACAAAAATCAGGGTCCGCAGTGATTTGCTCATCATCTCCTGCCTGCGCTCGGCGCCCCTGTAGACCTTTCGCTTGACACTGCTGGTCTGAGCAGTCTGGTGGCCAGACGCGCGGGAGGAAATCTGCTGTCGGCCCAAGCGGATAGCAGCGTGGGCCGAGAGGGGTGTCGGGGTGCGGTTTCAAAATGAAACCGCCGGCCTCCCAATGCGAGAACCCTACGGGGGCTAGGCTTCGAGCTCGTACTCTTTCAGCTTGCGATAGAGCGTGGTCTTGCCGATGCCCAGCAGGCGGGCGGCCAGGAGCTTATCGCCGCCAAGCTCCTGGACGGCTTGCAGGATGGCGCGCTTTTCCAACTCGCGCAGGGGGAGGATGCCCTCGCGACCGGGCAAGGCCGCGGCCGCGGGGGCGGCGGGGGTCTGCAGGTTCGAGGGCAGGTCCACGGTGTGCAGGACCGGCCCGCTGCCCAGGGCGATGGCCCGCTCGATGACGTTTTCCAGCTCGCGGACGTTGCCCGGCCAGTCGTAGCTCATCAGCCGCGCCATGGCTTCTTCACTGACGCTGCGCACCCGCCGGTGGGTGTCGTTGTAGCGCTCCAGGAAGTAGTTCACCAGCAGCGGGATATCGCTCCGGTGCTCCCGCAGCGGGGCCAGCTTGAGGGTGACCACGTTCAGCCGGTAGTAGAGGTCCTTGCGGAAGCGCCCCTCCTGCATGGCCTGGTCGAGGTCGCGGTTGGTGGCCGCCACCACTCGCACCACGATGGGCACCCGCTGGGTGCCGCCCACCGGCTTGATCTCCTTCTCCTGCAGGGCGCGGAGGAGCTTGCCCTGCAGGTCGGGGGGCAGCTCGGCGATTTCGTCCAGAAAGAGTGTCCCGCCGCGGGCCATCTCCACCAGACCTTGCTTGGCCCGCATGGCCCCGGTGAAAGCCCCCTTGACGTAGCCGAAGAGCTCCGACTCGATGAGAGTGGGCACCAGCCCGGCGCAGTCGACCGGCACGAAGGGCTTCTCCTTGAGCGGCCCCAGGAAATGAATGGAGCGGGCCACCAGCTCCTTGCCCGTCCCGCTCTCGCCCACAATGAGCACCGGGTGGCGGCTCTGGCTGACCTTGAGAGTCAACTTGTAGAGGCGCTGCATCTTAGGGGAAGTCCCTACCAGGCCGCCGAAGCCCGGCCGGCCCCGGGCCTGCTCGCGCAGGATGACGTTCTCGTGGGTGAGCTCGAGCGCGTTGACCGCGTGCTGGAGCTTGGCGCGCAGGTCGTCGAGATGGAAGGGCTTGGCCAGGTAGTCGTAGGCGCCCTTCTTGATGGCCTCCACGGCGGTCTCCACCGAGCCGTAGCCGGTCATCAGGATGACTTCCACCTGCGGGTGGGTCTGCTTGAGGCGGTCGAGCAACTCCATCCCCCCGGCCGAGGGCATGCGCAGGTCGGCCAGCACCAGGTCCACCCGCTGCTGCTCCATCTTCTCCAGCGCTTCTTCGGTCGAGCCCGCCAACCGCACCCGCAGCCCCAACGACCCCGCTACCTCCCGGCAAATGTTGCAGACCGCGGGGTCGTCGTCGGCCACCAGCACCACCAGGCCGTTGGCCTCCCTCGCCTCCTTTTCGTCACCTGGCACCATCGCTTCTTCCCCCTTTTGAGGGCGGCTGCCTGGAAACATGCCGCGCTCGCCAACCCGAAACTTCTTCCTAGCCAAGCACAAGCAAGCTCGGTTCCAAAATGGAAATCTCAGTCAAGGCCCTAATTCTACCTCCGAAGCCTAATAAACGCAAAAATCGGGGCAGAAAATGGCCCTCTCTTAGCCCGGAACGGGAATGTTTCCCAAAACGGCGGGGCAGCCGCGTGACTGTTCGATTCGGGTTGACTCAAAAGAGAAGGACTTACCCGAGGCAAGCCCGGAAGAGAAGGATGGCAACCACTATTACGTGATTGTCTACTTTACGCAAGGAAGTGCTCTATGAGACGCTGTGTTGCATGGGCATACGTCGGGACTCACCGCTCGTTCAGATTCTGCTCGCTTTACTTCTCACCCTCATCCCATGGAGTTTCCCCTCCATGCCGATAAAGTGGAGATGCATCCTGTGGCTCAGCGCGTGGATACTTGGTCTGCATCTCGTATTCTCACTCACTCCCTTCCTTATGAAACTTCCACTGTTTGTTAAAGTCGCCTTGGCGGTAGGCATAACAGGCTTCGCCAGTGCTAGTTTCTATTATCCAGTTGTTGAGATGTGGCGTGAGGAGAAGGCCAATGCGCTTACTGGACAGCTCAGGCCCAAGCGTGACAAGCAGCGACATGACGACGTGGTTTTTCAGATTGGGCCGAACGCAAAAGCGTGGTTCACATGGACGGGAGCACAAAACACGCCGCAATTTGCGGGATTGGGAAACCACATCCAGTTGGGTCGAAACGAGGCTGCTGATTTGGTCGTCAACACTGTTATCAAGGACCGGGAGGGGAATCTAATAGTTGAGATAATCGACAACGAGTGGAGGGTTTCTAGCGCCGCTTGGGAGAAGAATTACACAGATGATGCACTAGAAGTTAAAGACGGGCGCGGCAGGGTTGTCTTTCAGTTGAGGCTCTTACCAGACAGGGCTGAGTTTCAGGTGGAGTGGTGGGATGGCCATGGTAATGGAGTACGCATAGTCCAGCAGAAGGACCGGCCAGACTCGCCAGAATCGGACAAAAAGGGGTTTGTCATAGTTATTATGACGCCCTTGTTTCACCCTGATGACCCCGCAATTCAACCAATATTCAAATACCCATCAAGGAAATACTTTGGGCAGCTTAGGCAGCCGTGAGCCGCTTGTACTCGATACTTCGTGGAAATCATACGGAAGTAAGTGGGGCCGCTCGACGTGCCCGTACTGGCCACGGTGTCGCTCTGGCCGGGAAAAGCCGACGAGGAATGCGGCTGGACGCATTCCTCGCCGCTACCGGACAAGGACTTAGCGACCGGTGGCCGGCGACCAGTCAAAGAAACCTATACCGTAAGGGCAATGACAAGCCGACGACGAAGCCCCGCAGTTGCGGGGCTTCGTCGCCGCTACCTGCACCATTCATTCATTGGCTATTGGTCGCCGGTCACCGGTCGCTGTGGGCTACGACGTGCTCGGCCAGGGCGGCGATGGTCATCGAAGGCGGGACGCCGATGCCGGAGGGAAAGAGGCTGCCGTCGCAGACAAATAGATTCTGGTAGCCGAAGACCCGCCCGAAGGGGTCGCAGACGCCTTCCGAGGACTCGCGGCCCATGCCGCAGCCGCCCAGGGGATGCACGGTGCTGAACCCTTTCTTCCACCAGCCCTGGGGGACGAGCATCCAGCCGCCGTAGCCGCGCCCGAGCTCCCGCAGATACCGCCGCATCCGGCTCAGCAGCAGCTCGCTCCCGCGCGGGTCCCAGTCGAGGTCGAGCGCCCCGCGCCCATCCAGTTGCAGGCGGCCACCTGTCCCGAGCGGAGTCGAGCGATCACTCGCGTCCCGCCCCATCAGGAAGAAGACCCCCAGGTAGCGCAACAACTCTTCCGTTTCGGCGTCCCCGCACGCCGGGAGCGAAGGCTCGACTCCCGCGGCCCGCCGGGCCCAGGAGAAGCGCAGCAGCGAGACGATCCGGTTGAGGATGCGTAGAGCTCTCCTCCGGCGTGCGACCAGGGCAGCGGGAATCGCCCCTTCCAAGACGTAGAAGCCTCCGCTGTCGGTGGCGTCGTACCCGGCCGCGACCGAGGGGCCGACGGTGGGCTGGAGGGGAATGCGGGAGTCGAGCAGGGCGCCGAAGAAGTCGCCGTTCGGGGACCAACCCTGGCCGAGCCGCGGGCTCAGCTTGGGCAGAGTGCGGTCGCTGTCGCGGGCGCGCAGGAGCAACTCTGTCGTCCCCAGACTCCCCGCCGCCAGATACAGGCTGCGAGCGGCCACTTTTTCTTCTGCTTGCCCTTGTGGAGGCAAGGAGGCAGGAGGCAAGGAGGCAGAGAGACGGCTGAAGAAGACTTCGTAGCCGTCGCCGCGCGGCTCGATGCGGGTCACCTGGCAGAGGGGCCGGACTTGCGCGCCCAGGTCCTCGGCCCGCTTCAGGTAGTTGAGGTCGAGGGTGTTCTTGGAGTGGCGGTCGCAGCCGAAGGCGCAGATGCCGCACAGGTTGCAGGGCAACTGGCGGGCGCCGAAGCGGTTGAGGCGCTCTTCCTCCCCGCCCTGCCCCCAGTAGATGGCCAGCAGGGGTCGCTCAACCCTGTCCGCTTTCCCGATAGCGGCGTGCGCCGCCTGAAAGGCACGCAGCCGCTGGAGGTCGTGGGGAATGGCTGTCGGCTCGAGCATCTCGCGCACGCGCTCGTAGTAGGGGCGGAGGTAGTCGAGCGTGATCGGCGCCGGCCAGCCCTGGAAGGCCGCTGCCGGAGGGACTTTCTGCACGTTGGTGTAAACCAGCGAGCCGCCGCCCACTCCGGCGGCCACCACCACGCTCATCCCCGGGAAGCGCCGGAACTCGAACAAGCCCGGCTCACGCTCGCTCCACCACCAACCTCCCCCGGGCCTGCCCGCCGGCTTGTCCTGCTTGCCCTGAGCGGAGCCGAAGGGAGCGGAGTCGAGGGAAGCCTGGCGCGTAGGCGGCCGGGGAAAATCCTGGCGCCCCCAGCGGCGTCCGCGCTCCAGCAGCAAGACCGAGCGGCCGCGCTCCGCCAGCCGGCAGGCCGCCACCGCCCCGCCGAACCCGGACCCGACGACGATGGCATCGTAGGTCTTGCCCATGGTGGTGCTACTCAGGGTCGATTTTTCTCGGAATGAGTTAACCACACAGGCACAGAGAGCACAGAGAAAATTTTAACTGTCAGGGAGAACGACTCTGGGTTCGATCCATTGAGCGAGGGAGCAGTGGGCGGTGCGGGAAGGAGCGGGTGTCCCTCGCCCCGAAGGTTCGGCGTCGGAGCTCGGAATGACACAGAACGCTGATGGTCTTACTTGCTTGGCACCTCGGCTTGCAGCGGGAAGCCCTCGGAGCGGGCGACGAAGACGGCGGTGGCGACGTCGCCGGTGACGTTCACCGTGGTCCGGCACATATCCAGAATCCGGTCCACGCCCAAGACCAGGGCAATCGCCTCCGGCGGCAGCTTCACCACCACCAGGACCACCATCAGCAGGGGGATGGCGCCGCTGGGGACGCCGGCGGCGCCGATGGCGGTCACCACCGACATCAGCACCACGATCAACTGGGTGCCGAGCGAAAAGTCGGCGCCGAACACCTGGGCGATGAAGAGGACGGTGACGCCCTCGAAGAGGGCCGTACCGTTCATATTCATCGTGGCCCCCAGCGGCAGCACGAACCCGCTCACCTGGCGGGGGATGCCCAGTTGGCGCTCGCTCACCGACATGGTGGTGGGCAGGGTGGCGCTGGAAGAGCTGGTGGAAAAGGCGGTGACGATGACCGTCTTGATGCGAGAGAAAAACGTCCACGGGTTCATTCGCCCCAGGAAACGCACCAGCAGCGGGTAGACCACCAGAAAGTGGATCGCCAGCCCCACCAGCACGGTGCCCACGTACCAGAGCAGCTTGCGCAGGATGTCGTAGCCGAAGAGGGCGGTGACGCTGAAGATGAGAGCGAAGACCCCGTAGGGGGCGAGCTTCATCACCCAGCCGATAATCACCACCACCGCGTCCCCCACGGCCTCCAAGAAGCCCAGCATGGGCCGGGCGCGCTCGGCGGGCAGCAGACTCAGGGCGGCGCCGAAGATGAGGGAGAAGAAGATCAACCCCAGCATGTCCCCCCGGGCAGCCGCCCCCAGCGGGTTGCGCGGCACGATGTTCACCAACATGCCGACGCCGAAGGAGACCGACTCGGTCTCTTGCATCATTTCTTTTGCCTGGCCGCTGAAGCGCGCCATCAGCTCCTTGCGCGTCTCCTCGGGCAGGCCCGCGCCCGGCCGCACCAGGTTCACCACCGTCAGCCCGATGGTGGTGGCGCAGGCGGTGACCAGGAAGAAGAACAACAACGTCTTCAGCCCCATCCGCCCCAGCTTGCGCACATCGCCCAGCCCGGCCACCCCCAGCGTAAGCGAGGCGAACACCAGCGGCACCACGATCATGATCAGCGCCCGCAGCCAAATCTGCCCGGCGGGCTGGGTGACATTCTCCACCACCCACAGCGTCGCCGACGGAGCCCACAGCTTGTTGGCCGCTACGCCGGCCGCGGCCCCCGCCGCCAACCCCAGCAGGACCTTGGTCGCCAGGCTCATTCCGCTTCCCGGTGCGCTCATCCGTTGCCTGCCTCTATTGGTCCCCAGAGAAAATCGGCGCGATTATCGCCGATTCCGCCGCGCTCACCAAGAACATAAGGAGCGCGGGTTCGGCCAGAACAGAAAAGCCGGAAGGGCTCACGGCCCGGTCACGGCCAGAAAGAGGAACCACACCACCAGCAGCAGGAACAACACTCCGATGGCCAGCCAGAGCGGCCAGGTGAAATGAATCAGCACCGCGCGCTTCCCCCTCACCGGCAGCGCTTCCCCGGCGGCCACCGCCCGCAAGCCCGCCGCCACCTCGGCGGCGCTCGCCAGCCGCACCCGCGGGTCTTTCTCCAAGGCGCCCCCCAGCAGCTCGTCCAGCCCCGCCGGCGCCTGCTCCCCCAACGGTTCCGGCTCACGCTGCCGCACCAGGGTCAGGGTATGAAGAACATTCCTCCCCGCAAAGGGATGCCGCCCGGCGATCATCCTGTAGAGCAGGCTGCCCAGCGCAAAAACGTCGCTGCGCGCCTCCGGCTCTTGGCCCTCCACCTGCTCGGGCGACATCGCCGCCGCTTCCTCCGACTGCAGCGGCGGGTCTTTGACGCCCGGCTGGTAGCGGGCCTGGCTCGCCAGCCGCCACAAGCCGACATCCAGCAGCTTGACGCCGCCCTCCGTGGTGATGAAAACTTTCGCCGGCCGCAGGTCGCCGTGCACCACCCCGCGGGCGTGCGCCGCCGCCAGGGCGTCGGCAATCTCGGCCGCCCAGGCCAGCGCCGCCTCCGGCTCCACCGAGCCGCTCACCAGCACGCTCTTCAGCGTCACCCCTTCCAGGTACTCCATCGCCAGGTAGAACTGCCCCTCGGCTTCGCTGACTTCATAGAGCTGCCGCAGGTGGGGATGCGACACCCCGACGGCCGCCTGGGCATCCTTGAGGAATCTCTGCCGGGCTCCTTCGTCGGGAAACTTCTCCGCAGGCACCAGCTTCAGCGCCACCGTTTGGTTCGTGTCCTCGGCCACCGCCCGATAGACCAGCCCCTGGCCGCCCTCCCCCAGCGGCGCCTCCAAGCGGTACTTGCCGACCCTCTCCGGTCTCATCGCTCGATTCCCCAGAAACTCGACAGCTTACTGCAACCGCCCGGGCCTGTAAATCGCCGCCGGCCAGCGCGGACAAGGCGCGAAGCCCGCTGGCGGACCCCGGCTTTCCCCTTTGCCGCGGAATAGCGGCGCTCCGCGCCCGCGGCCCGCCGCCCAATTTGGCGCTTGCCGCGCTGGCGCTCTTTAGAGAGAATGCCTCGCGCCCGCATTGTCCGGTGGGAGAACATCATGCCGAAGAAAAGCAAGCTGACTCGCAGCAAGACCCCTCGCGCCAAAGAAGTGCAAGTGCTGGTAGGAACCCGCAAGGGCGGGTTCTTGCTGCGCAGCGACGAGCGGCGCAAAAACTGGAAGGTCGAGGGCCCGCTCTTCCCCGGCTGGGAGGTCAACCACCTGGTGCGCGACCCCCGCAGCGGCCGCCTGTGGGCGGCCCTCAACGTGAGCTGGTGGGGAAACGACTTGCAGGTGAGCGACGATGGGGGCCAGAGCTGGCAGAAGACCTGCACCGGGCTTGAGTTCGCCCCCGAGCGCAACCTGAAATTGAACCGCATCTGGCAGGTCACGCCCGACCGCGACTCTCGCCCGGACACCCTCTGGTGCGGCGTCGACCCCGGGGCGCTCTTCCGCTCCGACGACAGCGGCAAGAATTGGTACGAGCTGCGCTCGCTCACCGAGCACCCCACCCGGGAGAAGTGGCAGCCGGGCGGCGGCGGGATGATGGTGCACACCATCGTGCCCGACCCCAACCACCCCCAGCGCCTCTACGTCGGCATCTCGGCCGCCGGCTGCTTCCGCTCCGATGACGACGGCAATTCCTGGCAGCCGTTCAACCAGGGCGTGCGGGCTGACTTCCTCCCCGATACATTCCCCGACGTGGGCCAGTGCGTCCACCGCATGGTGCTGGACCCGCAACGGCCCGACGTCCTCTACCAGCAGAACCACTGCGGCGTCTACCGCTCGCCGGATTCCGCCGCCAGTTGGGAGGATATTTCCGAGGGGTTGCCCTCGCGCTTCGGCTTCCCCATCGTCGCCCACCCGCACCAGCCGGGTACCCTCTACGTCGTCCCGGCGCAAGCCGCCCAATTCCGCTTTACCCCCGACGGCCGCTTCCGCGTCTTCCGCTCCAAGAACGGCGGCCGGAGCTGGCAGGCGCTCACCCGCGGCCTGCCGCAAGAGAACGCCTGGCTCTTGGTCCTGCGCCACGCCGCCTGTGCCGACCCGTGCGACTCCGCCGGTATCTACGTGGGCGCCACCACCGGCGAAATCTTTTACTCCACCAACAGCGGCGACTCCTGGGCGCTGATGCCCTTCCACCTGCCGCCCATACTGTCGCTGGAAGCCGCCGTCGCCTGAAGATTCGGACGCCGGGCGCCGCCGGTGGTAGGATGGCGGCCCGTGATTTGCAGGAAGAACACAAACCTCGAACGGAAGGAGGCAGAGCAATGCGATCGCGAGTCTTGCTGGTAGTCCTCGTAGGTTTGCTGCTGGGATGGGCAGCGCCCCTGCGGGCGCAGGAAGAGACCCCGCAGATGGACCCACAAATGATGGAGTATCTGGAGAAGTATGCCACCCCCGGTGAGCACCACAAGCACCTGGAGATGCTCGCCGGCACCTGGACCGCGGAGACCACCTTCTGGCCCGCGCCGGGCGCCCCCGCGATGGAGTCGACCGGGCTGGCGGAGCACACGATGGTGCTGGGTGGGCGCTTCTTGCAGACGTCCTACCGGGGCGATTTCGCCGGCATGCCATTCGAGGGCATGGGCATAGCCGCCTACGACCGGTTCCAGAACACGTACATCGAAACCTGGGTGGACAACTTCGGCACCATGGTGCTGGTCAGCAAGGGGACTTGCGACGGCACCGGCAAGATTCGCACCATCACCGCCAACTTCATTGACCCCATGACCGGGCAGCCCACCGAGATGCGCTCGGTCTACCGCATCGTTGACCCCGACCACTACGTCCTGGAGATGTACACTCAGGGCCCGGACGGCGAAGAGTGGAAGACCATGGAGATCGCCCACACACGGGCAAACTAGCGGTTCGCGCAGCCGCTCCTGCGCGTAGCTTGTTGTCGAGTCCAGAGCAATTCAACGGCAGAAAGCAGCTTCCTCGCCCCGAAGGTTCGGGGCTCGGAATAACATCGCGGTTCTTGTACTTTTTGTCTGTCATGCCAAGCCACAGACGAGGGAGAAAACCAATGGGCTTCAGCCCCTGAGGGAATAAGCAGTTTGTTTATCTGCGCGCAGCGGTAAAGGGGGCGAGTTCGGCGGGGAGGGTGAAGCGGACGTCTTCGGGGATAACCTCGACGTCTTCCACGTTCGAGAAGCCCAGCGCTTGCAGGCGGCGGCTGACGCGCTCCACCAGCACTTCCGGCGCCGAGGCCCCGGCGGTGAGCGCCACGCTGCCGGCGCCCTCCAGCCAGGCGGGCTCGATCTTGCCTTCATCCTCAATCAGGTGAGCGCGCGCGCCGGCCCGCCGGGCCACCTCGACCAGCCGGGTCGAGTTGGCGCTGTTCTTTGACCCCACCACCAGCACCAGCCCGGCGCGCTGGGCCAGCCTCTCCACCGCCTGCTGCCGGTTTTGGGTGGCGTAGCAGATGTCGTCGGCCGCCGGGCCCTTTAGCGCCGGAAAGCGCTGCCGCAGCCGGGCGATGATCTCGGCGGTATCGTACTGGCTGAGCGTGGTCTGGGTCAGGTAGACGACCCGGTTCGGGTCGGGCACCTGGACCGTGCCCGCCTCTTCCACGTTCGAGACCACCAGGGTCGCCTGCGGCACCTCGCCCGAGGTGCCCTCCACTTCGTCGTGCTCTTTGTCGCCGATCAGCAGGATGGTGTAGCGCTCGCGGGCGAAGCGAATCGCCTCCAGGTGGACCTTGGTTACCAGCGGGCAGGTGGCGTCGATGACGCGCAGCTTGCGGCTGGCGGCAAGCTGCCGCACCGCAGGCGACACTCCGTGGGCGCTGAAGATCAGCCGCGCCCCCGCGGGCACTTCTTGCAGATTATTGACGAACACGGCCCCCTTGGCTGCCAGCTCCCCCACCACGTACCGGTTGTGCACGATCTCGTGCAGGACGTAAATCGGCGGGCCGTAGGCTTCCAGCGCCAGGTCCACGATCTCAATCGCCCGCACCACCCCCGCGCAAAAGCCTCGCGGGCTCACGCGGTAGAGAGTCTTCTGACTGGCGTCCGGCGCGTTCATCACCAGCTATGGTAGGACAGGCATTCTTGCCTGTCTACGCTTGGACAGACATTCCTGCTTGCCCTGAGCCCCGAAGCTTCGGGGCCGAAGGCAGCGGAGCGAAGGGTCTGTCCCTAGGTCTGCAGGAAGCGCAGCACCGGCCGGCGCATCGCTCGCCACCCCAGCCAGAGCAGACCCAGCCAGAACAACAGAGTCAACCCGTAGCGGGCCAGGAAGAACACGAACCCCAGCAGCATCCCGATGAAGCTCTCGTAGCCCTCGACGAAAGCGTTGCGCAACCGCGTGCGCGTGCCCACCGGGGCCGGCTGGAGCTGCGCCTGGAACTCTTCCACCAGGGTGATGTGGATGGTGGCCAGCTCCACCCGCCGCCGCAGGTTCTCCCGCTGCGCGTCCATCCGCTCGATGCCCTGCCGGGTGCGGGCGATCTCCCGCTCGACCTCCAGGATGTCGCCCACTTTCCCGGTGCGGTTGTTGAGCACCGCAATCAGGCGCTGCTCGCTGGCCCGCGCGTTGCGCAGGCGCGCTTCCAGGTCGACTACCTGCTCGGTGACCTCTTCGGTCGTGAGCTGCTCCCGGGTCACCCGCCCCAGCTTGCGCAGCTCCTCCAACACCGGGTTTAATTGCGCCACCGGCACCCGCACCGTCAGCACCGCTCGCTGCGGCTGGGTCGGGGTCTCGGCCGACTCGGCCTGCGCCACGTAGCCGCCGGCTTCTTCGACGACTGCCAGCAGCCGTTGCTTCTTGGCCTCGAACTCCTTCACCTCCACCGTCATTGTTACCTGGTAGGCGATCATCCGCCCGGCGGTGGCCGCTTTGTCCGCCATCACCCCGGCGGTCGGCGCCGCCTGGTCGGCCGAGCTCAACGCTTCCTCCGCCACCACGCGCTCCCGGCTGCGGCGGCCTTCGTTTCGGCTCTCGTAGGCCGGGGAAGCCGGTGGCGGGGCTGGCTCGGCCGCCGGTGGTGTCTTCGTCGGCGCTCCACCGGCCGCGAATTGTGGCTCTTGTTCTTCGGCGCGTCCTTCTGAGGCAGCAGGACCGGGTGCGGGCATGATTATTACTTCTCGTTTCGGCTCCGGCATGGGTTCAATTTGAAGACCTGACTTCAACAAGTCGGGAACAGTGATCCACAACGCCAGCAGCGCCACCGCCCCGGTGCCCGCCAGCGCCAGCGTCAGCCGCTTCCACCGCCAACGCGGCGCCGCCTCGCCCGCCTCGATGGCCGGCGGGCGCAGGCTGGCCGGCGCCCGCTCTACCTGCCATTGCTGCAGAGTTTCCGAGACCCGCTTCAGGTCCGCCACCAGCGCGGCGCACTCCCGGCATTCGGCCAAGTGGCGTTCGACCTCGACCTGCCGTGCCGGCGCCAGTTCCCGGTCCAAGTAGGCCTGCAACTCCTCGGCTTCCACGAAATGCTTCCCCATCGTTACGCTCCCTCCGACTTCCCCGCTGCGGAGACGGGCCGGCCCGCCTGCCGGACGGGCCGGCCCCCGAGCAGGTCGCGCAGCGCCAGCTTGGCCCGGAACAACCGCGAGCGCACCGTGCCCAGCGGCACCTGGAGCACCTCGGCGATTTCCTGGTAGCTCAGCCCCTGGTACTCCCGCAGCAGGACGATCTCCCGCTGCTCCGCCTCCAGCCGCCCCAGCGCCTCCCGCACTTGCTGCACCAGCGCCGCATCGCCGCCGCCCGCTGCCGGGTTCACGGGCAGCGGGTCTTCTTCCTTCTTCTTCCGGTGCTCGCTGACGATCCGGTTCAGGGCGATCCGGTAGAGGTAGATGCGGAACTTGGCTTCCACCTCGTAGCCGTTGCGGTGCTGCACCAGGGCCAGGAAGACATCCTGGGTGATCTCCTCGGCTCGGCTCGGGTCGTTGACCCGGCGCCTGACGTAGCCGTAGATTGCGTCCTTGTAGCGGGCGAACAGCTCCCCGAAGGCGGGCGCTTCCCCGCGCTTGAAAGCCAGCATCAATTCCTCGTCCGACCGGGGGCTCAAAGGCCGGTCTCCGTCCCCACTTCCATTACCTCGAATCGCCGCGGAAGCGCAAAAGTTCCCGCCTTAAGCAAAACCTGTTCAGGCCCGCGGATTCCTCGTCCCGCCTGGGAAGGGCAACGTCAGAGCAGAACGACAGATTGTTGGGTGGGCACATCGAAGCGCCGGCGGCAGCGCGGGTTGCGGCAGGCCAGCTGCTCGTCCACGCGCACCATATAGGAGCGCGCCTGGGCGAACCGCTGCCGCTCCTCGGCGCCGGCCCCGCGGGGCAGTTGCTTCTTTTTCTCCCGCACCAGCCAGCGCACCGTATACTCGGCCGCCTGGCGACAGTGCGGGCAGGTGAACTGCGCCGGCTTCGACTCCTGCCGCTCGACGTAAAGCTGCCGATCCTGCATACCCTCCATTCTACCAGTCCGACCTCGAAATTATCGACCTCGACTGGCCACGCCACGACCGTCACGCGCCAACAGCCACAGCCCACGATGCACAGTACCTTCCCCCTGGCTATCATTCCCCCCGATGCCGGCTCTCGACTGCATCGGTAACAAGCCTCTCCTTAACCGCCACCGTGACGTTCCCTGCCTCCTTGCTTCCCTGTCTCTCTCCTCCTAACCTGCGTTGACCCCCACAAGCTTCTCCGCTACGATTTTCCCGACTGCCGCGAGGGAGCACAGCATGAGACTGAAGCCACTTTGCCTGATCTTGCCACTGCTTTTCTTCAGCCCCGCCACTCCCGGCGAGTTGCAACAACAAGAACTCCTAAGGTCTCCCTCGGGACTAAAACTCGAGCTGAAGACTGACAAGAAACAATACAAGCTGGGAGAACCTGTGTTCGTTACACTGACGCTTACTAATGATGGGCAGAAAGCATTTTATCTCAGCCCAGAGTTCATAATGTACGGTCATGCATTTGGCGATTGGCCGATGAATCTGCTGGAAATTGAGGTCCAAGATCCACAGGGCCAACTGTTAAAACCAACGGGCATGCCCATTGCTGAGTATGGATGGCAAGAAGAGAAAACACCGGTCTATCAATTCATCCTCAGAACACGTATATATTTTTCCCCTGGCGATTTTCGTGGCTTTACCCGGTCTCTCAAGGAACTTGGTTTTGAACTCGAGAAACCGGGCCGCTATCGCCTGCGCGCCACGTACTGGGAACCTAGTTACAAGAACTTGGTGACCGAAGAAGAGTTCGAAGAGGCCAAGAAAATACTTAGGTATCCCTGGTGGGCCAAGCTTGAATCCGACTGGGTCTGGATAGAAATCCTGCCTAAATAACTTCCTGGCCCGTTCCTGGGATGGCCTTCCCATGCGTTCGAATGCGTTCTGAACGCAGAACGCATTCGGCGGCGACCCCCAAGGCCGGGTCCTCGGGTCGTTGACCTCAGCGGCGCTTCCGCCTACCATTTCGACTGCCCGCAGAGGACGGCAACTATGAAGCTCCTTCGATACTCGCTGGCTCTACTGCTCTTGTTCTTCGGCTCCGGCTTCGCCTTTCCTCTTACCGCCCAGGACGACGTGATTGCCGTCGGCATCCTGGTCTACGACGGCGTCTACAACACCGAGCTGGTCGCCCCCTACGACGTCTTCCAGCACGCCGCCACCCACACCAACGGACGCCTGCGGGTCTTCACTGTCGCGCCCCGGTTCGGCAGCATCACCACCGCCGAAGGCCTCCGTCTCCTGCCCGACTTCAGCTTCCTCACCGCCCCGGAGATTGACTGGCTGGTCGTCCCCAGCGGCGAGAACTACCAGTCCGATACCAAGGACCCGGCGCTGGTCGACTGGATTCGCCGCACCGGCCGCCAGGCCCAGGTGGTGCACTCGAACTGCTGGGGCGCTTTCCTGCTGGGGGCCGCCGGGCTGCTCGACTCCAGGCGCGCCACCACCTTCCCGGCCTCGCTCGACGACTTCGCTCAGGCCTTCCCCAAAGTAGAAGTACGTCGCGACGTCATTTTCGTGGATGACAACGGCGTGGTCACCTCCGCCGGCAGCGTCACCAGCTACCAGGCCGCGCTCTACCTGGTGGAAAAATATCTCGGCCCCGACGTCGCCCAGAAGGTCGCCCGGGGATTCGTGCTCGAATGGGACCTTTCGCGGGTCAAACACGAAACCGTCCCCCCCACCGCCGGCTCCCGGTAACCGGACACGCAGGTAGTTTTTCGATGCCCGCCAACCTCACCCCCGAATACCTGGCGGCCGAAGAACGCTTCAAGCAGGCCCGCAGCCCCGAGGAAAAAATCGCCGCTCTGGAAGCAATGCTCTCCGCCATCCCCAAGCACAAGGGGACGGAGAAGATGCAAGCCGACCTGAAGCGGCGGCTCAAGAAGTTACGGGGCGAAAAGGGCAAGAAAGGCGCCACCCGCCACGCCGCCCCCATCCACTACGTCGAGCGCGAGGGCGCCGGCCAAGTCGCCCTGGTCGGCCCGCCCAACAGCGGCAAGTCGGCGCTGCTGGCAGCGTTGACCCGCGCCACCCCCACCATCGCCGACTATCCCTTTTCCACCCGCTCGCCCCTGCCCGGCATGATGCCCTTCGAGAATATCCAGGTGCAGTTGGTTGATTTGCCCCCGCTCGACCCGCTCTTCCCGGAAGCCTGGGTGCCGCAGACTATCCGCAACGCCGACGGCGTCGCGCTGGTGGTCGACCTGGGCGACGCCGCCGTGCTCGACCACTTGACCCAAACCCTGGAGCAGCTCGACCAGGGCAAGATTCGCGTCGGCCAGGTGCAAGGGGAGCTGCCGCGGGGCTTCGTCCGCAAGCCCGCCCTGTTGGTCGGGAACAAATGCGACCGCCCCGGCGCCCGCGACAACCTCGAGGTCTTGGCAGAGCTCTGGGGGGAGCGCTTGCGGCTTGCCCGTCCCGTCCCCCCGCAGAACGCGCAGGCAGGCGGGCTGCTACCCGTCTCCGCGCAGACGGGCGAGAACTTGGAAGAGCTGCGGCGGGCGCTGTTCGAGCTGCTCGGCGTGGTGCGCGTCTACACCAAGAGTCCCGGCAAGAAGCCCGACCGGCAGGCGCCCTACGTGCTGCCGCGCGGCGCCACCGTGCGCGACATCGCCGCCCGCGTCCACAAGGACGTGGCCGCCGGGCTCAAGTTCGCCCGCCTCTGGGGCGGCACCCGCTTCGACGGCCAGCGCGTCGAGCGCGACCACGTCCTCGAAGACCAGGACATCGTCGAACTCCACACCTGACCCCGCCGCCACAAGTCCAGACTACTTGCCTTGCTCGCTACGAGTTTCGATTTTCGAATTTCGCTTTTCGGTTTCTTGCTGCCCGGGGGGGGTCGCCTGTCCCGAGCCTGCCAAGGCAAGCGCCGTTGAGACAAACCTACAAGCCCTCGAGCGATGCGCGCGGAGCTCGTGCCTGTGGGTCAGTGCACGACACCAGTAGGTTTCCGAGATCGGACTTGCAATCCCATGAAGCACCGATAACAAAGTGGCTTCTTCTTCCGGCCCAGTTCTTCAGGATGGAGCCAAATGGTTTGTCCGCAGTGACGACACAGCCGCGGTCGTGTCCCGGGCCGGGGGGATTCCTCTTCTTGGGCCAGCAGCAAGCAGCAGGGGCACTCGTCCGGACTCATCTCACCCACCCAACCTATCGGTTCCCCGCCTTCGAAAGCAACTGGTCGCAGTTGTCCGTGCTTCCCGGCCTTTGCAAGCATGCGCTTGACCCTGCGAATTGCTTTTCGGTTGACCCGCGATGCCTTGTACCGCGCCATGGCCATACGCCTCCGCTCCTGCTTTTGTCTTTCGAGTTTCTAGAAGCTGTTGCACAACCCCCGCTAGGCGGGGCAGGTCTCTTGTCCTGAGCGAAGCCGAAGGATTAGCCCTGACATCCAAAGGCGACCAAAACACGGGCTTCAGCCCCTGAGGCTTCCTTGGGGAAAGGTTATGCATTAGGCTCTAGTTTCCACGCTCTAACTTCTTTCTTGCTGGTTCCCGGGGTGGAGTCGCCTGTCCTGCTTGCCCTGAGCGAAGTCGAAGGGAGCGAAGCCGAAGGGAACCCACAGCCCCTTGGATCCATTGCGGCACGCTTCCAAGCTTCGAGTTTCGATTTTCGCTTTTCGGTTCTTTGGTGCCCGGGGTGGGGGTCGAACCCACACTCCCGAAGGATCGGGAAAGGGATTTTAAGTCCCTCGCGTCTACCGGTTCCGCCACCCGGGCCCTTCCGTGTAACTATAAGCCAATGCAAGGCTTATTGCACGAGGTTCGTTGCTGGGCTGTAGCGCTCAACAGGCCTGGTGCTAGTTCTGGTGTCAGTTCCTTCTGAGAAAAACGACGCCATGCGCTCCACAGCGGCGAGCTGGTAGTCTGGCGCGAGATGGGCATAGCGCATCACCATCGCCAGTGTTTTATGGCCCAAGAGCTCAGCCACGGTCCTAAGATCCGTTCCGCTCATCACCAAGCGCGACGCGAATGTGTGCCGCAGGCAATGCCAAGTGAAATCGCGGATGGCAGCTGTCTTTAGCGCGGGCTCGAACCATCGGCGGGGGCTCTGCACTCCCCCACAGACGAACCCAGAATCCCACGTCCGCTTGCGGAGCTCCGCGAGCGCGCGGATCGCCGCAGCATTCAACGGCACGTGACGAGTCTCGCCGTTCTTGCTGCGCGGCACGGTCAGGATGCGGCGCTCGAGATCCACATCATCCCAGCGCGCCGCGTAATGCTCGCCCAGCCGAAGCCCGGTATGGAGCGCCAGCTCAAACTCAGATAGGCGCTCGGGAAAGTTCTCGCAGATTGCCTTGCGGAGTTCCATTTCTTCCTCGCGCGAGAGGAATCGCACGCGCCCGTTGTTCTCGGCGCGATGCGCCACCAGGCGCGCCGGATTTTCCTTTACCTTGCCGTTGCGGATCCCCAACCGGTACGTTAGCGAGAGCAAGGCGCGGTAGCGGTTCCACGTTGCCGGCGACCAGTCCTCTCCCTCGAAGTACCGTTCAATGTCTTGTGCGTTGATCGCGTCAGCGAATTTTTCGCCGAACCAGTTGAGCGGCTTCGCCATGCGAATCCGGTCGCTTGCATGACTGAGCTTGTGTGCCTCAGAGTACGCTAGCGCGTCCTGTGCGATCTCCCGGAAGGAAATTGGCGCGCGCCGCAGCCTCTCGGGCAGCTTCTTGCCCTGGAGCGCTTCGGTCTTCCGCTTATGATAGAGCTCAATCGCTGCGCTTTTCGTGCCAGCCTTTTCGCGCCGGATGCGGCCCGTGGCGTCCGCGTAGCGGATCCACCACGCGCCCGAGCCGGGCACCTTCTCGTAGATTCCACGCTGCTTCATTGCTTTTCATCCTTTCTTTTTATTAGAGGTGAAGTTGAGAACTTGCGCGCCTCCTGCCAACTCGCCCACAGCCGGTACATGGTGCGCGGCTCGATGCTGTGTTTCTGGCGCACTACCTGGAGCGCCTCGGCCTGCTTGTGCCCCTGGCTAATGAGCGTGTAAACCTCGGCGCATGCCGCTTCAGCCTCTTCAGGGGCAACGGCGGGGCGGCGTCCCTGCTTTGGTTTAGGGAGTCGGGCTCCGTATTGCACTATCCCCGTACGCAGCAACGCAGGGGCAGATCCCAATACTGCTAGGAATTTGTTCAACTCCTCGGGCGAAGGTTCTTTCATCTTGTTTATCAAAAACCAACGCAATCGCTTCCTGCTCTTGGCTATCTGCAACAAATTCAACAAAACCATGCCATAGCGCCGGAGGTACCGCTCCATCCTGGCTATCTCTTTGTACAGGTCAATCTCTAACTGCATGTGTTGCCTCACATCCTCGACCGCCTGAAAAATCCGCCCGACTGTTTCCCGTTTCATCGCGCCGCCGATTTTGTCTTTTTGGCAAATAGTGCCAGAAAGACATAAATTGACAACACCAAAACTATCTCATAGGCTGCAGCCAATTGCAAGTGCCAGAAAGGAGGAGACAGTGACTACGCAAGACGTACTTGCTGTTGACGTTTCGGAGGCCGCACGTCGCCTTGGCGTTTCTCCTCGGACTGTCGCAACCTTAGTTGCGCGCAAAGAACTTCTGAGCCGGAGGATTGGCCGCCGCCGGGTGATCCCGGTCGCGTCGCTCGAGGCGTTCCTTCGGCGAGACCACGCGACGGGCCAGGAGAAGGCACACCGCCGATGAAGTCCGCCAAACTCTCCGCACCCCTCGATGGTGTCCGTGACTACCTGCGGCGGGGGTGGGCTGTTGTGCCTGTCGCGCGCGGCGAAAAAGCCCCGCGCGTGAAAGATTGGCCTAGCCTCCGACTCACAGAGGCCGACGTGCCGGCCTACTTCTCCGGCAGTGAAAACGTTGGCGTGATCCTCGGCGAAGCAAGCGGCGGGCTGATTGATCTGGACCTCGACACGCTACAAGCCCGACTGCTTGCGCCGGCATTCTTGCCAAGGACGGAAGCCGTCCTCGGTAGACCGAGTAACCCTGCCAGCCATTGGCTCTATCTCGCCGATCCTCTGGTTGGGAGCGCAAAATTTCAGGACACAGACGGGAAGACATTGCTGGAACTGCGCAGCTCAGGCTGCCAAACAGTCTTTCCGCCGAGCCAACACAGTGGAGAAATCGTCGCTTGGTACAAAGACGGCGAGCCCGCGCGCTCTGATGGCGAGGCTCTCCGCCGTTGCGCTCGAAAACTCGCGGTGGCAGCACTGCTTGCCCGCCACTGGCCCGCTCAGGGCTCGCGGAATGACTGCACGAATGCGGTCGCCGGCATGCTTCTCCGCGCCAGCTGGAGTGAAGATAAGACGGCGCAGTTTATCGAAGGTGTGGCGCAGGCCGCGGGCGATGAGGAAGTGCGTCAACGAGTCCGCGACGTGGTGTCGACGCAGAAGCGGCTTGCGAGCGGGCGGCCAGTAACGGGAACACCGACGCTGGCTAGTATCGTTGGCGGGGAGGTTGTAGAGAGAATCCGCGCGTGGCTCGGACTGGAACCACATCGAAAGCCCGCGGTAGGCGTTTCCCCGCTGGTAAATGAAATCCGGCGAATCGCGCTGGCAAAAGAGCTGGCGCTTTTTGACAAGCGTCGCGATATCACCCACCTGATTGACAACAACCTCCGCTCTGAAGGACAGTTTTTCCGGACTAGAGATGGGCGAGCCTTTTTTTTCCACAATGGTGAGCGGCGACTTTACGATGTGGAGCAATCGCCGTTCCAGCGGCTGCTCACGTCCATCAGCGGCTTGAGTTCTACCGAAAACTTTTTGAAATTCGCCCTCGATTTAATTCAGACGACCGCCCTGCGCAGTCCGCCCGTAGCTGAGGCCCATATGGTTTCTTGTTTCGACGCAGATTCGGGGTCGCTCGCCGTGTCTGATGGAGGTCCCGGTATTTGGATTCGCGAGCGCGGCGGCGAGTGGGAGCAGATTCAAAACGGCGATAGCGGGTTCTTTTTTCTCACCGACGACGACTCTACGCGCTGGGTCCCAGAGTTTAGTGACGGCGGATCGCAGCGTTGGTGGCTAGACCTTTTTCTATTCGCCGACTACGGCCTCTCAGTGGAAGACTCGAAGACCCTGATCCACGTTTGGCTGGCTCAACAATTTTTCCCACTGCTACGCAGGACGCGGGCGGTGCCATGTTTCCTCGGCGCGCAGGGTTCCGGCAAGACCACGGCGATGCGTTTGGTCGGGCGCCTTTTGGTAGGCGAACAATTCGACGTCACGGGCGTGCGGCGCGACAAGGAAGATGCTTTCGTTGCGGCGGTTACTAACCGGAGCGTTCTGGCTCTTGATAACGCCGATTCCCGCATCCCCTGGTTGCCCGACACGCTCGCCACATATGCGACCGGTCAACGATATCGCCTCCGCAAGCTCTACACTACGAACGAAGAGGTGAGCTACTCGCCTCGCGCCATTCTGCTCGTTTCGAGCCGTGACCCGCGTTTCAATCGGCCAGACGTGACCGAACGGTTGTTGCCGTTGCATTTTGAACGACCCGAGCAGTATCGCACCGAAGAGGAAATTTTTGGTGAGCTCGAAAAGCGCCGCGGGCAAATTATGGGCTCACTTCTTCTTCATATCGGCACGATTGCGGACGCGCTGCGCACGTCGGCGCCGAAACCCCTACCTTTTCGAATGGCCGACTTTGCCAGCTTTGGAGAGCGGATCTTTGAGGCACATGGCAAGTCTTCTGAGTTTCTTTCTCTCCTGAAACGATTAGAGCGGAAGCAAGCCGAGCTCGCGTCCGAATTTGATGGGGTCATAGAGACGCTACGCATTCTTTTAGAGCGTGAGCCGGTCGAGGCGATGAGTGTTGCCGATCTTCATAGAAAGTGCTCCGAGATCGCGCAGGAGAACAACCTCTTAATCGCCCGCAGTGCCCAAGGCTTTGGGCACCACCTTTCCAACATGCGGCGAGTCCTCGAAATTGAACTTGGCTTGCGGTTTGTTGAGACGCGAGGCCATGCCCGGAAGCGCCTGGTCAGCCTTGTTGCTAGCAAACCGAATGAAATAGACACCGGGGGCAGTTGTGGGCCTTCTTGATGTGCTGCTCGGCGGAGCCGAACGCGAGAAGAAAACTTTTCCGCCAACATCGTCTCCTTCACCACCTTCGTCACCGGTTTTGGGTTCCCATGGTGATGAGGGTGACGAAGGAGACGATATTCAGGAAATAGTTTTTAATTCAGGCCGCGATCCTTACGCCGAGCGCATGCAGGCCGCGCTGCGGGCAATTTGCCGCCCCAACTATCCGGAAGGCATGGCACTCTGGCTTAAGACGGCGCATCCGGAACTCTACGCCGAGCTGATGGAGTACCTGCCCGATGAGATCAACCGGCTGTGGGATGCGCGAGCTCCGCTCGCCGAGTTCGACGCGGTTCTAGCGCGTATGGTCAAAACGCACCAGCGCGGATGCACTCTCTACCGTGAATTTCTTGCGGCCCGGAACCGTAACCAGGAAGAGGCGGGCGAATGAGCGACCTCGGCGCTAGGGTCCGGAAGTTCACCGCTGAGTTCCGCCGCGAGTTCGCCGCAGAGATCGAGCGCGACCCTCGCAGATTCAAGCGGCGTGTACTGCGGCTTCTGAAAGTCAAGCTACCGCCCGGGCCTGGACACCCATTGAGTGAGGCTGTGACGCGAGCCACGCAGATGCGCGATCAGGGGGGAGCTGGCAACGAATCTACGCTGCGTGCCTGCCGCACATCGCCCCGACGAATTTTAGGCAGCTTGCTCAATACAGGATCCGCGGTGCAGTGAGAGCTCGGCGCGTGCGTCGAAGGCGAACAAAATCACCTCCCGATTTGTGACGTGAACAAAATGCCCCTGGGGTTTGTTCCTCTTGCGCGACTCCGTAAGCCGTGTCTACGCTCGGACCATGCCCAAAGGCTCTCACTCGTGAGCAACTCGAAAAGCGCAAGGAACACGCCGTGCGATTTGTGCAAGACGTCCTGGGCGGCCCGGATCGCGCCGACGAGATCGAGGAGGCGAGCCTCGAGGACTACGCCGGAAGACGGAAGATCGAAATTCTCGAGAATCCACAAGGAGGAATCTCTATGCCGAGCAAAGAGGAGATGTTGCGCAAGATCAAGGAGCTTGAAGAGGAAAACGACGAGCTGCAGGATCAGCTTGACGAAATCACCGACATCGTCGCCGGACCCGAAGAAGAAGAGGGCGAGGAAGGCAAGGGCGAGTCGGACTAAGAACGGCCGCGTTCGGGGATGCCAATGGCCAAATTGGCACGCACTGGTTGGCGGCCTGGCGGAGTACCTAGCTGCTAAGCCGCTACCTACCTTGCTAGGTACCTTGCTAAGTACGTTGCCGGGGGGGTCTTGATGACGGAGCATCTATGGTACTCGCTGGCTGAGGCGGCCAAAGCAACTCGAATCCCCAGGGGGCGGCTGGATCACGCCTGCCGCGTTGGCAGGCTCCCATATCGGCGTTCGGAGACAGGAGCTAGGCTCTTGGAGCAAAGTGTAGTTGAGAGGTTACGCAAGCAAGGTCTTGCAGGCTTTCCGCGACCCTACGACCCAATTACAGTTGGTTCGCCTGAAGAGAGCACGCCGAAACAATCCGACCGTCCGACCGCCGCTGAGCGCATTGGCCTACTGGCAGAGCCGACTCCGGAAATCGTGAAGGCGAAAGAGGAAGCTGAATCTGGGAAGCTCAAAGTCGAGCAACAGAGGGCGGCGCTGGAGCTCGCGCAGATTGGTAGACAACTGAAGATTCTCGACAAAGAGGCCGCCGCCGAGCGCCGGCAGATTGCTGAGGAGCAGGAGCGTCAGCAGGCAGAAGAAGATCAAGCCCGGCTGGAACAGGCGCGCGCGACCGAAGCGGAACGCCGTCAGAAGTGGTTCGAGGAGCAAGCAAAGCTCGCCGTTAAGGAGCTCGGACAACTCCTGCGGTATGAGGGACTTGATTTTCTGAGTGATCCTGAGCCGCTTGCGCGCGAATTGTATGACTCCTTAGCCAAAGAGCTCCGCGAGTGCGGCCCGGATTCCCCAGGGTATGAAGTGAGGCAAGCTCGCGAGCGCGCGCTCCACAAAGCCTTGGAGCCTTGGCGCAAACAGAAGTCCCAGCGCCAGATTCTGGACTCCGCGCTTGGCAAGATCGGTTCGTATATGCGCGAGCTGGGCGACAAAGGATGGCTCGGCGATCTCGATTACCGTGATATCGACTTGCTCACTGAGCAACTCAAAGACCCGATGCGCTCGATCCTGGAGCGGGAGATCGCAGCGGGAGACTTGACGGCTCAGCAAGCGGAGGAGGTTCTTCACGATGCCGTCGATCGGCGGCTCAAAATCGTCTGAGGTCGTGATCAGCCCAGCGCGCCGGCGCGCCATCATCGAGCGTGTCCTGGACAAGCTCCCCCTAGGAGCCAGCAGCGAGGAGCGGCTGCGAGCGATTCAGGAAGCGCGAAAATCCGTTCAGGAGCTTGGACCGGAGACAACAGAGCTGGAGATCCTTCAGGCCGCTACGGATGCAGTACTCCTCGTCGCCAGCGATTGCGAGCGCCGGTTGCGGAAAAAGCGCGTCCTGTCGAACCTGTGGGTCTATCTCCCCTGGGGCGCCACGGAAGAAGAAAAAGCGGAAGCGGAAGAGATCGTTTGTGATCTCCTCGAGGATCTGCCGCCGATACCCGAATCGGAGTTGGAAGCAGGGATCCGCCGAGAGCTGGGGCCGATCAAGCGAAGAATTGAGCGACGAGGCAGCAAAGAGCACCTCGTCGAACACGGTCGGCGCTACGTTTCTACTTTTCTCTCGGAATTGCACCGCGAAGAGAGCATAAGCCGCGAAGAATGGTTGGACTTCTCTTTGCAGCGAGAGCTCGAGGAAACTGTGGCTGAAGAGTTAAGACAAGAACTTGATGGTTCTGAAACAACGGATGATGTGGAAGATATTGTCCGCGACATTGCCGCCGGTGAGCTCGATTTGGCGCCCGCGGAGGAAGACAACGAAGAGGAGGACGAGGAATGAACCCCCCAAGGAGGACCTATCAGTGAAGCCGAGCTCAGGGCGTGAGCGGCTAGCCTGGGACCAGGAGCATTCCCCGATGAGGGCGGCGCTCTACGCGCGCGTCAGCACCTCTGCCGGGCAAAACCCGGAAATGCAGCTTGGTGAGCTGCGCGAGTACTGTCATCGGCGCGGCTGGAAGATAGCCGGGGAATACGTCGATGCGGGCATCAGTGGCGCGAAAGAGCACCGGCGGAACCTAGATCGCCTGCTGGCCGACTGCCGCAAGCGCCTACTGGATGCTGTCGTGCTTTACCGCTACGACCGCTTCGCGCGCAGCCTGCGCCACTTGGTGAACGCCCTCGAAGAGTTTCGAGCTCTCGGAATTGATTTCGTGAGCTTACATGAGGGCGTGGATACTTCGACACCAAACGGCCGCTTAGTGTTCGGGATCTTCGCGACCATCGCTGAGTTTGAGCGCGAGCTGATCCGCGAGCGAGTGCGCTCGGGGGTGGCAGCAGCTCGGGCTCGCGGGAAACGGATCGGCCGGCCCAAGCACGACGTGGATGCCTCTAGAATTGCCGCTCTGCGCGCTCAGGGGCTTTCCTGGCGCAAGATCGCGGGCGAGATGGGCATCGGGCTAGGCACTGTCCACAGAGTCGCTCAGAACCGTTCCAAAAACGCTTCCACCGCCATACCTGTAAACGCTTGAGTTTTCAGCGCGCGCTTTGGCAGATTTGAACGTTCCAAAATCAAATGGTTTTGGCAGACCAGCGGCAAGCATTGACTTGCCCCTGACCCAGACCTAAACTGAGCAGCGGCTCATTCAACCCTCTTATCATCAAACAATCAAGTTTCCTCCTAACTTACCTGGAACGGAGGGCGGCCCACGGTGTGCAGAACGAAACGCCTAGCGGTCCTCAGCCTCACTTTGTTCCTGGTTGCAGTCCCACTGGCTGTCCTAGCCCAAGAACCTTCGGACTCTCCTGATCGACCCCGCGGCGGCCTCTTCAGCGAGGAAGGGCCCAGCGGGCAGCCGCTCTCGCTGGGCT
>JALLOH010000120.1 GCA_027717655.1 Acidobacteriia bacterium AH_259_A11_L15
CGAGCGTAGCACCTTCACCTTCTCATCTCGGATGGCGTCCGCTTCGAAAGCCGCCGGCACTTCCATCGCGGTGAGCGTAAGCAGTTGCGTCAAGTGGTTTTGCACCATGTCCCGCAGGGCGCCCGACTGCTCGTAGTAGCCGGCACGCTGTTCGACCCCCAGGTCCTCCGCCACCGTGATCTCCACGCTGTCGACTCGATCGCGGTTCCAGAGCGGCTCGAAGAGGGCGTTGGCGAAACGGAACGCCAGGAGGTTCTGCACCGTCTCCTTGCCCAGGTAATGGTCAATCCGGTAGACCTGCGATTCGTGGAAGTAGCGATGCACAAGGGCGTTCAATTGTTGGGCGGAGGTAAGGTCGTGCCCGAAAGGTTTCTCGATCACCAGCCGGGTCCAGCCGGGGCTGCGGTTTAAGCCCGCCTGGGCCAACCCTGTGATCGTGCTAGGAAAAGCTGCAGGTGCCAACGCTAGGTAGAAGGCCCGGTTGCCGGGCAGGCCGTGTTTCTTCTCCAACTCGGCGATACGTGCTGCCAGCGCTTGAAAATCCTCCGGCGAGCTCTTGCCGATCGGCTGGTAGTAGAGACATTCGTCGCACCAGCGGTTGTCTATCTCGCCGGGGGCCAGCCCGGCGGCGGCCAGGGCATCGCGGGCCTGAGCACGGAAGCCGGCGTCATCTACCTCGCTTCTTCGTGCCACTCCTAAAATCAGGCATCGGCCTTTCAGCTGTCCTCGCGAGATTATGTGGTACAGGGCCGGCAAGAGCTTGCGGCGCATCAGGTCGCCGGTGGCGCCGAAAACGACGAAGAGAAGCGGCTCTGTGCTAGGATTCGTCTGCTGACTCATGATTAAGTGGTCCGCTTGACCGCGTGGCCGCCAAACTGCTCGCGCATGACGGCGAGGAGCTTGTCGCCAAAAGGTTCGGTGTCGCGCGAGCGGAAGCGCTGCTCCAAGGCCAAGGTGATGACGGGAATGGCGCAGCCGAGCTCAATCGCCTCGACTACCGTCCAGCGGCCTTCGCCAGAATCGGACACGTGCGGGGCAATGCCCTCGAGGGAAGGGTTCTTCGCCAGCGCCCGTGCGGTCAGGTCGAGCAGCCAGGAGCGCACCACACTGCCATAGCGCCAGATTTCCGCAATCTGCCGCATGTCCAGGCTCAGTTCCGCCTTGCTCCGCATCAGGGCGAAGCCTTCCGCGTAGGCCTGCATCAAGCCGTATTCGATGCCGTTGTGCACCATCTTGACGAAGTGGCCGGCGCCGCTCGGGCCCACGTGGCCCCAGCCCTTGTCCGGAGCCGGCGCCAGCGTTTGGAAGATGGGGGTGAGGTTCTTGACCACCTGGCCGTCGCCACCAATCATCATGCAGTAGCCCTCTTTCAGGCCCCAGATGCCGCCGCTAGTGCCCACATCGACGAAGTGAAAGCCTTTTTCTTTGAGAGCCGCGGCGCGTCGGATGGTGTCTTTGTAGTTGGAGTTGCCGCCGTCGATAATCACGTCCCCTTTCTTCAAGAGGGGCTCGAGTGTCTGCATGGACTCGTCCACCGGATTGCCGGCTGGAATCATGAGCCAAACGATGCGCGGCGGCTTGAGTTGCTCAACGAGTTCGGGCAACGAATACGCGCCGACGGCGCCTTTCTCCACCGCTCGCTTGACGCCTTCTTTGTCGCGTGTGTAACCCACCACCTGGTGGCCACCTTTTAGAAGCCGCTCGGCCATGTTGCCGCCCATGCGACCTAATCCGACCATTCCCAATTGCATGGCGTCCCTCCTTAACTACTTCGAGTCAATCTCGATGCCGTGGCGCTTGAGTTCCTGGCTCAAGTGCGCAGGATTTTGATAGTGGATCGTGCGCATGCCCATTAGTTGGGCGCACTCGAGGTTCAGTGACCGGTCGTCAATGAACAGGCACTGTTCGGCCGCACGCTGGGTGATTTGCGAGGCCAGGCGATAAATCGTGTGCTCGGGTTTGCGCACTCCGAGAAAGCAGGAGCTGAAAAAGGCATCGAAGTACTGGTGCAGGCCGAACTGTTCGATGCGGTAGAGGTTCAGCTCCAACGATTCGTTGTTCAACGTAACCATCAAGTATTTCTTTGTGCCAGCTAGGCTTTTGACGATGGCCAAGGTTTCCGGCTGCGGCTGCGACTGGGCGAACATAAAGGCTCGGAAGTCTTCCCGGGTGAAAGGCCGCGAGCGGTAGAAGACGGTGCGCTGCAGGTATTCTTCCAGGGTGAGGTGACCCGCCTCGAAGTCCGTGCTGACCAGCTCATGGCGGTCCTGGAACTCCTCCCAATCCAGGTCGAACTTCTCGGCCGCCCGGCGGCGCCCAGTGCGGTCCCAGCCGTTGGTCAGCATCACGCCGCCCACGTCCCAAAACAACGCGGTAATCTCAGCCATGCACCACCTCCACCAACTGCTTGAGTCCACCGGTGACATCCCGACCCAAATTGACGCTGAGAACGCGCCTCCGGCGTTGCTTCAGCGCCATCAAGTCGCCTACCGCCTGAGCCTGAATCAACGTCCCAAAGGTGTAGTCAGTCTCTGGCACCGCGAGGTCTTCGCCCGGCTCATCCACCAACTGAAGAAACAGGCCCGTGTTCGGCCCCCCCTTGTGCAGTTGGCCCGTGGAGTGCAAGAAGCGCGGTCCGTAACCTACTGTGGTAGCCAGCCGCGTTTGGTTTCCCAGGGCTGCACGAATCTCCTGCAGAGCGGCCGTGCTCTCCGGGGTGGGGGCTAAGTAGGCATGGATGGCAATGTAGTCGCCCGGACGGTTTTTCGCCAGCCAGGTCTTCATAGCTTGAGC
>JALLOH010000121.1 GCA_027717655.1 Acidobacteriia bacterium AH_259_A11_L15
TCCTGGCCCTGACCGTGGCCCCGCCCCCGCGGGAGAGCTTCTGGCAGGCGCTGCGCGGCTTCGGGCAAACGCTGCGGCAACCGCGGGTGGCGATGGGCCTGGCGGCGGCCGTCTTCTCCTTGGCCCTGGTGGTGAACGCGATGGACGTTTCGGTGCGCGACCTCGAACTGGCCGACCTGAACCCGGCCAACCTCTACCGGGGAGTCAAGCGCCAGGCCCACCTGACCTATGCCAAGGGCTCGCGCTTCGTCGACGACCTCTGGCTGGTCTACGAAATTCGCTCCGGCCTGGATGAGTTGCAGCAGGAAGAGCCGCCGCCGGCCGAACCCAGCCAGCCGGAGCAGAAGCCCGAGGAGCGCCGACAAGAAAACGGGGCCACCCGCACCCAGTGGTTGCTGGCCTTCCACCATCTCGCCGTGCCGGGAGACTCATGATGAAATGTTTGAACCATCCGGAAAGTGACGCCGTCGCCTACTGCCGCCAGTGCGGCAAAGCCCTCTGCGCCGCCTGCCGGCGCGACGTCCGCGGCGTGAGCTACTGCGAGGACTGCCTGGCCGCGAACGTTCTGGGCGGCGGTGCCCCGGCCGCCCCGGGCGCCCCCAACCCGGGCGCCGCCCTGGCCCTGGGCTTCATCCCCGGCGTGGGCGCCATCTACAACGGCGAGTACGTCAAGGCCCTGCTGTTCATCCTCATTTTCGGCGGCCTGATCAGCGCCCTGAGTACTGGGGCCGCCCGCGGCCTGGAGCCCTTGCTGGGGATTCTGCTGGCGGCTTTCATTCTGTGGATGCCCTTCGAAGCCTACCACACGGCCAAGCGGCGCGCCGCCGGCCAGGCGGCGGCCTCCCCAAGCTGGGGAGGGCTGGGGTTCGGGGACGGGGGTCGAGCCACTCCCATCGGGCCGGTCATCCTGATCGTGCTCGGCGTCATTTTCCTATTCAACACTTTGCACATCTTCCGCTGGCACTGGCTCCGCGACTTCTGGCCGCTGGCTTTGATCGCCCTAGGGGCCTGGTTACTGTGGAAACGGACCGGTGGCGCAACCCGCTAGGCGGTCAAGGAGAACTGCAATGAACACACAACCTGAGCTTGCTCCGGAGCAGGCCCCGACCCAAACCAACCACGGCACCGGTGAGTCTGGTTTCTGCTGCGGTGATGGCGTGTGTGCGCTGCTGCTGATCGTGCTCGGAGCCCTCTTCCTGGCCAATACGCTGGATATTTTCCCCTACGGCTTTTATCTGTGGCGCTTCTGGCCGGTGATTTTGATCGCAGCGGGGGTCTGGATACTCTGGAAACGCACCAACGGCGTGCCCGCCAGCCGCCAAGAAGGTGAGCTGCGATGAGTGAAGGAGCTGCACCCACCCCGCAACAATCGCCCGCACCGGCCCCCGCGCCCTACCGCTACCGGGGCGGCGGCGTTTGCGACTGCGCCCGCTGCTCCCGCCGCGGCCTATTGGGGCCCACCGTCCTGATTACCGTCGGAGTGGTCTTCCTCGCAGGCCAGCTTCTGCATAGTGTGGGATTCGGGGAGCTCTGGCCGATCATCCTGATTGTCATCGGCGTAGTGAAGCTGCTGGAATCCACCGCCTCCACCGAGGGGCATCGAGGCTGACATGAGCGACGGCAAGACACTTCGTCCCGGGTCGATTTTCGGCGGGCTGCTGCTGATCGCGCTCGGCGGGCTGGTCCTCTACGCCAACCTCCAGCCGGAGTTCAACCTCTGGCCGCTGCTGGCCAAGTACTGGCCGCTGCTGATCATCTTCTGGGGACTGGCCAAGCTGGCGGACTACTTCCTGCTGCGCGGCACCCCGGAAGCGGCGGCCACCCGCCTGGGCGGCGGGACCATCGTTGGCCTCGTCTTTTTGATTCTCATCGGTTGGTGTTTCACTCAAATCGTGGAGCACGGCTGGTGGACCGGTCCGGGCATCGTCATCGGAGACGGGGAGCTGGGCTGCCTCTTCGCCAGCGAATACGAGTTCACCGACGAGTTGGTCGAACCCCTCACCGCGCCCGCCACCTTGCGCCTGAGCAACGCTCGCGGTGCCCTGGAAATCACCGCCGGGCCAGGCGAAGAACTCCACGTGGTAGCCCGCAAGAAGGTCTGCGCCCCGAACGAGGGCGAAGCCTCCCGCCTGGCCGATGCCTTCCAGCCGATCCTGGAGGAAACTGCCGAAGGCTACGAATTCCGCTGGGAAACCGAAGGGGCCGACAGCCGCGCCGTCCGTGCCGACTTGACTGTCCAGGTTCCCCCGGGCGTGAGCCTGCGGCTATCCAACCGGCGCGGTGACGTCGCGGTGAGCGGAATCGAAGGGGATCTGGCGCTGGACCTGCACCGCGGCGAGGCCGTCCTGGAGCGCATCCAGGGCAACGTCTCGGTCGAGTTGCACCGGGGCTCGGTCCTGCTGGCCGAGGTCACCGGGGACGCCCGCGTGGAAGGCCGCGGCGAGGACGTCACCTTCCGTGACATCCAGGGCACAGCCACCCTGGAAGGAGCCTACTACGGCGCGCTCCAATTTATCCGCATCGGCGGCCCTGCCCGCTTCAAGTCCCGCCGCACCGAGTTCAGCGTGCCCCGGGTGGACGGCGAGGTGAGCTTCGTCTCCGACGAGATCCTGGTTCGCGGCATCCCCGGCGACCTTCGGGTGAAGACCCGCAGCAAGGAAATTGAATTGGAAGAGGTCGCCGGTCGGGTGGAGGTCGAAAACCGCAGCGGCCCGGTGGTGCTTCGCTTCCGCACTCCGCCCACGCAGGACATCGCGGTGGAAACCCGCTCGGGCGACATCGAACTCTACC
>JALLOH010000122.1 GCA_027717655.1 Acidobacteriia bacterium AH_259_A11_L15
CTTTCCAGGAAAAGCGTCGCACCTGCCGGTGGCCGCGCTTGACCAGCCGCTGTCGCAGCTTCTCCTCCAGCAGCACCTGGCGGATGCCGCGGCTCAAGTCAAATACCTTTTCCGCATTGACAAAGAGCGCCGCCTCGCCCAGCACCTCCAGGAGGGCGGGAGCGCTCGAGCTGACCACCGGCGTCCCCTGGGCCATGGCCTCCAGCGGCGGCAGGCCGAAGCCTTCGTGCAAGGAAGGGAAGACGAAGGCAGCGGCGCCGGCGTAGAAGACGCTGAGGGTCTGCGGGTCGACGAACCCCAAGAAGCGCACGTCGTGCTGGGTACGACTCTTGATCACTGCTCGGCGCAACTGCGGGTGCCGGGAGACGTCTTCTCCGATGATGATCAGCTTCAGGTGGGCGTAGCGGGGGTGGTCGCGCAGCTCGTCTTTCACCAGCGCGTAGGCCTCGATCAGCCGGGGAAGGTTCTTGTGCGGGCGCACGTTGCCGGCGTAGAGCAGGTAGGGGTCGTGGGCCGAGTAGCGGGTCAGGACGCGCTCGCTCTCGACCCGAGAGGGAATCTTCTCCAGGCGGGCATCGAGGGCGTTGTACACCACTTCAATCTTGTCTTGGGGCAGGCTGAAGATTTGCTGCAGCTCGCGCCGGGTGGCGTGCGAGACGGTGAGGACGCGGTCGGCCCGGTGCAGGCTGCGCCGGGTGCGCTGGAAGCGCAGAACTTCCGGCAGGGAGTTGCCATCGCTGAGCATGTCGAGGAAGTCAGCGGTGTCGTGCACGGTGACCACGCGCCGGCAGGGCAGCCCCCAGGGCGTGGTCAGGTAGGGGCTGTGGTAGAGCTCGATTCTGTGCCGGCGCAGCGCCCAGCCCAGGCGCAAGTCGTAGCGGGCTCCCCGCTTGGCGGGGTCGAACTCCAGCAGGGAGAAGTTTTCCGGCAGCCGTTCTAGCTCGCCCCGGTCGGAAGTTGTGCCGACGAGGGTGTAAGAGGTCTTGAGGTCGAGGCCGGCCAGGGTGTTGACCAGGTTGCGGGTGTAGGTGCCGACGCCGAAGTCCCGGACGCGGCGGATGTCGATGGCCACCTTCATGCGACCCTCCGGAACTCGGTCAGCAGCGGCGATTAGCGGGCGCACCCGAATGCGGGCACGCCCGATTAGCGGGCGCGCGGTGCCACGGCGGCTTCCTCTAGTCGTGGAGCGTAGAGCGGGAACTGGGCGGCGAGTTCGCGGACCTGGTTGCGGATGCGCTGGATGAGGGCCTCGTCGCCCAGGTGCTCCAGGGCATCGGCGATCCAGTTCCCGATGCGCTCCATTTCCGCCTCTTTCATCCCCCGGGTGGTAAGCGCCGGGGTGCCGATGCGGATGCCGCTGGCCTTGAGCGGCGGCAGCTCGTCGAAGGGGATGGCGTTCTTGTTGACGGTGATACCGCCCTTCTCCAGCCATCAACGGCAGGTGGTTGAAGTTCATCCCGAAGTAGCCGGTGATGACGACCAGCGGCAGGACGATGGTGGCCCAGATGGTCAACACCTTCATGATCTCGTTGGTGCGATTGGCGGTCGAGGTCAGGTAGATTTCCAGCACGCTGGCCAGCAAGTCGCGGTAGGTATCGATCATGGTCAGAGCGCGGATGATGTGGTCGTAGAGGTCGCGCCAGTACGCGGCCATGTCCGCCCGGAAGTAGGGCGGCCGCAGCCGCATGAAGAAGTTCACCATCTCCCGCATGCTCCCCACCGTGCGGCGAAACTCGCTCAGCCCCCGCCGCAGCGCGAAAATCTCCTCCAGGGTCTTCTGGGTGGGCGACTCCTGGATTTCGTCTTCGATATGGTCGATGCGCTCGCCCATCTGGTCGAGCACCGGCAGGTAGCGGTCCACCATGTTGTCCAGCAGGGCGTGCAGCACCCGGTCGGGCCGCTGCATCTTGGAAACCGACTTCACCCGCGACAGCACCTGCTTCACCGAGCGCGTCGGGCCCGTGTGCACCGTAACCAGAAAATCCTGCCCCAGGAAGAAATCCAGCTCCCCGAACCATACCCCCGTCGTCTCCGCTAAGAAGTGCAGGGTATTGGCGATGACGAAGACGTGGTTCTCGTACTCTTCCAGCTTGGCCGTGTGGCGCAGGTGCCGGCAGTCCTCGATCTCCAGCTCGTGAAAGCCGAACTCTTCGGCCAGGCGGTCGAGCACGGGCGAGTCCGGCTCCTCCACGTGGTACCAGCGCAGGTGAGCGCTCTCGTGCACGAGCAGTGCCCTCAAGTCGGTGGCTTCCGTCGGCGTTCGGGTTTCTGTCGGCTGGTCCATGGGGAATGTGCCTCGCGGTTATTTCTTGCGCTTGGTCGCCCGGGGCTTGACCGGCCGGGGCTTCGCCGGCCGGGCCGCCGGCGCCGGCTCGGCTTCGCCCCTTAGCGCGCCCTCGAGCCAGTTCAGATAGTTCGGCGCCCCGTCAATGATGGGCAGGCAGACCACTTCCGGCACCTCGTAACTGTGCAGCTTCTCCACCGCCCGCCGCACCCGGTCGAACAGCGGCCGCGAAGTCTTGATGCTCAGCAGCACTTCCGGCTCGTCGCACACCTTGCCTTGCCAGCGATACAGAGAACGGACGGGCTGCGTGACATTCACGCAGGCGGCCAGGCGCTCTTCCACCAGCGCTCGGGCAATTCGTTCCGCTTCCTCTCCCGACCCGCAGGTAACCAGCACCACCACCTTGTCGGTCATCGCTCCTCGCCCGCCCCGGCCGGTTTGCTCCCGGCCGCGCTACCACGATACAATACGCTGC
>JALLOH010000123.1 GCA_027717655.1 Acidobacteriia bacterium AH_259_A11_L15
TGTGGCGCGCGCGGCCGGGCCAGCGCACGGTGGTCGAGCTGTTCGACGCTTTATTGGAGCGCATCCGGTTGCGCCCGCTGGCTTCCGACCCCGACGCCCGCTTCCTGACCACTTTCGCCGACTTCCTCCGGCAGTGGGAGGAAGAGAAGAGCGAAAGCAAGCGCCTGCGGGAGCTCATCGAATACCTGGCCTACTTCGAGGAAGCCGGGGGCGGCATCGACCTGCCCGAGGAGACCGACAACTCCGACGCCGTGCAGTTGATGACCGTCCACACAGCCAAAGGTCTGGAGTTCGACTCCGTCTTCGTCTTGCGGCTCAACCGCAACGACTTTCCCACTCGGCCACGGAACCCGCTGTTCGTTTTTCCCGACGCTCTAATGAAGGAGGCGCTGCCTCCGGGCGACTTTCACATCACCGAGGAGCGGCGGCTCTGCTACGTGGCCCTGACCCGCGCCCGGCGCCGCCTCACGCTGACCACCCTCACGGGGCCGCGCAAGCGCCCGTCGATTTTCCTGGAGGACATCCAGCGCGACCCGCGGGTGGCCCGCGAAGTGGAAGTGCTGGCCCCGACGGCGCCCGTCGCCGCGGCGGCCGACCCGCCCACCCCCCAGCAGGAGCTTCTCTTTACCGCCCGGCAGGCGGCCGCCTGCTATTCGCGCATCGCCCGGTGGGCGCGGGACTTTCCGGGCCCCGCGCCGCCCGAGCCCTTGAGCCTGAGCCACTCCACGCTCGGGACCTACAAACGCTGCCCGCTCCAGTACAAGCTGTCCTATCAGTGGCAACTACCCGGCTCGCAGACGCCCGCCATGCTCTTCGGGCTGATCATGCACCGCAGCCTGGTGGAATTCTTTCGGGCGCGGCAGCAGCGACCCTCGTTGCCGCTGGAAGAGCTGCGGCACATCTACGAGCAGCAGTGGCGGCAGACCGCCTGGCCCTTCGCCGACCGCTACCAGGAGCAGGAATATCGCGCCAGCGGGTGGGAGCAGTTGCAGACCTTCTACGAGCGGCAAGGCCGGCAGGCGCTCACGGTGCTGGAGCTGGAGAAAAGGTTCGCGTGGCCGTGGGAAGACGTGGTCCTGACGGGTCGCATCGACCAGGTGAACCAACTGTCGGGGAAGGCGGTGGAAATCGTGGAATACAAGACGGGCCAGCCGCGCCCGCGGCCGAAGGTGGAAAAGGACCTCCAACTGGCGCTCTACGCCCTGGCCGCGCAGAACTACCTGAAGCTGCTTCCGCAGCGGCTGACGCTCTACAACCTCACGGTCAACGAGCCCATCAGCTTTTCTCCCGGGGAAAAAGCAGCCGAGCGCGTGTTGCAGACGGTGCGGGAGGTGGCGGCCGGCATTCGGGCCGCGGAGTTCCCCGCCCGGCCGGGCTTCCCTTGCCGCTACTGCGACTACCGCCGCCTCTGCCCCGAGCATGAGCAACTCTCGCCGGCAGAGGAAATCGCGCCGGAAGCCTCCGCGGAAAACGACCCGGAAAACTGAAAGGGAGCCCGGGCGGGCTCCCTTTCGACGTGCTGGGACTGATTGACCCTGAAGCCTGCTTACCTCTTCCTCTTCTTCTTCTTGGTCATCTTTCTCTTCTTGGCAGACTTCTTACGTGCGCGCTTGGCCATCTCTACTTTCCCCCTTGATCGCTCAAAGTTGTTTGCGGCGCCAACACCCTTTGCGCGGCAAACATTAGCGTGATGTATAGAGAGGCGAGAGCGCGATGTCAAGTAAAAAGATGGGGGGGATTTTCGGCGACGGAAGAGAAGAAACCGCATTGGATAAAATTTCTCGCACTCCTGAGGCACGCACCGCAGCTATACTGGGGAGTATGGGAGTTTGGAAGAAAACGATGGACGGCGGGAGCGGAGCGCGGGCCGGGCTCTGGTTGCTGAGCGGCCTGCTGGGCCTGGGCGGGGCGGCGCTCGGGCAGCAGCCTCCTCCTCCCTCGGCTCCCGGGGGCGTGCTGCGAGTGGACGTGGACGTGGTCAACGTCTACTGCACGGTGAAAGACCGCAAGGGTCGGCTGGTGACCGACCTGGAGGCGAGCGACTTTGAGATTCGGGAGAATGGAAGGAAGCAGGAGATCCGCTACTTCGCCCAGGAGACGGACCGGCCCCTGACCCTGGCGTTGCTGGTGGACACCAGCGGCAGCCAGCTACAGGTGCTCCCGGCCGAGAAGGTGGCGGCGACGCAGTTCCTCCACCAGATTCTGCGGCCGAGCGACCTGGGGCTGGTGATGACGTTCGACGTGAGCGTGGACCTGTTACAGGATTTCACCTCGGACGTGGAGCGATTGCGGTTCGCCATCAACCGGGCCTACATCAACGCGCCCGGCAGCCCGGTGAACCCCGGGCCGTTCCCGCAATCGGGCAAGACGGGGACGCGGCTCTACGACGCGATTTACCTGGCAACCAAAGAGAAGCTTGCTCCCGAAGTGGGGCGCAAGGCCATCATCGTGGTCACGGACGGAGAAGATTTCGGCAGCCGGGTGGACGAAGCCGAGGCGATCGAAGCCGCGCACCGGGCCGACGTGATAATCTACGCCATCGGCATCGCAGACTTTCGGTTCTACCAGCGGGTTCTGGGCCGTCCTTACCGGGGCAGCGGCGCGCTGGAGAAGCTGACCCGGGAGACGGGCGGCCGAGTGATCTTCCC
>JALLOH010000124.1 GCA_027717655.1 Acidobacteriia bacterium AH_259_A11_L15
GCTCGCAGCCGTTCAAAGCCGTTCTCCGGTTTCACCTGGGCGAGCGACTGCAAGGCGGCCGCCACCACGTAGGTCTTGGTTTCGTTGAGCAGGACATTCTCCAGCGCCTGCGCCACTACCGAGTCGCCTTCGAATCCTCCCAGCCCCATGGCAACTTTTTCCCGCACGCGGGCGTCGGGATCGTTCAGCCCTTCCAGCAGAGCGTCGCGCGCCGTGGGGCTGCGGCTGCCGGCCAGGACGCGCGCCACCTCGGCGCGCACCCCGTAGAAACGGTCATTGAGCAGGGCCTCCCGCAGCGCCGCCAGGGCCACGAGGTCGTTGCGCCGCCGGCCCAACTGCTCGGCGGCCCAGATGCGCCCGATAACGTTCGAGTCGTTCCGCAGCAGGTCAATCAGTTCCTTGCGCGAGCGGGCGAACTCCAGCTTTTTCAGTATGTCCTGGTCGGGGTCGAAGCGAATCCGCCGCGGGCGCTCCGGCAGCGAGAAGTAGAAGTCGTCGCGCGCGTGCGCCACCTCGATGGGGAACGTCTGCGCACCCTGCGAGGTGGTGAACTCGACCTGGAGCGGCAGCCGGAACAGCGGGGTCAGCTCCCGCCGCTCCTGGGTTTGCTCCACCACCAGGTGCAGCGAATTCGCCTGCGGGTCCCATTCCGCCTGCACGCGCAGCTCGGGATGGCCGGCGCGGTAGAGCCACTGCCGGAAGAACCAGCCCAACTCGCGGCCCGTGGCTTCGGCGATGGCTTTGCGGAAGTCTTCGGTGTCGACCGGCTGGCGGGCGAACCGGGTCCCGTAGTGGTGGATGGCCTGGCGGAATTCTTCCTCGCCCAGCAGCGCCCGCAGCATGTGCAGCACCAGCCCGCCTTTGGGGTAGGTGTGGCGGTCGAAGAGGTCCATCTCGTCCACGTAGATGGGCCAGACAATGGGCCGGCGGTAGTGGACGCCGCCCGCGCAGGCAGGGCTGTGGCCGGCGTCGTCCTCGCAGAAGTAATCCTGCATGTCCTTCCAGCGCTCATAGTCGTAGGCGGCGCGGTCGTAGTGGTGCTCGAACCAGAGGTTGGTGAAGAAGGTGGCGAAGCTCTCGTTGAGCCAGATGTGCGCCCAGGAGCGCGTGGTCAGCAGGTCGCCCCACCACTGGTGGGCCAGCTCGTGGGCCACCAGGCCTTCGCTGCTCCAGTTGGGGGCGGCGTCTTCGGGGTGCAGCGTGTCGGTATAGAGCGTGGTGGCGCTGACGTTCTCCATCCCGCCCCAGAGGAACTCTTCCACCGTGGTCTGTGCGTATTGTTCGTAGGGATACGCGATGCCGATGTAATCGTTGAAGAAGCGAATCATGGCCGCCGTTTGCTCGAACGAGCGCGCCACCATGTCCTTCGGCGGCCCGGCGGGACGTAGTAGTCCACCGGCAAGCCGTCGAGCGTGTCCTGGTGGTGGTCGAACTGGCCGACGATCAGCGAAATCAAATAGGTGCTGTGCGGGACGTTTTCCCGCCAGTGGAAAGTTGTGGTCGGCGGCCGGTTCCTGCGGGTTTCCACCAGCTCGCCATTCGAAATCACCATGAATTCGTCGGGCACAGTGACGATCATCTCCGTGGTCGTCTTGTCGTTGGGGAAGTCGTAGAGCGGAATCCAGTAGTGGTTGTACTCGCTCTCGCCCTGCGACCACACCTGCCGGGGCTTGTTGGGGTAGGCCTCGTCCGGCCGCCGGAAGTAGAGGCCTTTTCGCGGCCGGGCGCGGTAGCGGATGACCAGCTCGAGGGTCTCGCCTTCCGCGTAGGCTCGGTCGAGCGTGACCACCAGCTTCTCGTCCTCGGTGGCAAACTCCAGCGGCTGCCCGTTCGCCAGCGCGACCCTCTCGAGGGTCAGCTCGGCGGCGTCCAGCTCCACGCGCTCCAGGCCGTTGTTCAGCGGCGCCAGCCTCAGCGTGACCGTGGCCTGGATTTCTTCTTTCTCCCAGTCGATGCGGGTGACCTCCACCTTGACGTGCTGCAAGTCGTAGCTCCGGCTGCGCGGCCAGTGCACCTCGGCCCGCGGGTCGCTCCAGGGCCAGCGCAGCTCTTCGGCCGCCCGCTCGCCGGGATACTGCGCCCGCGCTTCCGGGCTGAAGGTTGTGGCGACACCGCCCGCCAGGGCGAACAGCAAAAGAAAGCTCACAAGGAACGAGCGCAACGGTTTCTGCATGGGTGGTTCTCTCATCGGAAGACTTGCCCCCACACGAGAGGCGTGATTCTACCATCGGGGTCGCCGGGGGAACAACTCCGCCTTGTGCTATACTGCAAATTGATATCTTCAATGTTTGATTGGTTGCCAAGCACTGCAGCCAGCTTGTTTCTGCTGGTGTCTTCTTTTGCCCTGGTGGCCTATTGGCTTCGTCTCGCCCTCAAGGAGCGCAAGAAGAAAGCACGCAAGAGACTAACCCGAGGCTAGTCACGAATTCTTCTCCTCGTGAGAGAACCCGCCAAAGAATTGATTCATGAAGTGCTGCCGGTCGGGTGGTTGCAGTGCAACTGCCACATTGTCGGCGACCCGGAGACCCGCGAAGCGTTGGTGCTCGACCCGGGCGATGAGGTCGAGCGCGTGCTCGAAATCCTGCGCCAGCACCACCTGCGGGTGAAGTACATCGTCAG
>JALLOH010000125.1 GCA_027717655.1 Acidobacteriia bacterium AH_259_A11_L15
CCCTCATCGCCTTGAACCAGGATTCCCTCGAGCGCCACGCCCCGGAGGTAGAAGCGGGCGGTGTGGTGCTGTTCAACGCCGACAAGCTGCGCTGCAATGTGACGCTGCGCGAGAACGTCCTGGTGGTCCCACTGCCGGTGGGGGAGTTGACCAAGCCCTTGGGGCGCATCCAGCCGGTGATGCAGAACACGGTGGCGCTGGGGGCGCTGCTGTTTTTGCTGGGGCTGGACTTCGAGGTTACGGCGGGCGTTCTCCATGACACCTTCGCCCACAAGGGCCAGGCGGTCATCGAGCAAAACCTTGCCCTGGCCCGCACGGGCTACGAATACGCCCGCGAGCGCCTGGCGCCGCTGGGCTGCCAGTGGAAGTTCTCCGGGCAGCGGCGGCCGTTCATCACTGGGAACGAAGCCTTCGCCCTGGGGGCGGTAGCCGCCGGCTGCAAGTTCTACTCCGCCTATCCGATGTCCCCGGCCTCGGCCATCCTGCACTGGATGGCGGCGCACGCCGAGCGCTGCGGCATCGTGGTCAAGCAAGGCGAGGACGAACTGGCGGTGGTGAATATGGCTATCGGAGCGGGCTTTACCGGCGTGCGCGCGATGTGCGCCACCTCGGGGGGCGGCTTCGCCTTGATGACGGAAGCCATCGGGCAGGCCGGTATGATCGAAGCCCCGGTGGTGGTGGTGGAAGTGCAGCGCGGCGGCCCCTCCACCGGGATTCCCACCAAGACCGAGCAGGGCGACCTCAACCAGGTCTACGGCGCCTCCCAGGGGGACTTCCCCCGCATCATCATTGCCCCCACCGACACCCGCGACTGTTTTCATACCGCGGTCGAAGCCTTCAACCTGGCGGAGAAGTACCAGCTTCCCGTGATTATCATTTCTGACCTGCTGCTCTCCGAGCATCTCGAGACCATCGAGCCGGAAGACCTCCCGGCTGCCGTGCCCATCGAGCGGGGCGAGCTGGTGACAGAGTGGAACGGGGAGAACGGGAAGTACAAGCGCTATGCATTTACTCCCTCGGGTATCTCGCCGCGCGCCCTGCCGGGCACGGCCAATACCCTTCACGTGGCGGCCAGCGATGAGCACGACGAGGAAGGTATCCTGATCAGCGACGAGTTCACCAACCCGGCGGTGCGCCGCAAGATGGCGGAGAAGCGGATGAAGAAGCTGGCGCTGGCCCTGCGCGAGCTGCCGGCGCCGCGGCTGGAAGGCCCCGCAGACGCCGAGGTGACGTTGATCGGGTGGGGCTCGAGCCACGGCGTGATTGGGGAAGCCGTCCGGCAACTGGCCGCGGCGGGGGTCCGCGCCAACCAGCTTCATTTCAAGTATCTCTTGCCCTTCCACGGCCGGGAGGCGAGCGAGATTCTGGCGCGCTGCCAGCGCACCATTTGCATTGAGGGCAACGCCACCGGGCAGTTCGCCCGCCACCTGCGGGCGGAGACCGGCTACAGCGTGCACGAGCAGATCCTCAGGTACGACGGCGAACCCTTCGAGCCCGGCCAGATCGCCGAGCAGGTGCGGGCCCTCCTTGCGGGGCGGTCGCGCTCGCTCGAGGTTACGCCGGCGGAAGCCCGGGAGATTGCCTACCACTATGTGCGCACCCACCTGCGCGACGAGGGGCGGCCCGGGCGGATTGAGAAAGTCGACGCCGACGGCACGGGAGAACCCGTGTGGCGGGTCGAGGTTGTGCATCGGGACTCCGGCGAAAAGCAGGGAGAACTGCGCGTGGGGGTCGAAACCGGCTCCACCTATTCCTGGCAGCCGACTTCTTAGGAGAAGAACATGGCGACCGTGGTTGAACTTCCGATTGAGACCTACGCGGGCCCGGTGGACCCGGACTGGTGCCCGGGCTGCGGCGACTTCGGGGTCCTGAAAGCGGTCAAGATGGCCGCCAGCAAGGCGCACGTGGAACCCAAGGACCTGGTAGTGGTCTCCGGGATCGGGTGCTCGTCGAACCTGCCCGGCTACGTGCACGCCTATGGCGTCCACTCGCTGCACGGGCGGGCGGTGGCGGTGGCCACGGGCATCCGGTTGGCCAACACCGACCTGAAGGTGGTGATTACCGGCGGGGACGGCGACGGCTACGGCATCGGCATCGGGCACTTCATCCACGCCATGCGCCGCAACCTCGACCTGACCTACGTGGTGATGAACAACCAGATTTATGGGCTGACCACCGGGCAAGCCTCGCCGACCACCATGAAGGAGATGCGGACCAAATCGACGCCGCGGGGCAACGTGGAGCTGCCCATTAACCCCATCGCCCTGGCGCTGGTCTCCGGGGCGACGTACGTGGCGCGGGGGTTTTCGGGCGAGCCGAACCATATGGCCGAGCTGATTGCCGGGGGCATCCGGCATAAGGGGTTCGCGCTGATTGACGTCTTCAGTCCCTGCGTCACCTACAACAAGTTGAATACTTACCCGTGGTTCAAGAAGCGTGTCTACAAGCTCGACGGCGAAGCCGGGTACGATTCCACCAATGTGCGGGGGGCGCTGGAGAAGTCG
>JALLOH010000126.1 GCA_027717655.1 Acidobacteriia bacterium AH_259_A11_L15
AGAGCGTGGCGCAGATCGCCCGCGAGATCAAGGAGGTGCACGAGCTGGGGGTGCAGACCGGAATCATCGTGGGAGGCGGGAACATCTTCCGGGGGCGGACCTCGCTGGCCCGGGGGATGGAGCGGGTCACGGCCGACCAGATGGGGATGCTGGCCACGGTGATCAACGCGCTGGCGCTTCAGAACGCCCTGGAGCGGCTGGAGGTAAACACGCGGCTGATGACGGCGATCGCCATGGCGCAACTGGCGGAGGCGTTCATCCGCCGGCGGGCCATCCGCCACCTGGAGAGAGGCCGGGTGGTGATCTTTGCGGCGGGGACGGGGAATCCCTACTTTTCCACCGACACGGCCGCGGCCCTGCGAGCGATGGAGATCAACGCCGAGGTCATCCTGAAAGCCACGAGGGTGGAGGGCATCTACGACGTTGACCCCGCGGTGAACCCGGAGGCGAAGATGTACGACCGCATCTCCTACATGGAGGTGCTGGCGAAGTCGCTGGGGGTGATGGACGGCACCGCCATCTCTCTCTGCCGGGATCACAACCTGCCCATCATGGTTTTCAACCTCACGCGGGCGGGGAACATCAAGCGGGTGGTGCTGGGGGAGAAGGTGGGGTCGGTGGTGTCGGCTTGATGCAGCCAGTAGCCACAATCAAGGAAGCGCTGGCGCAGACGCGCAAGCGGATGGACAAGACGGTCGAAGACTTCCGGCGCGAGCTGGGCCACCTCCGGACGGGGCGGGCGTCGGTGACTTTGCTGGAGGACATCCGGGTGGACTACTACGGGACGGCCACGCCGGTGAACCAGTTGGCGAAGCTGGCGGCGCCGGAGGCGACGTTGATCGTGGTGCAGCCGTTCGACCCCTCGATCACCGCGGCGGTGGAGAAGGCCATCCGCAGCTCCGACCTGGGATTGAATCCGGCCAGCGACGGCAAGATTATCCGCGTGCCCGTGCCGCCGCTGACCGAGGAGCGCCGGCGCGATATGGTGAAGCACCTGCACACGGTGCTGGAGAACCACAAGACGGCGCTGCGCAACATCCGGCGCGATAGCAAGGCGAGCATCGAAGCCCTGTTCAAAGACAAGAAAGTCAGCGAAGACGACAAACACCACGGCGTCGCTGACCTTGACAAGCTCACCCACGAGTACACCGAGAAGCTCGATTCCTTCTCCAAGAACAAAGAGAAAGAGATTCTGGAAATCTGACGCCGGGCGCAGCGGGTTGCGGACGGCGGGCGACTTCTTGGAACTGTCTCGCACGCGACCCACCTGGTAGGTCGGGCACGTAGCGGCCTTTCCCTTCGGCAAGCTCAGGGTAAGCAACCTGCGCTACCTGGAATGGAATGTCAGGGCGAAGCGGGCGGCGCCGAAGAGGGCGGTCTTGGGGTTGAGGATGACGCGGACGGGGATGTGGCCCAGCAGGGTGGCGAGGCGGCCCTTGTTCTGGAAGGCGGTGAGGAAGGTGCCGTCTTTGAGCTTGGGTAGGATTTTGGGGGCGATGCCGCCGCCCAGGTAGAGGCCGGCGGTGGCCAGGGCCTTCAGGGCCAGGTTGCCGGCTTCGGCGCCGAAGGCGTCCACCCAGAGGTCGAGGGCCTTGAGGCAGAGCTCGGCTTTGCCCTCGAGCGCCACCCGGGAGATGAGGGCGGCGGGGTCGTCGGCGCGGGCCAACTCCTGGTGCAGCCAGTCGGGTTCTTCCGCAAAGTCGATCGCCTTCAAGAAGTCGTAGATGCGCTTGAGGCCCGAGCCACTGACCACGCGGTCGTAGCTGGCGTGGTCGAAGTCGTTCTTCAGGTATTGCAGGAATTTCATTTCGAGGTCGTTTTGGGGAGCGAAGGAAGCGTGGCCGCCTTCGGAGGCGGACGGCCGGTGTTGGTGCCCGTCCCAGAAAAGAATGGCTTCGCCCAGGCCGGTGCCGGGGGCGATGAGGGCGGCGTTGGCTTGCGGGGCGGGGCGGCCTTGGCTGAGGGGGAGAAGCTCATCCTCGCGCAGCAAGGCGATGCCGTAGCCGGTCGCTTCCAGGTCGTTGATGAGAACCACTTCGGCCTTGGTAAGGCGGCGGAGTTCACGGGCATCCACCACCCAGGGGAGGTTCGGGGTTTCGCAGCGGCCCTCGACCACCGGGCCGGGGACGCCGAAGCAGGCCAGCTCCACGGGCTCCGGTACTTCTTTCAGAAAATCCTTCAGCACTGCTTTCAGGCCCGGGTAATTGCGACTGGGGAAGTTTTTCTCGCCGCGCGCAGTGCGGGGGTCGCCGCCAGGCGCAAAGAGCGCCAGGAGGGACTTGGTGCCGCCGATGTCGCCGGCCAGGATCATCCCTGCGTCTCGGCCGCCGCCGGCTCGACGCGGACGCGTTCGAGGCGGCTGGCGGCGGCGCTGTCGGCCAGCCACAGCAGCTCGCCTTTCCGCGGGGCGACGCGCTGGGCCGGCAGTGGTTCGGCTCCGCTCTCTTGTCCTCCCTATCGCTTGGTCCACTGGAAGCGCTTGCGCGCCCCCT
>JALLOH010000127.1 GCA_027717655.1 Acidobacteriia bacterium AH_259_A11_L15
GGAGGCTTCCCAGAGGCCACGCCCGCGGGCGCTACTTCACCTTCTCCAGCAGCGGCGCGGCCACCTGCCGGTAGGGGGTCTCCAGGCTCATCAGTTCTTGCAGCACCTGGCGGGCGTTCGCCCGCTCCCCCAGCTTGGCGTAGGCGAACCCCAGCCGGTAGAGGTTGCGGGCGTAGCTGTTCGTCTCCGGCTTGAGCAGCGGGGAAGCCTTCTGGAACTCTTCGACCGCCTGCCGGGTCTTGTCCATCTCCCGCGGCTTCTGCGCGGTCTCCTCGTACATCAACACCTGGCCCAGGATGGAATGCCCCGTCCCCCTCCAGAGCTGCTGCCGCGGCGCCCAGTCCTCGTCGCCCATCCCCTGCGGGCGGAGCTTCTCCGGCTCGTTCTCCAGGGTCGCGACCAGGCGGCTGGCCAGCTCCCGCGCGCGCTCCAGGTTCTGCCCCTGCTGGCTCAGGATGTCGGCCACCAGCACCATCAGCGCCCCCTGGTTGGGGTTGGCTGCCAGTCCGCGCTCGGCCCACTGGATAGCGCCCGCGGCGTCGCCCAACTGCTGCGCACTCACCGCCAGCCAGAAGTACGACGCTTCCAGGTACGGCGACTGCGGGAACACGGCGACAAACTGCTCCAGCAGCGCCCGCCTTTGCGCCGGGTCCTGTACCCCCGTGGCCCCCACAAAGAGGTCATAGGCCAACCCGGCCAGGTCGCCTTCCGCGTCCCGGACCAGCTCCTCTCGCCGCTCCTCCCAGATTGACGGGTCGGTCCCCTCCGGCCCCGGCGCCGTCCGTGCCGCTTGCACCAGCTCGCGAGCTTCCTGGGTGACCCGGAAGGCTTCTGCCAGCTCGCCGTTCTTGGCGTAGGCGTGCGCGCTGCGCGCCCGGGCGGTGAAGTCGGTCGGATCGCGCTTCAGGATTTCATTCCCGGCCGCGACAACCAGGCCGTACTGCTCCTGCTCCATATAGGTTTCCTGCAGCATCCGCCAGCCCAGCAGCACCACCGGGCTGCCGGCAAATTGGGCCACGAACCGCCGCAGCAGCGGGATGCGTTTCTGCGGGGTGCGGGCGAACTCCAACTCCACCAGCGCCGTGTCAATCGGCGTGCCCGCGGCCACGCTCACCTGCGTGCCCAGCGGCCCCGGCGCCAGCGTCACGGCCAGTTGGAGCTCCAGTTCGATGCGGCGGCTCTCGCCCGGCTTCAGGAAGACGTCTAGGCTCTCCCGCACATAGTCCTTGTGCTCCAGTCGAACCCGGTGCGAGCCCGGCTCCAGCGCAGAGAAAACAATGCTGCCCTCGGCCGAGAGCGGCTCTTGCGGCTGCCTGTCCAGCGTCACCGCCGCCCCGGCCACGTTGGTCTGCAACTCCAGGGTGGCGGGCTCGCTCAGCACCGCCAGCAACGCCCGCCTCTCCTTGCCCTTCACCTCCAGGATGTCCAGCTCCTCTTCCAGCCGCGGCGTCACCTTGAAGTTGATCCCCCGCGCTTTCACCTGCGCGATGATTTCTTCCACCGGAGTCTCCTGTTGCAGCAAGCTGATGAATTCCGCGTGGCTCATCGGCCGGGCTTCCTGCGCCCAGGCTGCGGGCGCCGCCAGCCCCGCCGCTGGCGGGACCAGCAGCGCCCCCAGGACCACCAGCCTTGCCATCCCCCCGCTCATCGCCTCTCCTCCTTGCTTTCCGGCCCCAGGTATCTTACCGCAGCCGAGGCAGAAAGCGCGGCACGCGACGACGATAGTCCGCGTAGGCTTCCCCCAGCCGCGCCAGCAGCTCCCGCTCTTCCAGCTCCGTCACCAGCAGGGCCAATCCCATAAAAACCGCTACCAGCACCAGCAGGCGGGTCGCGCCGGTCAGCAGCACCGCGCCCGTCCAGGAGAGCATCATCCCCAAGTAGCGCGGGTGGCGCACCCGAGCGTAGATGCCTGCGCTCGCCACCCGGCCCGGCCGCTGGCGCGGCAGCAACTCCGGCAAGCCCAGCAGCGCTTTCCAATGCAGGTCGCGCTTCACCTGGCGAATCAGCCACAGGTCAGCCACAATCAGCCCCGCGCCCGCCAGGGCCACCAGCCCCGAAGTTTCGGGGCCGGAAAAGCGCTCCCCCAGCCACCAGGCCCGCGGCAGCAGCAAAGCCACGGCGGTCAGCGCCCAAATGCTCGTGCCTACTCCATAGTAGCAAGCCCGAGGATGCCGCTGCCAGAAGCCTACCGTGGGGTGAACCACCAGCCAGAACAAGGGGATGGGCAACTGCACCAGGAGGACGAAGAGAGCCACCGCGTCGCGTAGGCCCTGAAAGGACATACCCGGAGCGAAGTCGAAGGGCACAACCCGATCCTTCTAGCCGCCCTGTTTGCTGCTCCGCCGGA
>JALLOH010000128.1 GCA_027717655.1 Acidobacteriia bacterium AH_259_A11_L15
GGCATTGGCGACGACGCCGCGGTGGTGGCGGGCGCGCGCGGGCGCGATTGGGTCTTCACCACTGATTTGATGATCGAGAACGTCCACTTCCGGCGCCGCTGGCAGCCGCCCCGGGCCGTAGGCTGGAAGGCGCTGGCGCGCTCGTTGAGCGACGTCGCCGCTATGGGCGCGCAACCCCGCTACGCCGGGGTGGCGCTGGCCGTGCCGGCCGGAACGCCGGCGGGGTGGATCAAGGATTTTTTTTCCGGCCTCGCGGCTCTCGCCCGGCGGCATCGCGTGCAGGTGATCGGCGGCGACCTTTCCGCGGCCGCGCGGGTGACCATCGACGTCCAGGCCTTCGGCGAAGTGGAGCGCGGCCGGGCGGTGCGGCGCCGGGGGGCGCGCCCCGGGGACGTTCTCTTTGTCAGCGGCACGCTGGGCCGGGCAGCGTTGGGGCTGGTTTGCCGGCGGCAAGGGGTCGCGTCCGGGCGGCCGCGGCTCCAGCGGGCCGTCCGGGCTCACTTCTATCCGGAGCCGCGAGTGCGCCTGGCGCGGGCGCTGGCGCGGCGGCGGGTGCTGACCGCGATGATTGACCTCAGCGACGGGCTCTCAACCGACCTCCACCATCTCTGCGAAGCCAGCGGCGTGGCCGCGCGAGTGCAGGCCGCGCGCCTCCCGGCGGTGAAGCTCCCCTCAGCGCTCGCCCGCCGGTTCCGAACTACGCCGCTCGAGCTCGCCCTGCACGGCGGAGAAGACTACGAGTTGCTCTTCACTGTGCCGGCGCGCCTGGCCGCGCGCCTGCCCGCGCGCCTCTACGGCGTGCGCCTTACTGGCATCGGCGAAATCACCAAAGGCAGAGGCGTCAGTCTGGTGGAAGCAGACCGCAGGGGACGGCGCCGCGAGCGCCGGCTGGGGCCGCTCGGCTGGGATCACTTCCGTCGCCAACCCGGCCGCAGGCGGCACAATTGACGCCGGGCCGAGGCAGGAATAAACTGGGGGCACGTTCCGGGCAGGGAGGCTACACAATCCGACGACAGACTTCCTCGGTTGTTTCTTTCCGCGAACCCGACCTCGGAAGGGAGAGAGCGCCATGAAAGAGAATCGCAGGATAGCCACCCCAAGGCCCGTGTGGCGGCTGGCGATTCCGGCCGGGTTGCTGCTGGTCGGCAGCGCCTGGCTGGCGGCGCAGCAGCCCCCCCTCCCCCAGCCGTCGGCGGCCGTCCTGCGCGTCACCACCCGGCTGGTGCTGGTGGACGTGGTAGTGAGGCACAAGGACGGTAATCCGGTCAGGGACCTGACCAAAGAGGATTTCGTTTTGCTGGAGGAAGGCGAGCCCCAGGAGATCGCTACCTTTTCCTTCGAGCAGCCCGGCCAGCAAGTCCAGCCGCCGCCGCCGTTGCCGCCCCACGTCTTCACCAACCGCCCCCAATACACGGTCCCGCCCGGGCCGCTGACCATCCTCCTGCTGGATGCCTTGAACACGCGCTTCACCGACCAGGCCTACGTCCGGGACCAGATGATGCGGTACCTCACCGAGCAGCTGGAGCCCAACCAGCGCACCGCCATCTTCGCCCTGGGGCGGCGGCTCCATCTGCTGCAGAACTTCACCACCGACCCGCAGTTGCTGCGGGCGGCGCTCGCGCAGTTCGCCGGGGAGCAGTCGGTGGAGTTGCGCCGGGGGGAGGGGACCGAGATCAATCCGCAAATCGCCGCGGCGATGGCTCTGGTCCCCAATATGCTGGAGACTTTGCAGCAGTTCGATGCGGAGCAAACCTACCAGTCGGTGGACCGCCGGGTGGCCACGACCCTGAAGGCCCTGCGCATGATCGCCCGCTCCACCGCCGGCTACCCCGGGCGCAAGAACCTGATCTGGGTCTCTTCCGCCTTCCCCTTCACCCTGGAGCCACGGGGCTTCGAGCAATACCGCAGCTATGCCGACGAGATGCGGCAGACGGCCAGCCTGCTGACCGACGCCCGGGTGGCCGTCTACCCGGTGGACGCCCGCGGGCTGGTGGGCTCCTCGGGCTTCTCCGCCACTACCAGCGGCCCGTTCGGCGGCCCGGCCCTGGCCGGGCAGCTCGGCCAGGAGTCCGAACTGCTGGCTTCCAGCCACCACTCCATGCGGCAACTGGCCAAGGACACCGGCGGGCGCGCCTTCGTGAACCGCAACGACATTGATATCGCCGTGCAGTTGGGCGTAGCCGACGGCTCCACCTACTACTCCTTGGGCTACTACCCGACGAACAAGGATTGGGACGGAAAGTTCCGCCGCATCGAGGTCCGGGTGCTGCGCAAGGGAGTCGAGGTCCGCCACCGCCGCGGCTACTACGCCAGCAACCCGGCGGACGCCTGGCAAGAGCTCGAGACCAACCAGGAAGAGGAGGAGAGAAAGACCGGGGACTTGCAGAACGCCCTCTTCAGCCCCATGCCCCCGACCGTGATCACTTTCTTGGTGGAGGTGCCGCCGCCCCAGCC
>JALLOH010000129.1 GCA_027717655.1 Acidobacteriia bacterium AH_259_A11_L15
TCGCAACAACGCGCCCGCCCACGACGATGAAACGGTGGTGGTGTTGCAGCGTCTTACCGCTGGCCATGACAAGAAATCTTACGTGAGGTCCAGGCGGGCTGCAAGCAAGGGGCGCCGCAACGGACCCTTCAGTTTCTCGCTATAGATTTTGAAAGTAGGACCCTCACAGTTCTATCTGGCATCTAATACATAAGGAAGCAGTTAGGCAGAGGCGCGCAAGGAAGCAGTGATTCCATGAAAAACCCTTCTTCCCTAACAGCACTGGTTCTGGGCGGCGGCGGGAGCCGGGGCGCAATCGAAGTGGGTCTATACCGGGCGTTGGTCGAGCTAGGCATTGGTATTGACCTGATAGTGAGCAGCTCCATCGGGGCCGTGAATGGGGCTTTGATTGCTGCGGGACTGAGTCCCGCGGAACTGGAAGATTCTTGGAAAGCCCTTCGCACTCGAGACGTGGTCGGGTCCCGCTGGCGGTACCTGCGACTCTTGACCGGTGCTTCGAGCGTCTTCGGGAACCATCCCTTGCGCAGACTGCTGCACAGATGGCTGCCGGTGCGTTCTTTCCGCGAACTCCGCATCCCGCTGGTGATTGTGGGGACTGACCTGGAGACGGCAGAAACTGCCGTGTTGACGAAAGGCGATCTCATCGACGCCATCCTGGCGAGCACGGCCTTGCCAGGCCTGTTCCCTCCGGTTCGCTGGAGGGGTCGAAGATTGGTAGACGGCGGCCTGTCGAACAATATGCCGATCGACCTGGCGGTCGAACGAGGTGCAGGACGGGTAATCGGAATGCTCTGCCACTGTGCGAAAGGCTTGCCTCCCCGGGCGAACTTGGTGTCCATCTTGGGGCAATCTTTCTCGTTAGCCATCAACGCCCGCTTCCGCTGCGACATGCGTTTGTACGAGCCTCAGGTAAAACTGCATATTCTGGAGCCGTGTATAGAGCCAAATCTCGAACTGCTGGACTTTGACCACGCATGGACCTTGATCGAGCCTGCCTACCAGTACGCCCTGCGAGAGCTCCAGCAGCAATTCTCCAAAGCCCCGGAAGCGGTGGCTGAAAGCGCTTGAGCAGGAGGTTCTCGTGCCGGAAGCCAATAAGATTCGAGTGGCCGCTCTCACTCGGGGGCGAGCGGTTAAAAGAATCAACGCGCTGACTGCCATCTTGTGCGGTGTACTATCTGCGACCGTCCTGGGCGTGTGGTTTCCGAAGGGGGTGGCAACCTGGCTCGTGGGCTTCTTCGCCGGGTTACTGTGGGCCAACGGTTTCGAGTACGTTTACCACAGGTTCCTGCTCCACCTGCCCGGAAGCTTCTTTGGACGGCCGCACCTGCATCACCATATGTCCAGCGGAACCCCGCAGGAGGCACAGGACCTGAACCTGGCCGGTTCGCCAGGGCGGGTTATCTTGCTCTTCGTGGGCAACGGAGCTCCCCTTGTCGCCGCCGACTTGTTCTTCGAACTAGGCGTGGTCCCAGCGATGCTGATTGCTTTTGCGGCCTATCTGGTGGTAGCCGAGGAGATTCATTGGCGGATTCATTTGGGTGGACGGCTCCCGCCCGGCTTGCGCCCGGCGAGAGCCTATCACTTAGCCCACCACGAGCGTCCCGACTCACGTTTCAACATCTTCCTTCCCCTGTTCGATTGGTTGGTCGGACCCACCCGCAGCTAAATTTCTTGGTTTCCCCTTCCGTTCGTAGGCATATGAATCATCGGAAACTCTACTCTAGATTTCGTTGGAGGCATCGTGAATCCTGAAGGCAAGGGCTTGGTTCCCGGCGCCCACCGCAAGCACTACGTGTACCGATGGCTGCGGACGGAAGAGCTGCCCGCCGGACGTGAGGATCTGCGCGAGGACTGGGCCGACTACATCCAGCGGCGCGTGGAGAAATACGGGGAGGGAGCGCTCGACCCGGATGTGGCCGCGGCTGTGAACATCGCCGCCGATGCGCACGTCTCACGAAAGCTGCTGAAGCGGTACATCGCCAGGGTCGGTCCAGTGCGCGAACGGGAGAAGAACGGCCATCGCAGGCTCGAGATCGAGCCAATTCTGAAGGCCTACACTTCGTTCGCTCGGACGGAACTGCTGGCTCTGCGGGCGGCACAGGAGTTCGCTGGCCAAGCCAAGCAGGAGGGCCAGACGCTCAATTTAGGTACCTATCTTCGCCAGAAAGGGGCGCAAAGCCAAAGCACCAAAGCAGCCAAAAACCCTAGCGTAGCCCTGCCTGTAAGCTGCTGAATCTACGGAGGCGGTTTAGGCGGGTAAGGGCACACCAAAACCTCATGCTTTTGGCTCAGGTCTGCCAGGAGCGTGCAGCCAGCTTCTCCAGCTGTGAGTGTATCAAACGATTTCCTTTGGTACCGGACTGTTGTTGAGCCTGCGGGGCAGGCGGCTTTCGAAGCGGACGCCATCCGAGATGAGAAGGTGAAGGTGCTACGCTCG
>JALLOH010000012.1 GCA_027717655.1 Acidobacteriia bacterium AH_259_A11_L15
GGAAGTGACCTAAAAACCGAGGCCCTGAGTGTCTAAATTAGTGGGGTGCACTACAAAGTTAGCCTTTACACCCTACCTTGTAGTAGACCGAAAAATGAAAGTAATCGAGGCCGTTGAGGAGAGTTGGCGCATGACACGTGGGCACGCGGGGAAAGTGTTCCTTATCGGCTTATTGGCCATTCCTATCGGTATCGCAGGGCTGATCTGCTTCGGTGTGGGAATCATTATAGCTGCTATGTGGATAAAACTAGCTTTCGCTTCACTCTATCATGCGGTCAGTACCTCAGGTAAGGCACCCGTCCAAGAGGGACAACCCGTTACGTAGCACTCAGGTTACAATTGCTTACTCTGTGGGGCAAGTGCTTCTAGAATGGAATAGCAACGGCGAATTCAAAAGTTCTGCCTATTGTCGCCAGCAAGACCTCGACGGCAGCGGTGTGGCCCTGCAATGCCGCCTCCATCAAGGCGATCCCGCCATACTCGTCTTTGGCATTGACGTCGGCGCCCCTGGCGGCCGTAGGTGAAGGTCGCGGGCAGGGCGCCGCTCCAGCCGGGGTCCACCGCAGGCTCTGTCATTCTGCTTGCCCTGAGCTTGTCGAAGGGAGCGTAGCGAAGAATCTCACCTAAGCAGCCACCTATCCCCGAGCCCTGCCCCCCCAATCAACCATTCAACCAATCAACTATTTAACTAGTTCTCGGGGAAGTTTAGGCGGCGGAGGAGGGAGGGCTCCAAAACCGGGTAAGCTTTCTTGAATCCTCCGTGTCTCCTTGACTTCGCCAATTCGGTAGCGGGATACTCACAGCAGAATCTTGGACGCAAACGAACGCCGCATGCCTTGGGAGGGTCACTAAAATGAGTCTGGCGACTACTGAGTTATTCTGGCGGCCCACGTTCCAGACGCTCTATGAAGCATATTACCAAGAGCTTGCTTCCGAAGCCTTGATGCGGAGATGGCAGAGGATTGACATCTCCACAAGCTTCTTGGTGGCCGCCACAGCCTCTGGGTCTGCAATCACAGGCTGGAGCCTCTGGAGCAATCCCAAATGGCAGTTTCTTTGGGCTTTTATTGCTGGCCTTGCAGCTGTGGCATCCATCCTTCATAGAACTATGGCAGTTCCTGACCGTCTCAAGGAGCAAGAAGAGCTTCGTCGTGCGTTTTCGGAGCTCCGTGTTGACCTTGAGACTTTTCGACAGCAACTACTCATTGGCATTGAGCCGAACGACGCCAACACTAGATACGATAAACTGCGCAGGAGACTAGCGCAGCACATAGGGCGGGCGAATCCCGACATTGGGTTTACGATCCGACTGCGCAACCGTGTTCAAGAGCAGCTTGACGACAAGCTAAGACAGGAGGGATACGTTGATGAATAGAGAGCAAGCACAAATAAATCTGACGAGGGCTGGCCCTCCGCGGCCACCTGGCCCTCCGCGACGACCTGGCCCTCTGCCTGGCCCTCCGCGACGACCTGGCCCTCCGCCTGGCCCTCCGCGGCCACCTGGCCCACCAGCCCCCCCGAAGCCAGTGCCCAAAGAAGGTCCGCCGAAACCTCCCATCGCCAGCCTCTGTTGAACCAACTAGCGGGCGCTCGGGCGACAGGGAAGTTCTCGCTTACCTTTCCTCAGCCCAGCGCGTAGTCCGGGTAAGGCCATTGGGGTGCTGGTGCTGGGCCGGGGAGTACATAGCGCCTCATGGCCGCGTCGCAGATAGCATAGCCCCAATTGATGAGCTCAGCTTGTTCGCTCTCGGTGAAACGATTAAGCCGCGTGCGGATTGAGGCAAGCTCCTTTCTCTTGGCATCGTCGCACTCAAGCTACGCCTCCGCCGTGAGCTAGGAGTTGAGGCGTGGGTCGTTTACCTTCCCTGATTAGACCACGCTACCATTTCCTTTGTTAGGGAATCTCAGCCTCGTTAAAAGGAAGGTTGTGTCAGTCTACCGCCTGAGGAACCTGAAGGTCGGTTAGGGTTTCGTCCCCGACGGGTTCTGCCTTAGTGGGACCGGCGACCCTTTTCTTGTCCGTCACCCATTTTCTGCCCTGCCACTTCTGCACAACAACAGAGCCGTCTGGATAGGTGACAATGCGACCGGGAGAGCCGCCCACGGAGGTAGGAGATACAAGAATAAGCTTCGGCCTGCGCTCCATAGCCAACTCTGGATGCCACCATCTTAGGCTGCGCTCGCAGGGAAGTCAACGCGGAAAGGCGCTGGGGGACGCTCAGAGCAGGGGTCGGGCTTCGCCGGGCCCGTTACTCTCCTTCTGGTAGCACCCCGAGCTGCCAGAAGAGGAACAGCAGGGTGTCGGTCGAGTCCTCGATTTGTTGGCTGACCGGGCGGCCGCCGGAGTGACCCGACTTGGTGTCGTACTTGAGGATCACCGGCTTGTCGGAGCCGTTAGCCCACTGCACCAAGGCGGCCATCTTGCGGGCGTGCAGAGGCGCGACGCGGGTGTCCGAATCCCCGGTGATGAACAGGACCGCCGGGTATTCGGTACCGCGCTTCACGTTGTGGTAGGGCGAGTACTCGAGCAGGGTGCGGAACTGCTCGGGGTCTTCCGCGGAGCCGTACTCGGGCACCCAGAAGCGCGCCACCAAGAACTCTTGGTAGCGGAGCATGTCGAGCAGCGGGTAGCGGCACACCACGGCGCCGAACAGGTCGGGCCGCTGGGTCATCGCCGCGCCCACCAGCAGGCCGCCGTTGCTCCCGCCCGCAATGGCCAGCCGCTCGGCCCGGGTGTAGCCGTTCTGGATCAGCCACTCGGCGGCGGCGAAGAAGTCGTCGAAGACGTTCTGCTTTTTCTCCCCCATCCCGGCGCGGTGCCACTCCTCGCCGAACTCCCCGCCCCCGCGCAGGTTGGCCACGGCGAAGACGCCCCCGTGCTCGGCCCAGACCACCGCCGTCGAGGAAAAGAAAGGCGTCAAGCTGATGTTGAAGCCGCCATAACCCGTCAGGTAGGTGGGATTCGAGCCATCCAGCCGAATGCCCTTCTTGTGCACCAGGAACATCGGCACCAGGGTCTTGTCCTTGGACTCGTACCAGACCTGGCGCACGGTGAACTGCTCGGAGTCGACCGGGATGTCGGGCCGCGCCCAGACCTGCTGCTGGCCGGTAGAGACCTGGTAGCGGAAGATGGTGCTGGGGATGGGGAAGGAACTGAAGGTGTAGAAGGCTTCGTTGCTGTCCCAGCGGCCGCTGACGCCGGTGATCGTGCCCAGCGACGGGAACTCGATGTCGCGCACATAGGTGCCGTCCGGCTCGAACACCTGGACGAAAGAGCGAACGTTCCGCAGGTAGTTGACGAAAATCTTCCCCCCCGCCAGCGACGTCCCCCGAATTACCGCTTCGCTTTCGGGAATCACTTCCCGCCAGTTCTCCCGGGCGGGGTTCTTCAGGTCGACGCCCAGGACGCGGTTGTTCGGCGCCTGCCAGTTGGTCTGCATAAAAAGGGTGTCGCCGCCGACCTCGCCGAAGAAGCGCGCCTCGATGTCGTTCACGAGCGGGCGAATCGGGCCCCCCGCTTCCCGGTCCTGATAGTAAATCTCGGTCTTGGGGGCCGCTGACCCGTGCAGGACGTGGATGAGGAGGTAGCGGCCGTCCTCCGAGAGCCGGGCAAGGATGATCTTGCTCTTGTCGTAGCCCTCGCCGAAGAGCAGCTTATCGGAGGCCGGGTCGCTGCCCATGCGGTGGAAGTAAACCCGCGGGCCCTCCTCGGTGTGCCGGGTGTAGTAGAGGCCTTGCTTGTCCGGGGTGAAGAAGCCGCCGCCGAAAAGAAAGTAGCGCGCCTGAGGGAGCTCGTCGGGCAGGTGCTGGCGGGTGTCGACCTCGAGGAAGCGGATGCGGGTTTCATCCTTACCGCCCTCGCGGATGCCGTAGGCGAGCAGCCGGCCGTCTTCGGAAACATCGACGAGGCTGACCGAGGTGGTGTGGTCGGGACTCATCGGGTGGGGGTCGATGAGCGCCTGGTCTTCGCCCTCCAGGCCCTCGCGCAAATAGAGAACCGAGAGGTCCTGGTCGGCCTGGCGCTTGAAGAAGAAGTAGCGGCCGTGACGCACCCGCGGGGAGCCGAGCGTGTCGATGCGCATCAGCTCGGTGAGCCGCTTCCGCAGCTCTTCCCGGCCGGCGACCTGGCCGAGCAGCGCTTCGGTGTATTCGTTCTGCGCTTCGATCCAGGCGCGGGTCTCGGGCGCCTGCTGGTCCTCCAACCACCGATAGGGATCAACAACCTCGACTCCGTGCAGAGCTTCCGTGACGGGGACGCGCTTGGTCTCGGGCGGGCCCGCGGGCCGGTCGGCCCACCCGGGCGCGGCCAGCAGGGCCAGCAGACCCACCAGGCCAAGTACAGCAAGAAAAGGATAAGAATTCTTCCGGTTCGCAAAGGCAGGCATGGGAGCGGCTCCTCCTATCGAGGTGAACGCGGATTTTCTCATAACCAAGAATCAAAAATCCAGTCCGGCGCCCGCCTTTGATAGAATAGGTGCCTTTCCGAATCAATTTGGCAATCCAAGGGGACGCACGCTATGGCTCGTGCACGCAAACAGCAGGCCGCCAAGAAGGCTCGAGCGGCCCGGGGAGAAGAAAGGCTGGCCGCCCTGTCGGCGGAGAAGCGCTCCTTCAAGCCGCCGGCGGAGTTCCGGCGGCAGGCCAACTGCCGCGACCCCAAGGTCTACCGGCGCGCGGCGCGCCACCCGGAGAAGTTCTGGGCGGGCTGGGCGCGGCAACTGGAGTGGTCGAAGCCCTCGCGGAAAGTCTTGGAGTGGAAGGCGCCCGATGCCCGCTGGTTCGTGGGCGGGAAGCTGAACGCCAGCGTCAACTGCCTGGACCGGCACGTGCGGACGGCGCGGCGCAACAAGGCGGCGCTGATTTGGGAAGGAGAGCCGGGCGACCGGCGCACCTACACCTACTGGGACCTCTACAGGGAGGTGAACCGGTTCGCCAACGTGCTGAAGCGATTGCATGTGCGCAAGGGCGACCGGGTGGCCATCTACCTGCCGATGATTCCGGAGGCGGCCATCGCCATGCTGGCCTGCGCCCGCATCGGCGCCATCCATTCGGTAGTCTTCGGAGGCTTCAGTGCGGAGGCGCTGCGCGACCGCATCAACGACGCCCAGGCCAAGGTGCTGATCACGGCCGACGGCGGTTATCGCCGCGGCGCGGTGCTGCCGTTGAAGCAGTGGGCGGACGAGGCGCTCCAGCGCGCACCCTCCATCGAGAAGGTGGTCATCGTCAAGCGCGGCGGGCAAGACTTCCCCGTGCACATCAAAGAAGGGCGCGACCACTGGTGGCACCGCCTGATGCAGGACGCGCCCGCCTGGTGCGAGCCCGCCGCGATGGATTCAGAAGATATCCTCTACACCCTCTACACCTCGGGCACCACCGGGAAGCCGAAGGGCGTGGTGCACACCACCGCCGGGTACCTGGTCGGCGTCCTGGCCACCACCCGCTGGGTCTTCGACCTCAAGGACGAAGACGTCTTTTGGTGCACGGCCGACATCGGCTGGGTGACCGGGCACAGCTACAGCGTCTACGGGCCGCTGGCCTGCGGGGCGACCACGCTGATGTACGAGGGCGCGCCCGACTGGCCGGCGCGCGACCGCTTCTGGGAGTTGTGCGAGCGCCACGGCGTCACCGTCTTCTACACCGCCCCCACCGCCATCCGCGCTTTTATGAAGTGGGGCGCCGAGCACATCCGCCGGCACGACCTCTCCCGGTTGCGCCTGATCGGCACGGTGGGCGAGCCCATCAACCCGGAAGTCTGGGTCTGGTATCACCGGACGGTGGGCGGCGGCCGCTGCCCGGTGGTGGACACCTGGTGGCAGACCGAGACCGGGCACATCTTGATTACCCCGCTGCCGGGCCTGACCGCGCTCAGGCCCGGCTCGGCCACGCTTCCCTTCCCCGGAATCTCGGCCGAGGTCGTGGACGGCTTCGGCGAGCCGGTCAAAAAGGGCGGCGGCTACCTGGTGCTGACCCGCCCCTGGCCGGGAATGCTGCGGGGCATCTGGGGCGACCCGGCCCGCTACCGCAAGCAGTACTGGGCGAGATTTCCCGGAATTTACTTCACCGGCGACGGCGCCAAGCGCGGCCCCGACGGCTACTTCTGGCTGCTGGGCCGGGTGGACGACGTCTTGAACGTGGGCGGGCATCGCATCGGCACCGCGGAAGTCGAAAGCGCCCTAGTGCACCACCCGGCGGTGGCCGAGGCGGCCGTGGTGGGTGTCCCCCACGAGCTGAAAGGCGAAGCCATCGCCGCCTTCGTCACCCTCAAAGACGGCGCCCGGCCCTACGGCCACCTGGGGGAGGACCTGAAGGAGCACGTGGTCAAGCGCATCGGGGCGATTGCCCGGCCGGAGCGGGTCATCCTGGCCGCCGATTTGCCCAAGACCCGCAGCGGGAAGATTATGCGGCGCCTGCTCCGCGACGTTGCCACCGGCCGCGCCCTGGGCGACGTCTCCACCCTCGCCGACCCCTCCGTCCTCGAGGCCCTCAAAGCCCGCTACGCCGAAGACCCTTCGGCTTAGCTCCCTTCGGCTACGCTTCCTTCGCCCTCGCTCCCTTCGCTTTTGCTCAGGGCAAGCAGGACAGGCAGGGCAAGCGCCGAGTTAGGGCAGCGGCCAGTGGCCGGCGACCCTTCGACTTCGCTCAGGGCAAGCCAGCGACCAGTGAATTCGGTGGGGCAGGCATTCTTGCCTGCCCGCGCAGACAGGAATGTCTGCGCCACCAAGCTTTTCCTTTTCGGGGTGGCACCTACCCCCTTGCTCTTACCCGACACGCCGTGTCGGAGGCCCGACACGGCGTGTCGGGGGCATCCTACAAGCTGGCCGCACCCTACCCCTTGGGTTCCCTGGCCACGCCGTGGCCGGGGCTGGCCACGGCGTGGCCGGACGCTTCCCGAACCGGTGTAGGGGCGGGCTTCATGCCCGCCCGCGGCGGGGGACCCTCCGGCTCCGCTCCCTTCGACTTCGCTCAGGGTCTTCGCTCTGCTTCGACAGGGCAGGTGAACCCCCGCCCTACATGGAACAGCGTGCTAGAATAGTTTGGCTATGGGCGCCAGCCTTCCCATCATCCAACCCAGCCAGCCGCCGCCGCTCGTGCGCCGACCGGAGTGGCTAAAGGTGCGGCTGCCGGGCGGCGATAAGTACACCGAGCTCAAGGCGCTGGTGAGGCGGCAAGGCCTGCACACCGTGTGCGAGTCGGCCCGCTGCCCGAACGTGGCCGAATGCTGGGGCCACGGCACCGCCACCTTCATGATTCTCGGCAACCTCTGCACGCGCGCCTGCGGCTTCTGCGCGGTGCCGCATGGAAAGCCGCTGGGACTCGACACCGATGAGCCCCGCCGGGTGGCCGAAGCGGTGCGGACGATGGGGCTCGACTACGCGGTGGTGACTTCGGTCAACCGCGACGACCTCGAAGACGGCGGCGCCGCCATCTTTGCCGAGACCATCCGCGCCCTCCGCCGCGCGGTACCCGGCTGCAAGGTGGAAGTCTTGATCCCCGACTTCCGCGGCAACTGGGCGGCGCTCAAGACGGTTATCGAGGCGCGGCCCGAGGTTTTGAACCACAACACCGAAACCGTGCCGCGGCTCTACCGCCGGGTGCGGATGGGCGCTGTCTATGGGCGCTCGCTGGAGTTGCTGCGGCGCGCCAAGCAACTCGCTCCCCACCTGCCCACCAAGAGCGGCCTCATGCTCGGGCTGGGTGAGACCTACGAGGAGATTCTCCAGACGCTCGGCGACCTGCGCGCCCAGCAGGTCGACATCGTCACCGTAGGCCAGTACCTCCAGCCCACCCGCAACCATCTACCCGTCGTCCGCTTCTATCACCCCGAGGAGTTCGCCCGCCTCAAGCGCGACGGCGAAGCCCTCGGCCTCCGCCACGTCGAAGCCGGCCCGCTGGTCCGCTCCTCCTACCACGCCCACGACCAGCAAACCGCCGCGGCCGGGAATCTCGAGACCTAGGACAAACCCAACAAATTAGGAGACCCACACCTGCGCAATCCACTGAAACTTGGCCATTGGATAGTCCTGGGCTTGCTCCTGCTGGGGGCAGGGTTCTTCTTCTCCAAGGCGACTTACACCGTCACGGTGAAAAACTCTTTTTCGCCTGTCCCCGTAAGGGTGTTTGCGGACGGCCAGCCGCTTGGGATTGACCACCAGCAGGGAGGCACCGTCTCACTGGGCAAACGCCGGATCGAGATGTGGATGAAGAAGTACCCGAGGTTTACCGCGCAAGTCCTTTCCCCCTGTGGGGACTGGAAAGAAGACGTGGACCTAATACGCCAAACCTTCACGCCGCCTCTCTACATGGACGCGGTAGCCGACAGGGAAACTACCCTGGCCCTTTGGATCGACAACCGCGAGGGCCCGCACGCAAAGCTGGCCCTTGGACAGCTTGCTCTCGAAATCCCGGCCCAGTGGTCAGGGGAGTGGCGCATCCCCATCCCTGACTGTGGGGGAGACATTGCAGTGCTCCTGAATGAAGAACGGGTCGGGACTCTTCCCACCCAGCAACAACTGTCGCAAACACCAGCTATGGTCCCCGCTTTCCTGGTGGATGTTTCCGGCAGGCATTGCTACCGTTTCCGCGAAATTAATTATACGACCGAGACATTCAGCCGTGAGACGCCGCGGGAGGAACGGCTGCGCGGCCGCCGGTATTACCAACTTCCCTCCTCAGTAGACTATTTCCTTACCCCGGCGCCCGGCTCGATTCGATTGCCCTTTGACAATCTGTCCGCTCGCAAGCATGAACTGACCGATTGCCAGTAGAGCCCGCCATGGGACTCTCTCAAACCTACGCGCTGGGGCTGGCGCTGCTGGGCGCCTGGGGCCTTTTCACCTGGCGGATAGGGCGAGGCTTTATGCCTTGCCGAAAAGACCGGCAGGGAACCCTTCGGCTTCGCTCCCTTCGGCTCCGCTCCCTTCGACTTCGCTCAGGGTCTTCGCTCTGCTTCGACAGGGCAAGTAAACCCCTGCCCTACCCAGAATTTCTGGTGGGGCAGGCATTCTTGCCTGCCCGCGCAGACAGGAATGTCTGCGCCACCGTCAGTGCTTCCTGACTAGCCGCCCCAATTCCCCGTAGCAGAAGTTGAACAGGGCGAAGCATTCAATGGCGAAGGGCGGGAAGCCCAGGTAGCCCGGCAGCGGCATGGCGAACATCTTCCAGTCCTGTGCCACGGGGAAAATGTATTCCCAGCGCGCCCCCGCCCAGTAGTTCCAGAACTCCCACAGGAAACCGCAAAGCAACCCGGCCGCAAACAAGCAATAGATTCGCTGGCCGCGATTGCCCTCCAGGTCGCGCAGCAGCGAGTCGTGCCCGCGGCGGTAATTGGTCGGCTCGAGCAAAAACACAAACCCGAGCCAGACCAGCGCGAACAAATAGACGGCGAGCCCCTGGGGCAAGAACAGCGGCACCACCAGGAACAGCATGCCCACTCCGATCATTCCTCGCTGTACGCCCAAGAACCAGCGCCAGCCGCGCGCCGACAGGTTCTTGGCCCAGCCGAGCGCCGCCAGCAAATCGGCCGACTCGAGCAGCGCCGGGATGATGGTGGCGTAGGCCCACGCCCGCGCCAGACTCTCCTCCAGCAGCCCCATCGCCGGCCCGTGGTAGACCCAGTTCTTCAAGTGCAGGTTGTAGCCCTCGAAGATGAGCCAGAGCGGGATCGAGAGCAGCGCCATCCCGGCGAACTGCCGCCGGTCGCTCCGCAGCAGCGACTTGCCTCGCAGCGAAAAGACGGCCGCGTCCACCGCCAGGATGTAGCCCGTCCACTGCCAGGGGGTGAAATAGGTGAAGAGGGGCTCGACTTGACGGAAGACCAGTAGCTCGCCCGCCAGCATCATCGCCAGCCCGACCCAGCCATAAACCGGGAAGCGGGCCCGACCAGGCTGCGCGAACCACCCCAGCACCACCAGAGTGACCGCCGCCACGGTCACCGCCACGCCCACTGTCACCAACGACACCGTCATCATTCGCTACGTTACCTTACCTTGCCATTCCGAGCCCCGAATTATTCGGGGCGAGGAATCTGCTTTCTTGCCAGTTCCTGACCCTTGCGGCTATGCTGGGCGGCCTGCTTGCGCAGGCAAGCTTTTCCATGGCGCAGGAAGAAAAACTCGTCCGCGGCCTGGGCCTGAAGGAAGCCACCGCGCTCAACATGATCGACATGGTGGGCATCGGGCCCTTCATCACCATCCCGCTCATCATCGGGGCCATGAACGGCCCCCACGCCATGCTGGGCTGGATTCTCGGGGCGCTGCTGGCACTCTGCGACGGTCTGGTGTGGGCGCAACTGGGCGCGGCCATGCCGCACGCCGGCGGCACCTACGTCTTCCTGCGCGAGGCCTACGGGCCGCGCGGCTGGGGCCGCCTGCTCTCCTTCCTCTTCATCTGGCAGATGCTCTTCCGCGCCCCGCTCTCGATGGCTTCGGGGCTCATCGGCTTTTCCGACTACGCCGACTATCTGCTGCCCGGACTGATTGGCCCCGACGGCGGCCGCACCCTGGAGCACCGGCTGCTGGCCGGCGGCCTCGGCCTCTTCATCATCTTCCTGCTCTACCGCCGCATCACCACCATCGGCAAGATGAGCCTGGTTCTCTTCCTCGTCGTCTTCGGCACCATCGCCTGGATCATCTTCGGCGGGCTGACGAACTTCAACGCCGCCAACGTGCTGGACTTCCCCGCCGGGGCCTTCGACTTCTGGGAATTCGCCTTCTGGACCGGCCTGGGGAACACCATGCTGGTGGCGCTCTACGACTACCTGGGCTACCAGAACGTCTGCTACCTGGGCGCCGAGATTCGCCAGCCCGCCCGCGTCATCCCCCGGGCGATCATTATTTCTATCCTGGGCATCGCCACTGTCTACCTGGTCATGAACATCGGCCTGATCAGCGTCATCCCCTGGCGGGAGGCGATGACCTCCAAGTACATCGTCTCGGACTTTATGGAGCGGCTCTACGGGCCGGCGGCCGCCCAAGTGGTGACGGTGCTCATCCTCATCGCCGCCTTCGCCTCCGTCTGGTCGCTGATGCTGGGCTACTCGCGCATTCCTTATGCGGCCGCGCTCGACGGCGGCTTCTTCCGATTCTTTAGCCGCGTCCACCCTCAGAAGAAGTTCCCCCACGTCTCCCTCCTCGCCGTGGGCGGCGTCACCGTGGCCTTCAGCCTGCTCTTCAAACTGAAAGAAGTGATCGTGGCGTTGATGGCCATCCGCATCCTGATTGAGTTCGTGGCGCAGGCGGTGGCAATTTTGGTGCTCCACCGCCGGGGCTTCCACTTCCCCTTCCGGATGTGGTTCTATCCCCTGCCGGCGCTCGCCGCCATCGGAATGTGGCTGGGGCTGTTCATTGCCACAGGGAAAACGTTTATCCTCATTGGGCTAGGGGTGCTGGCCGTAGGCATCGGGGTGTACCTGCTGCGGGCCCGGGTGCTGGCGGAGTTTCCCTTCGCGCCCAAAGAGATGACGGAATGAAAACTCGCGCCGCCCTCGCCACCGTTCTCCTGGCTGCGCTGGCTCTGCTGGTGTGGGCGCGCCCGGCGCCCCCGGCCGCCGGGCCGGCGGTTGCCCTGGAGGAGCGCCTGGCGCGGCTCTCCCGCTGGGGCACCATCGTCTACGTCACTGCCCACCCCGACGACGAAAGCGCCGGCATCATCACCTATCTGGCCCGCGGCCTGCACACCCGCGTGGTCATCCTCTGCCTGACCCGCGGCGGGGGCGGCCAGAACCAGGTGGGCCCGGAGCTCGGGGAAGACCTGGCGCGCGTGCGCACTCGGGAGCTCCAACAAGCGGCCGCCGGCTACGGAGCCGAAGTGCGGTTCCTGGGGGCCGAGGACTTCGGCTACTCGAAGTCAATCCCAGAGACACTCGCCCACTGGAAGGAAGAAGCGGTGGTGGGCGAACTGGTGCGGCAAATCCGCGCCCTGCGCCCCCTGGCGGTCATCTCCCATTGGTCGGGCACCCCGCGCGACGGCGGGAACGCCCACCACCAGGTGGCCGGCCTGTTCACCCGCCAGGCCTTCGCCCTGGCGGGTGAGCCCAGCGCCTACCCCGCGCAAATCCTCCGCGGCCTCAAGCCCTGGCAGCCGCGCTACCTGCTGATTCGCAGCTACAGCGCCGAGCGCGGCGACTTCCCCGTCCCGGTGCGCGACTCCCCCCCGATGGCCGGGAAGACTTACGAAGAGCTGGCCTGGGAAGCCTTCCAGAACCACCGCAGCCAGGGACTGCACCGGATAAGCCTCAGCGACCTGAGGAATTTCATTCGCGAGTACTACCTGCGGGTCGAGGCCACGCTGCGCGACGGGCCGCCGCCGCCCACGCACGTCGCCGAGCTGGCGCCCGACCTGGCCTCACTGCCACAACTCTTTCCCTCGGTCCAGCTCCCCGCCGGGTGGCTGGAAGGCATGGTGGAGGCGGTGGAGTGGGCCGACCGCGCCCGCGAGCAGTTCCGCGCCGACCGGCCCGCCGAAGCCGCCGCCGCCCTGGTCGAAGGCGCAGCGTTGCTCGACGAGTTGCGCCGGGAAATTCCGCCGGGTGAGCCGGGTTCTGAGGCCGCCTCCCTGCAGCTGCTGCTCGCCGATCGGCAAGCGGAGTTCCTGCGCGCCGCCGCCGAGCTGGCCGGCGTGCGCCTGGAAGCGCTGACGGACCGGGCCGTGTTCACGCCCGGGGAAGGCGTGTGGGTCGGGCTGGATTTGACCGTCGGCCGGCCGGCCGTGTTCGACCGCGCTGGCTTTGCCGTCAAACGGCTGCAATTGGCCGCCCCCGAAGATTGGACGGTGGAGCCGGTGCTGGAGGGAAGCCCGCCCGGCCTGCACACCGAATACGTCACCCACATTCCGGAAGCGGCCGACCCCGCGCATGCCCCCTTCCCGGCGCTGCGGGGCATGGCTCTGCTGACCACGGGTTCCTTGCAGGTCGAGATTTTCGAACCGGTGCGGGGGCTGACCGGGGAGGAAATCGAGCGCCGGAGCGTCTGGGAGCGGTTGGACCCGCGCCGCTTGTTCGGAGCCACCGAAGCGGAAACCCGCACCAGCCCCGTGCTGGAGCCGGTCAGCCTGGCCCCGGCGGTCACTCTGGAGGTGCAGCCGGAGCTGCGCTTGCTGCGCTCTTCGCCCGGAGAGACTACCTACGACGTGTGGGTGCGGGTCTGGAGCCATCGTCCCGATTCCGAGAAGGTCTCCGTCTGGCTCGACGTCCCCACCGGCTGGTACACCCCCGCGCCGCAGCAGCTTGAGCTGAACACCGTGGGCGCCGCCACCGTGCGCTTCTCGCTCAAGCTTCCCGGGCGGGTGCCCCGGGGAAGCTACGAAATCCAAGCGAAAGCCCGGCGGGGCCGCCAAACTTTTTCCTTGGCCCGCCGGCGGTGGTTGGCGGCCTCCAGCGCTCCGCCCTACCGGTTCGTACCGGCCACCGCGCGCCTGGAGGTGCTCGACCTCGACGTCCCCCCCGGGCTGCGCGTCGGCTACGTCGGCTTCAACCACGACTTGGTGCCGGCCTTGCTGGCCCAGCTCGGCGTGACCGTGGACATGCTCGACGAGCGCGCCCTGGCCGCTCGGCCGCTCGCCCCCTACGACGCCCTCCTCATCGCCACCCGGGCCTACGACTACCGAGAGGACCTGGCCAAGCAGCAGACTCGCTTGCTCGACTACGTCCGGCAGGGCGGCACGCTTATCGTGGAGCTCCAGGGGCGCTCGTGGGACCCGAAAGCGTTCGCCCCCTATCCCGCCGAGAAGCCCGGCAACCGCAACCTGCGGGTGACCGACCCGACGGCGCCGGTGCGCCTGCTCCAGCCCGAGCACCCCGCGCTGAACTTCCCCAACCGCATTGACGCCAACGACTGGGAGGGCTGGGTGCAGGAGCGCGGGCTCTACTTTTGGCAGAGCTGGTCGCCGGAGTACGCGCCGCTCATCGAGCTGGCCGACCCGGGCGAGGAACCCCTGCGGGGCTCGCTGCTTTACGCCCGCGACGGGGAAGGGGCCTACATTTATTGCGGCCTGGCGCTTTTCCGCCAGGTGCGCGCCGGCGTCCCCGGCGGCGTCCGGCTCTACCTCAACCTGCTCAGCCAAAGTCGGGCCTTGAGGAAAACCGGGGTCAGGCCAGCGGCTTCCCTGTCCCGCCTGTCCCGAACGACGTCGAGGGAAGCCACGACGAGGGAAGCGAAGCCGAGGGACGCCGCTGGCTTCCCCGGGCAGAAGCCCGGGGACTGAACTGGGTAAGTTCTCGGTCATATGAAATCGGTCGCAGTCGAGCAGCTAACAAGCAGGAGGGCACCATGCCCGAGATTCGCCAGAACATCATCACCCGCCAGTGGGTCATCATCGCCACCGAGCGCGCCCGGCGGCCCGACCAGTTCTGCAGCGACGACCAACTGCGCGTCGACCTCCCCGCGCGCGTGCCCACCTGCCCGTTCTGTCCGGGCAACGAAGCCCAGACCCCGCCGGAAACCTTCCGCGACCCGAAAAAGGGAAAGTGGAAGGTCCGGGTAGTGCCCAACAAGTTCGCCGCCCTCGCCGCCGAGGGCGACCTGGTGCGGATGCACCTGGGGCTGAAACGCACCATCACCGGCGTGGGCTTGCACGAGGTGGTCGTCGAGACCCCGGAGCACAACCTCACCCTGGCGCAGATGGAAGACGAAGACGTGGAACGGGTGCTGCGGACGTTTCTGGAGCGCTACCACGCCGTGCTGGCCGACCCGCGGGTGGAGCAGGTGACCCTGTTCAAGAACCACGGCCCCGCCGCGGGCACCTCGATCGAGCACCCGCACTCGCAGCTCATCGGCACCCCCATCATCCCCTCGGAGGTGATCGAGCGCTTGGAGACCGCGCTGGACTTCTTCAACAACACCGCCGGCGACTGCCTCTTTTGCGTCACCCGGAATGACGAAGTGGAAGAACGCGTCCGAGTGATCATCGAGAGCGCCCACTTCGCCGCCTTCATCCCCTTCGCCGCCCTCTCCCCCTTCCACACCTGGATTTTCCCCAAGCGTCACTCGGCTTCCTTCGGCAATATCCAGCCGGAAGAGCTCTCTGACCTGGCGCGGGTGCTGCGGCGGCTGCTGCGAAAGCTCTACGACGGGCTGGCGGACCCGGACTACAACTTCACCATCCGCACCGCCCCCAAGGAATCCAACCGGGTGAAGTACTACCACTGGTACATGAGCGTGGTGCCGCGGGTGACCAAGATCGCCGGGTTCGAGCTGGGCTCGGGGATGTTCATCAACACCGCCCTGCCCGAAGCCTCGGCCGAGTACCTGCGCGGTATCGAGGTAGAATGAGTCCCGGAGGAGACTTATCCAAGGAGGGGAACTGGTGGGCTTCCTGAGCGAGAGTCGAGCGCAAGTCGTGCCGCGGATGTTGCTGGTGGTGCTTCGAGTCTACATCGGAGTCCTGTTTCTGCGGGCGGGCTGGCCCAAAGTGAAGGCCGGCAGCGGCTGGCCCGACCGCATGGTGAGCTTCCTGGAGCGGGTGCTGCCCAACAGCTACGAGTTCTACAAGGGGTTTCTCGAAAACGTGGTGATCCCGAATAAGGCGCTGTTCGGCACCCTGGTGGCCTGGGGCGAGCTGCTGGTGGGGGTCGCGCTGCTGCTCGGCCTGCTGACCCGGCTGGCGGCGCTGATGGGCATCGTGATGACCGGCAACTACCTCCTGGCCAAGGGCGCCTCCTGGCTCTCGCCCACCAACAACAATGCGCTGTTCATTTTCATTCTATCGGTGGTGCTGCTGGGCGCCGCCGGCCGCGCTCTGGGCGCCGACTACTTCCTGGCCAAGAAGTGGCCCCGCCTCCCCCTCTGGTGACCAGTCTCTAAGAGGTCTTTTTCTGGTGGGGCAGGCATTCCTGCCTGCCCGCGCAGACAGGAATGTCTGCGCTACCAACAACGAGCAACCGCCATCTCCAAACCTTGCCGGGTCAACTGGTCGCTTGTCGCCGGCTAGCCCTGAGCGAAGTCGAAGGGTCGCTAGCTCAGACGGGTTCGATGCCCTCAATGGTGCGGTAGGTGTCGCGGATCTTTATGCTGCCCGAACCTCTTCCTGGGCGGCCGCTTCGTTCACCTCGCGAGCCGCGCGGTTGCCGGACTCCAGCGCTCCCTGCATCCAGCGAATCCACGCCGAGGTGTGATCGCCGGCGAAATGCACCCGGCCTTCCGGCCGAGCTATGTGTGGCCAGAGTTCGCTCATCTGTCCGGGCTTGTACCAGGAGGAGGCCCCTCGCGCCCACGGATCTTCATCCCAGCACTTAGAGACCCCGCCCTCAAAGTGCTCCCGCATCCCCGGGAAGACTTTCTCCATCTGCTCCAGCACGAAGCTGACTCGCTCACTCTCGGTCAGGGCACAAATCCCACGCGCTTGCGGCCCCCCGGAATAGGATTGCAAGATGCCGCGCGGCCCTGGCTGGTGCCGTGTCATGTGGTAAACAGCCTCGATGGGAAGGTCGGTGAGAGCAAAGCCCATCAAGCCTTGCTCTTCCTGCCAAAACCTTGTCCTAGACTGCAACGAGACCCGGGCAGCGGAGAAATAAGGCAACTCCTCTACCGCTCGCCGTTTCTCCGGGGAAAACGGGGGGATCACTTCGATGTGGCGCAACACGGAAAAGGGAATGGCGCAGATCAAGTAGTCACCGGCTAGCCTGTGGTGCGTTCCCGCCTGCCGAAAAATCGCGCGCACCTCACGTTCCTCCCGTTCAATCCGTGTAACCGGTGAACCGTAGCGAATCCTGTCTTTCAAGTGTTCTGCGAAGGCGCGGGGCAGAAGGTCGTTGCCTCCTCGAATCTCGTACCAATTTTTCGCCCCTTGCAAGTGGACGCTGTCGCGTAGCACCGTCAGTGCGGATACGCTCTCGGGCCCGTCGCCCCACAGAAAGCTTCCCGTCAATAGAGCTATGGCTTCCGAGGACAAACCCTGATCTCGCAAGAAATCCGTGTAAGTCATCTCGTCATAGTTTTTAACCGATTGCACGGACCAATCTGGCGCGCTCGGATCGCCGATTTCCTCCAGTACCTCCTTGGGCATGAAATACTTCCCCCAAAGGCCCCAGTGCCCCAGCTCTTCCTCTTCTGGAGTCAGCTCGAACGGATGCTCGGGTTTCTCCACATCCTCCCTGTACACCATTCGTTTCTCGCGCAAGTATTCCACCCAGGCCAATTTGTGGGGCAAGGGCGGGTTGAGTGGCAGGTGGAAGAGTTGGACATATTTCAGCGTAAGGTTGTGGGTGTCAGGAATGTGGATCGCACCCACCTCCGCATGCAATCCGTCCGAGAACGGGTCGCGCAAAGTCAGCACCCGACCGCCGGGGCGCGTTTGCGCTTCCAAGACCGTGACCTCGTGCCCCGCCTGCGTCAGCTCATAGGCAGCCGATAGCCCGGCCAGCCCTGCACCCAGGACGATCACTTTCTTGGGCGGGCCGATTCGTTCCAGGGACTTTGAGGGCGAAGCCAACAGGTCAAGCCCGGAGGTAGAGAGTGCGGCCGCCGCCAGGGCAGTGTCCTTCAAGAATTCTCTCCGACTGATGGGGTAGCGCACACGCACGTCCCAGACTAAGGAATCAGGCTAGTCCTTCCGGCTGTGCGGATTGAGCTGGCATTGAGCCGATGTTGCCTCAACGCGCTATGAACTGTCAATTACTTTGAAGCGGGCGCCGAGCACCTCCTCCGGACTCTTGCTTGTTGCTGGCCACCGGTCACCGGGCACCGGCCTGCCCTGAGCGAAGTCGAAGGGTCACTAGCTCAGACCGGTTCGATGCCCTCGATGGTGCGGTAGGTGTCGCGGGCGATGAGCAGCTCCTCGTTGGTGGGAATCGCATAGATGCAGGTGCGGCTGGAGGAGATGGAAATCTCAGCTTCCACGCCGACGGCTTTCTCGTTCTTGGTCCGGTCGAGCTCGTAGCCCAGCCAGGACAACCCCTCGCAGCTCAGTTCGCGAATGCGGGGAGCGTTCTCCCCGATGCCTCCGGTAAAGATCAGGGCGTGCACCTGCCCCAGCACGGCGGTGTAAGCGCCGATGTACTTGCGGATGCGGTAGCAGAAACTTTCCACCGCCCGCCGGGCGCGCTCGTGGCCCTGGCGGGCGCTCTCCAGCACCAGGCGCATATCGTTCGACTCCCCGCTGATGCCTACCAGGCCGCTGTGGCGGTTCAGCAGGGTGGAGACCTCGTGGGGGCTCATCTCGAACTTAGCCATCAAGTGGAGCACGATGGCCGGGTCGAGGTCCCCCGGGCGGGTGCCCATCACCAAGCCTTCGAGGGGGGTGAAGCCCATCGAAGTATCCACGGAGCGGCCGTGCAGGATGGCGGTGATGGAGCAACCGTTGCCCAAATGGCAAGTGATCAAGTTGGTCTCTTCTTTGGAGCGCTCGGCCAACTGCCGGAAGCGGTAGGCGACGTAGCGGTGCGAGGTGCCGTGAAAGCCGTAGCGGCGGATGCGGTGGCGTCGGAAGTAGTCGTAGGGCAGCGCGTAGAGGTAGGCGCGCGCCGGCATGGTCTGGTGGAAGGCGGTGTCGAAGACCGCCACCTGCGCCCGGTCGGGGAACAGCTCCCGGCAGACGGTGTAGCCCTTGAGGTTGTGGGGGTTGTGCAGCGGAGCTAGCTCCACGGCGTCCTCGACCTTCTTCAGCACTTGCGGGGTGATGAGTTGGGAGGTCTGGAAATCGCCCCCGTGGACCACGCGGTGGCCCACCGCCTCGATCTCGCCGGGATCGGCCAGCACCCCGGTGCTCTGGAGCATACTGATGACTTTCGCGATGGCGGCGCGGTGGTCAGGCAGGTCCACGCCCACGTCCCGGCTGGCCCGCTCGCCCGCTTGACAACTGGCCACCGCTTCCTGCGTGCCGACCTTCTCCACCAGCCCGCGAGCCAGCAGGCGGTCTTGGTTCCGGTCAATCTTCTCCAGGTCAGTCTCGATGTACTGGAACTTGACGGAGGAGCTGCCGCAGTTGAGCACCAGGATTTTCATGCGGGTGCCGGGTCCTCGGGTGAATCTTCTCGGTTGCGAATTGTCCGGGCGGCGGCTATTGTAAGGCGGACAGCGGAAAAAAGGTAGCCGAACGCCTCGTCCCGAAGGGGTCGGGTCGAGCGAGGGGGTGAACGGTGAGACGCCTAGCGGGAATCATCCTGGCACTGGCCGCATTGGGGGCTGCCTACGCGCAGGCGCGCCCCACGGAGGAAGAAAAGATTGAGGCCGTGATTGCGGCGGTGGTGGAAGCCTACCGCACGGGCGATTACGCCGCCATGGGGAAGTACTATTCGCCGGAGGTCACCATGGTGCCGGCCAACTACGGGCCGCCGCTGGTGGGCTGGGACAACGTGGAAGAGCGCTACCGGCGGGCGTACGAGAATATGAGCGTGGCCGAAATGATCCGGCAGAACACCCGCATCGAGCGGCGGGGAGACATCGCCTGGGCTGTCTACCAGTGGCGCTTTGTCGGGGTGATGGGCGGCCAAGCCTTCTCGGCCCTGGGCCACACCACCCTGATTTTGGAGAAGCACGGGGGCGACTGGAAGATCGTCCACAACCACACCTCGGCCCTGCCGGGGCCGCTCCCTCGGGAGCAGGCCGCCCCCACCGAGACCCCGCCGGGAAGCGATCCCCGGCCTTCGCGCTAACCGGGCGGTCAGTACAACTGCTGGTAGAAGAGCACGCCCAGGGTGGCCAGTCCCAGCACAATGGAAGCCACCAGGCTGCCAATCAGGTAGGGGCGCAGGCGCTCCAGCTTGGCGACAATCTCCCGCTGCTCCCGCAGCAGCCGCTCTTCGCCCGGAATGATGAAGAGCTGATCTTCTTCGCGGAGCCCGATGACGGCCCGAATGACGGCCAGGACAATCAGCACCGCGGTTGCGGCCAGCCAGGCAACCAGCAGCCCCATCAACAACGAAAGGCTCAGCAGCATAGGCCGACCCCCTCCAAAACGTGATTCCCTTCCGCCCTGCGCCGCGGAAGGACTTGCGGGCCAACCCCGGGGGATTCTAACACTCTGCACAAGCCGAGAAGCCAAAAACCGCCCCGCTCCGCTGAACCCGCTAGTCGTCCCCCCAGAGCGCTTTTTCGCCGGCATTCAACTCCAAGCCTATGTCCCACAGGCCCTCGAGCGGCTTCTCGGTGGCCCAGATGACACGGAAGCCGGCGCGGCGCCCCTGGTCGCCCTCCAGTGACAAGCTGCTGCCGGGGCGGAATTCGCTGCTGGTCTTCACCAGCGCTCCGTGAGTGCTGAGGGCCATCGCTTCGGCGGGTTCGTTCACCCGCTGGCCGTCCTTGTTCTCTCCCACCAGCCGCACGGACAAGCGGCGCAGGAGGCGGCGGCTGCGGCGGCGTTCTTCCCCGGGGGTGTTCGCAGCAGGCGACACGGCAGTCGGCTCTCTCCAGTCTGGAGGTGCGTTGCCGTTTATACGCCCCTGGTCGCCGGGGCGTCAACCCGTTCCTCCGGCGGCAAGGCCCCGGGCCTTCCTGAAAAAAATGCTAGGCGTAGGGAGGAAAATGTGGTAGGTTGATCGGGCGTTTGAAGCTCTTGGAACACTTGTTGCGTTGAACTCAGCGGCCGCGAGGTTCAAACTCGCGGCTTTTTTTTGTATCCGCCTCGAGGCGTTCGAGAGAAGCAGACAGCACCCACAATCAAGGAGAAACACCAAAGTGACAACCGATGCAAAAGAACAGGGCACGGTCAAGTGGTTCAACGCCTCGAAGGGCTACGGGTTCATCCAGCGCCAATCGGGCGAGGACGTCTTCGTCCACTACTCCGCCATCCAGGGAGAGGGCTACCGCAACCTCCAGGAGGGCGCGGCGGTGGAGTTCGAGGTGACCCAGGGCCCCAAGGGCCTCCAGGCCACCAACGTCGTGCAACTCTGAGCGGTTCCAGGAGCCGGGCGCTTTCTGCCCGGCTCCCACCCCTTTTCTCAAGAACCACGGAAAGTTTGTTCTTCGCAGGGGCGAAACCCCGCCCCGAGGTCAAAGAGTGACTTGGCTCTACGCACTGGCGCTGGTAGTCATAACCGTACAACTCTCAATTTTCTTCACCTCGATCTATCTGCACCGCTGCCTGACCCACCGGGCCCTGGTGTTGCATCCGGGGCTGGCTTTTTTCATGCGATCTTATCTCTGGTTGCTCACCGGCATCCTCCCCAAAGAGTGGGTGGCGGTCCACCGCAAGCACCACCGCTACCCCGACCAGCAGGGGGACCCCCACAGTCCCAAGCTCAAGGGACTGGGCCACGTCCTGCTGGGGAACGCCTACTACTACGTGCGCGAAGCCCGGCAGCCGGAAATCCAGACCCGCTTTGCTCCTGACATCGGAAACGATTGGTTGGACCGACGAGTTTTCTGCTACGGGGGAGTGGGGCCGCTGCTGGGCCTGTTCCTGTTCATGCTCCTGCTGGGGCCGTTGGTCGGCGCGCTGGCGTTCGTAGTCCAGGCCGGCGTCTATATCTTCTTGAACGCCGTCATCAACGGCATCGGGCACGCCGTCGGCTACCAAAGTTTCCAGAACACCGCCACCAACTTGCGGTCGGTCGCCTGGATCACAGCGGGCGAAGGCCTGCACAACAACCACCATGAGTTCCCCACCTCGGCCCGCTTCAGCCTGCGCCGGACCGAGTTCGACCCCGCCTGGCTGGTCATCCGCCTGCTGAGGGTTTTGCGCCTGGCCCGCCCACTGCACGTCGCCCCTCCCGCCTAGCCCGGACCAGTCCACGCCGGCGGCTTGCGTGTAGTCATATATCAAAACAAAATGCCCGCCCTTCACGATTACGGTTCCCACGAATATGCCGTGAATCTCGATGGACAGGTATCTGTGTCCGCCCTAACCTTCCGGAAGGACGGCCAAGAGTTTTTCTTCCAAGGAAACCGCTACCTTCGGGGGTGTGACGAACCGGTGGGCTAAGTAAGGCCAGAAATAGAATTTGACTGCGAGGGCCAGCAGAGCTGCCAGCAGCAGAGCAAGGAGGACGACTACGGACCGCTTCCTGGTTTTTCCTTCTTTCTAGTTGTCGCAGGAACCGCTAGGAGTGCAAACGCAATAGGCCGGGCCACCAGAAGGGATTAAACCCCCTCCGACAACTGGCACCAAAAAAATTTGGGGCCCCGGTCAAGCTGTCCCGGGCAGTGGCATTCCGCCGCTAAGTAGTATCCGTTCGTATTCAGCGGTTACGCCAGAGGCAATGGGCGGAGGACGGAGGGAAGGAAAGGTGCCCCGGGGCTAGCCCAAACTGAAGGTTACTGTGACTTCAAGGATCAAGGGGACCGGTTCGCCGTTCAGGTAGGTAGGCTCGTATCGCCACTGCTGCACCGCCTGGGTAGCCGCCCGCACCAGCAAGGGATGGCCGGAGACAACTTCCATCTGCGTGACACGGCCATGGACGTCGATGATGGCCCGGAGCACCACGTCGCCCTCAATCCGCGCCTGGCGGGCGATGACCGGGAAGCTCGGCTTAATGTGGTGGAGGAGCCGCGGCGCTTGCACCTCGCCGCCCACCCGAACCGGCTTGGGCGGGCCGGCTGGCCGTGCGGGCGGAGGCGTCGCCGAGGGCACACCGCCCAGCACGCCACCCAGCACCCCGCCGACTTGCCCGCCGGGCACACCGCCCGGCACCCCGCCTTCCACGCCAAAGTCGGCCGGGAGCAAGCCAGCCACTTCCACTTCTCTCAGTTCCTCCCCGCGGGGGATCTCCTTGGGAACGGCGGTGGGCAAGGTCAGGTTGGCCTCCAGGGGGACGCGCACCGCCAGCGGACGACGAGCCGGCGCGCGCTGCCCGACCGCCGGGGGCGGCGGAGGAGGCGGCGGGGGCGCGGCCAGCCAGGTGCGGTCCAGGCTGTGCAGCTCCAGCGTCTCCATGTACACGAGCGGCAGCAACAGCGCTGCCCCCACAAGTCCGACGTGCACCAGCAGCGCTACCGTGGTGCTGCGGGCCCGCCGCGGGGCCGCATCGGCCGGCGGCTTCATCAGAAACTCCAACTTGCGGTCCACCGGGATTGCTTCCTCCGGCTCGCCCGGCGCCCACCGGTGTCGCACCCCTGCGGCCAGGAAATCGAAGTCCATGTCTACCGGCACGGGCTCGCCCGCCGAGCCCAACTCCAGCGGCTCGTCCGGGAAGAGGATGCGCTCCACGCCCCAGAACTTCGGGCTCGCCTTTTCGTCCTTCTTCGTCATCGTTCCCGCCAGCGTCGCGTTTCCCTGATCGCCTCTGCCGACGCCGCTACTCTTTAGACGCTTCTTCCGCCTCGCTGGCTGTAAAAAGCTTGCTAAAAACGTCGGCCGCTCGGCCGACGCCCGTTCCCGCCTCCAAACACACCTACGAAAAGGAGGAAGCAGAAGTTCAGAAAGGACTAGCACGGGGAAGGGGGTGGTGCCGAAGCGGGGAGCAGTTTATCCTGCCTGCCCTGAGAGAATCGAAGGGAGCGCAGCCGAAGGAAACCCCGACGGCCTTAGGGCCATCCCGCTTGGGCGGGACGCGTCGGCCCCTTCCCCCCGATGTGAAATAGTGGTGCCGAAGCGGGGAGGAGTTTATCCTGCCTGCCCTGAGAGAACCGAAGGGAGCGCAGCCGAAGGAAACCCCGACGGCCTTAGGGCCATCCCGCCTGGGCGGGACGCGTCGGCCCCTTCCCCCCGATGTGAAATAGTGGTGCCGAAGCGGGGAGGAGTTTATCCTGCCTGCCCTGAGAGAACCGAAGGGAGCGCAGCCGAAGGAAACCCCGACGGCCTTAGGGCCATCCCGCCTGGGCGGGACGCGTCGGCCCCTTCCCCCCGATGTGAAATAGTGGTGCCGAAGCGGGGATTCGAACCCCGACGGGCTTAGCGCCCACTGCGCCCTGAACGCAGCGCGTCTGCCAGTTCCGCCACTTCGGCGTGTGCAGGATCGACAGCTCCCCCCCTAGAATCACGGAGAGAACTGCCGCGGAACTCCATCTTGCCAAGCACCGCCGGGCCTGTCAAGCTGCGGCTCGGCGCCGGCACGTTTTCCCCATGCAAATCGGCTCGTTCCTCCTTCGGCCGCCCAAGTCCTCTACGCCCTGCGGCTTGCTTATGGGTCTCCGTCCCTGCACCCCACGGCGCCGTCGAGCGCCTATGACCCCGGTGGGAGCCTAGGAAGGTTTGACGCCACCCCGGGTCAGGGGTATAGTCGCCGGAGTCCTAGCGTAGGCTAGGACTGGGGTCGGGGGATGAAACCCTCCATCAAAGTCGCCGTCGCCGATGACCATCCCATCTACCGCTTGGGGGTCTCCAAACTGCTCGAGCCCGAACCCGACCTTATCCTGGTGGGCCAAGCCGCCAACGGCATGGAAGCCATCCTGGTAGTGGAAAAATTCGAGCCCGACATCCTGTTGCTGGACCTGAAAATGCCGGTGATGGACGGCATCGAGGTGTTGAGCGAGCTGGCCAAGCGCAAGCTGCGCTCCCGGGTCATCCTGATGATGACCGGCGCCGAGCGCGAAAAAGCCACCCGGGGCGTCCGCCTGGGCGCCCGCGGCATCCTCTTCAAGGACGCCGACCCCGGCCTGCTGGTCAAGAGCGTGCGCAAGGTGTACGAGGGCGAGGTCTGGATCGACAACCCCATCCTCAGCCACGCGCTCGAATCGCTGGTGACCAAGCCCGCCGCTCCTCCGGGCCTCAGCGGCCAGCACGACGCCCGCCTCTCGGGCCGCGAGATGGAAGTCGTCCGCTGCGTGGCCATGGGCCTGCGCAACAAAGAGGTCGCCGACAAGCTGGGCGTCAGCGAAGCTACAGTCAAGAACCACCTCACCCACGTCTATTCCAAGCTCGGCGTCTCCGACCGCCTCGAGCTCATCCTCTACGCCATCCACAACCGCATCATCCGCGTTTGACTTTGCTGCGATGAAAGTTTTTGGTGTGGGGACAATCGCCGGGCTGAATTTCCTAGACGCTCTCTTTGTATTCATCCTAACGTGGTCATTCACCCAGTGGCTGGCTCTCACAAAGGAATCGCAGCGGCTCGGGGAAGACTTCCATCCGGAGGAGACCGGGGTCTATTTTCTCCCTTTTCATTTGCAACAATTGCTCGGGGAAACTGTTGTTGTGGCTGGACTCATTTTACTTGGCGCTTTGTTGGCATTCAGCGCATTCGGATTACTCCAGCGCCGAAACTGGGCTCGGAGGACTACCCTGGCACTTACTCCGCTCAGGCCTCTGCTCATCGTTAGCATCTCGTTAGCGTGGTCGGAACAATCTGTAGATTCAAACGCTATGGCAATGGTCCTGCCATTCGTGATTCTAATTTCTTGGAGTGTCTGGTTCCTTTTTCGGAAGGAAGTGAAACAGGAATTCGGCATCATCCAATGAAGCGGCCCGCCGCCGTCACCATCCTGGCTGTGCTGCACTGGCTGGAAGCGGTGCTGTTCGCGCTGCTCGCGGGAATGCTGCTCTGGTTCGCTCGGCTGGCGGCCGACCTTCAGCAGTACGGCGTCGAGCTGCCCGGCGTCCCCCCGCAGATGGCGGAGATGGTCTTCCGCCTGGCCGAGCCCGGCATAGTCGCCGCCATCCTTGTCGTGCTGGGATTCTTCGCCGTGCTGTTTGTTGTGATCGGGGCGGGACTGTGGAAGCTGCAGAACTGGGCCCGCCTCATTACCCTGGTGCTGATGGCCCTGCGCGTGGTGATGGTCGTGGCCGGGACCCTGCTCTCGCTCCTGCTGGTCGGCTTTGACCTCCTCAGCCTCGGCCTCGACCTGCTCTTCATCGTCGTCTACGCCTGGATCGTCTGGTACCTCCTCCAACCCCAAGTCAAGCGCGCCTTCGGCGCGGCGCCGTAGACAAGCCGACGACGAAGGCTGCGCCTTCGTCGCCGCTACCCTTGGACATCCCTTCGCAGTGTTGTCATTCTGAGCCTGCCCCGGTTGCCCTGAGCGAAGCCGAAGGGCCCCCTGCCGCACTTCGAGGAGGGTTGTCATTCTGAGCGGAGTCTTGCCCGCCGCAGGCGGGCAAGCGGAGCGAAGAATCCCGCAGCCGCGGGATGCTTCTCCCGCAAAGCGGGATCAGCAGGACAGAACAGCCTGGGAGGGGTTAGCTGCTGCCGTAGATTTCCGTCTCGGGGAAGAATTCGGCCCAGGAGAACCAGAACGAGGGCAGCGGGGTGAGGGGCTCCAGTTCCTTACCTTCCAGGGGGCCCCGCACGCACTCGCCGTAGTTATTGAACACCGAGCCGGTCTCCGGGTCGACCAACTGCACCGGCGCCGACTCCAGAACATTGAACTCCAGCACCCGCCCCTCCAGGCGCCGGGAGAAGGCGGTGGTCATCTCGTTGCGCGCGTCGTAGACCAGCACCACCGGCTCGCCGCCCACTTGGTCCTGGATCACTTCTTCCTGTTGGAGCCGCGCCAGCGGATAGGCCTTGTGGGCCGCGCCCAGCTCCAGCCCGATGACCTGCTCGTGCGTGGGCAGGCGGTCGTCCTCCCGCAGGATGCCCCGGGTGAAAGTCATCTCCCCGCGGCGCTGCTGCTCCAGCATCCCGGCCATGAAGTCGAAGTTTTCGCGGTATTCCGCCTTGGGCACCAGGGCCAAGGTGCCGGGGTGCTGCCGGCGCCATTCGCCCCAGGTGGTAATCAAGAAAGGATAGGGCTCCAGCTTCCGGCCCTTCATCGGCCCCTCGAAGCACTCGCCGGTGGCCTGCTGCCAGCGCGAGCCGGTCTGCTGGTCCTTCATCACGAAGTTCGACCCGATCAGCCCCGCCAGGTCGAACGTCAATCTCTTTCCGCCCGCTTCGGCCCTGAACACGAGGGCCGTGTTGCACAGCGCTCACCAGGTGACCGTAATGGGCCGGCCGTTCAGGTCGTCCTCGACAATATGGTGCCAGGCCAAGACCGCCACCGGGTAGGCCTTGGCCACGCTCCCGATTCCTTCGAGACCCACCACCCCCAGCACCCGATCGGTGTCCTGGAGGAAGTCCGCCTGAGCGGCGGCGACGAACTCCGGGTCGCGCAACTCCTCGAAACGGAACCGCTCCCGCAGTCGCAGCAAGTAAATGCCGCCCACCACCGCCAGCACCACCAGGCCCGCCCCGCCGATCAAAAGCCAGCGCTTCATCCTGCTCATATTCTATTCAACCCCTCCAGTGCCTTGAAGTTGTGGATTGGATTCCTCTCCGGTGTCGCTGGTTTCATCCTCCGCCGGCGGCTCGATGCCCAGCAGCCAGTGGTTGAACCAGTTCAGGTTCCGCTCCAGGACGTCCTGCTGGAGTCGGGGTTCGCGGACGCCGTGGGGCTGACGGGGATAAATGACCATTTCCACCTCGACGCCCACCGCCTTCAGCGCCCGGTAGAACTCTTCCCCCTGCGAGAGCGGCACCCGCCGGTCGGCCTGCCCGTGCTGGATCAGCGTGGGCGTCTTGGCCCGGCTGACGTAGTAGATAGCCGAGTGCCGCAAGTACCGCTCCATGTCCTCCCAGGGCGGCCCGCCGAAATAGGCTTCGGGAAATTCGGGGATGTCCGTGGTGCCGTACATGCTGACCAAGTTCGACAGCCCCGCCCCCATCGAAGCGGCCTGGAAGCGGTCGGTCTGGCTGACGATCCAGGAAGTCATGTAGCCGCCGTAGCTCCAGCCCATCACCCCCATGCGCTCCCGGTCGGCGAGGCCGCGGCGAATCAGCAAGTCGACCCCCTGCAGGATGTCGCGGTAGTCTCCGTAGCCCCAGTCCTGCACGTTGGCCCGCCGGAAGCGCTCCCCGTAGCCGCCGCTGCCGCGCGGGTTGGGCATAAAGACCAGATAGCCCTGCTCGGTGAAGGCGTGGATGGGGTAGGCGCCGCGCCGCGGCGTGAAACTCCAGGTGAAGACACCCGCCGGCCCCCCGTGAATCACCACCAGCAACGGGTAGCGTTTCCCTTCCTGGAAGTCCCGCGGCTTCACTACCAACCCTTCCAGGTCCAGGCCGTCATTCGAGCGGTAGCGCATCAGCTCGGTCTGCGGGGCGGTGCCCGCGAAGGCCTCGTTCACGGAGGTCAACTGCTCCAGCTCGTTCGTTTCCAGCCCCAGCCGGTAGATTTCCGCCGGTGTCTCCGGGTCGCTCAGCGCCAGCAGGGCGAAGCGCCCCTGCGCCTCCACGTCGAAGGCGTGGACCGTCCTCTTCTGGTCGTGCGCGCTCACCGGCTGGTACTGGCCGGTGTCGACGCGAATGCGGAAGAGCCGCACCGGGGCGCCCTGGCCACCGGTGAAGTAGACCCACTGCCCGTCCGCCGACCACTCCATCGCGCCCCCGAAGCCCCCGAAGCGCTCGTCAAACGCTCGCGACACGTTGCGCAGCCCGGTGCCGTCCGGGCGCACCACGTGCAGGTAGGTGTTCCCGATCCAGGCGTCCTCCGGGGTGGAGGAGATGAAGGCAAGCCACTCCCCGTCGGGGGAAAACTTCGGGCCCATGTCCAACCCCGAAAGCTTCACCAGGTCGCGGCTCTCTCCCGTCTCCAGGTCGAGCAGCCTCAAGTCGGACCGGAAAAAGTCCGGCACCTTCGGCGTGGGCTGCACGCCGTAGGCCACCCAGCGACCGTCGGGGGAAACATCGAAGCTGTTGACGTGCGTGTCCTCTTCGGTCAGCTTCTCCGGCTCGGCCTCGCTCAGCCGGAAACGGTATAGCCGGCCGTAGTCGAACTCCTGGTCCACCAGGATGACGTCGCGTTTCTCCTTCTTCCGCTTCTCTTCTTCCGGCGTGGGCAGATCGGGCGCGGTGAAGAGAAACCCGCTCCCGTCCGGCAGCCACTCGAAGTCGCTAACGCTCAACTTCTCGAACTCGGTGGCCGGCCAGGCTTCGCCGCCGTCGGGATGAATCAGCCAGATGTTCGTCTTGCCGCTGCGGTTGGAGAGGAAGGCGATCTTCTTCCCGTCGGGGGACCACTTCGGCTCACTGTCGCGCTTGGGCCCGCGGGTCAACTGGTAGCTGCGACCGGATTCCAGATCGACGACCCACAGGTCGGAGTTCATCGTGTTCTCTTCTGTGTCGGAGAAGGTGGCCACGAACACCCCCCAGCGCCCGTCCGGCGACACCCGCACATCACTCAGGCTCCGGTATTCGAGGATTTTCTCGATCGAGGTCGCCCCCGCCAGCGCCGCGCTCGCCACCAGCAGGACTACCGTTGTTCCCAGGCACCACAGCCCCTTCATGGCTCGCACCTCCCGCACCTCAAGCGACGGCTTTCTTCAAGAGCACGATCTGGCCGGCGTGGTAGAGGTCGTGTTGCACCACGCCGTGCAACATCCCGTAAAAGGAATAGTCCTTGCCCGGCACCGTCTCCGGCAGGCGGTCGTCGGGAAAGCCGGCAACCACTTGCCGAAGCTCTTGATGCCCGCGGCGGAGCTTGTTGAGCGTTTCCCGCCACGCCGCTTCCCTCGTGTCTCGCACGGGGGGCCAGTCCTGCTCCGGCGGCAGGTCCCCGATCTTCTCTCCCTGGATCCGCCGGCGCACCACGGACTCCCAGACCGCGATGTGCTCAACGATTTCCCAGATGCTGTGCCCCTGGGCCAGCGGCCGCCGCGCGGCCTGTGCTCCAGGGACGCCCGCCAGCACCTCCAGCACCGCGGGGCCATGCCAAGCGTCCCCTTCGAAGGCCCGTCGCAACTGGTCGGCGATGCGCTCGACCTCCTTCACTGTCCCCTCGCCGCTTCCGCGGCGGCGTAGTGCAGGGCGTTGAAGAGCAGCGGGAAGGTGTTGTGCGGCTGGGCGCGGAACTGCGCCCGGAAGCCCAGGAAGATGATACGCCCCTTTTCGTAGCGAACTTCCGCGGCGGCGATGCGGTTCTCCAGGTGCTCCGGGCCGCGAATCCAGCCGCTCTGCAAGGGATTGGTGGCGGGATAGCGGGCGATCACCCGCACATCCGTGTAGCTGAACCCCGGGGCCAGGTCGAACGCCGGGCTGTTGACGAACACCGCCGTCGCCTCCGGCCGCATCCCGTAGGCCACCGGGTGGTTCGGGTCCACCAGGATTCGCAGCAGCGACCCCGGGCAGGAGAACTCCTCCCGCTTCACCCCCTTGAGCACGTTCTTCACCGGCACCGCCCACGACTCCAGCACCAGCTCGCTCGACTCATCCAGCAGCACCAGCGTGCCGCCGCGGCGGACGAATTGCCGCAACGCCTCCAGGCCTTCCTCGCCGATGCCGCCCCGGTACTCCTCCGGGGTCCACTTGCGCTGGTTCCCCTTGAGGATGTTGTCCTTGTCGCGGTCGCCGGGGAAGATGATGACGTCGAACTTCTCGTTCAGTCCCGAACCTTCGGGACCGGCCTTGATGTCGGCGTTGTGGAGGGTGGTGAAGGGGAACTCGTACTGCTCCAGCAGCCAGCGCGTCCAGCCCTCGTCCATCGAGGCCATCCAGGGCTGGTAGAGCCCCACCCGCGGCTGCCGCAGCCGCAGGCGCGGAGCGCGCAACACGGCGTCGTCCCGATTCGTCACCTCTTCGCCCGTCAGACCCAGCTCCTCCACCATCGCCCGCAGCCTCTCCTCACTGAGGTTGCGGATGTAGAGGCTGCCGGGGGGATACTCCCAACCTCTACTCTCCACTTCCAGCGGCTCTGTCAGCCAGGAAACCTCCGCCCCCGCCTCCAGCAGCCGGTTCACCAACAGAACGCGGCTGGTCGCCCCCGGCGCCACCACAAAGCCGCGGTGGCGGCCCCGGCTGGCCGAGACCAACTCGCCCTTGGGTGCGGGGATGCTCTCCAGCTTGGTCAATTCCGCCTCGAACGGTTTTTCAATCTTCACCGCCTCCACACCCATCTGCAGCGGCAGCGTCCAGCCGGTGACGTCATAGGGCTGGTCGGCCATCGCCCCCGGCGGCATCTCCTTGGGGTCGGGGTGCCGCTGCACTTCCAGCAGGTCCTTCGCGTAGCGCCCGTAGGGCTGGCCGATGAGGATGACGTAGGTGCCGGCGGGATAGTCCTTCTCGCCGGCCGTAAACGCCTCCTCGGCCCGGTGCACCTCGACCCCGCCGGAGTGCATCACCTCCAGCAAACGGTTGAGCGCTCCCGGGTCGTGCTGGTCGGCCGGAAAGACCCAGGCGTACGGGGATTCACCGTTCTGCCCCGCCTCGATGGCGTTCTTCCCCATCTTCACCTGGTTCTCAATCAGCACGCTGCGGTTGTTGGCCACCGCCTCCAACAAACCGTAGGTAGCCACCAGCTCGTAGTCGATGATGTCCCTGAGCGTCCACTGGCCCCCCAGCCAGGGCCGAGGATAGTTGTTGCGGGGCATGACGTCGCGCGGGGCCGGCAGCGGCGCCTTGGGGTCTTCCTCCAACCGCTGGAAGATTTCTTCGAAACTCGGCGGCGGCCCCTTGGGCGGCACACCCAGCTTGGCTTTCTCCTGCTCGGTCGAAGTAGCCATCCAGGTGCTGGCGACTTCGGTCAACAGCCCGGCCATGTTGTGCCACCAGGCCTCCATCAGGAAGGCCCCCTGCCACCAACTGGTGTAGTACTGGTCATAGGTCACGCCTTCCAGCCCGGCTTCGTTCAGGGCGGTGAACATCGCAAACCCCAGCAGCCCGTTCTCCGCCCACACCAGCGGGTCGACGTTCGGGTTGATGGGGTTGCGGAAGGGTGGCACGAACATGCGCGCCCGGGTGAACCCCATCTGGTGCTCGTCGACATAAACCTGCGGGAACCAGTCCTGGTACAACACTTTGGTAACCAAGCGGCTCTCCACCTGGGTGAGCATGAAGGCGTCGCGGTTGTTGTCGTGGCCGACGTAGGGGTGGTAGAGCCAGGGCATCGAGGCCAGCGCGTGCTCCGTGTCCTTGTTCTGGTTGTACCAGTCCACCACCATGATCTGCCCGTCGGGGTTGAACGAGGGCACCAGCAGAAAGACCACGTTGTCCAGGATGTTCTGCATCCAAGGCGAGTCCTCGGTCGCTATCCGGTGCACCAGCTCCAGGGCCATCTGCGAGGAGCCGATCTCGGTCGAGTGGATGTTCAGGGTGATCAGCAGCACGCCGGGCGAAGTGCGTGCCAGGCGCTTTGTTTCTTCCTCGGTGAGGTCATAGGGATAGGCCAAGCGTCGCTGCGTGGTCTTGATCTCCTCCAGGCGCTCCAGGTTCGCCGGCGAGCTGAGGATGACCAGCAGGAAGGGGTGGCCGTTGGTGCTCTTGCCCAGCTCGACCACCTGCACGCGGTCGCTCCCCTGGTCCACCCGTTGCAGGTACTCCACGATCTGGGGCCACTTCACCAGCTCCCCTTCGGTCCCCATCCGGAAGCCGGCAAATTCCTCCGGAGTCGGTATCTGCTGCGCGGAGAGCGACAGCACCACACTCGCGTAGAGAACTACCAGGAGGGCGAAACCAGAGAGACGAGACCTCATCGGTCACCTCGCGTTGGATGAATTAGGAACCTCAACCGCCAGCCGGCCACTCCCGGCCGGGTGCGGCTCTAGCTATATACCATCTTCCTTCCCCGGCCAACCGGAGAATGATCGCCAGTCAGCGGCGCCGGGCTTTCAGGATTTCGCGGGCGGCGTTGTAGCCGGGCGCGCCCATCACCCCGCTTGGAGTATAATGTCTCGGGAGGTCGGAATGGCTGACAGCGAGATTATCTTCGCCATCGAGGAATCGCCCGAAGGCGGATTCGCCGCCCGCGCCCTGGGATATTCCATCCACACCCAAGCGGACACCCTCGATGAGCTCCGCGCCATGGTGCAAGACGCCGTGCGCTGCCACTTTGAGGAAAACGCCCGGCCTCGAGTGATTCGCCTTCCAGCCCAGTAGCCACCTTCACTTTCCTACACCCCATAGACTTGACGTCACAGCTTGTGATCTCAAGTCCTTGAACTCCCTTTCCGATAGTGGCGCGTGCCGCGGAGGATTTCGCGGGCGGCGTTGTAGCCGGGCGCGCCCATCACCCCGCCGCCGGGATGGGTTCCCGCGCCGCAAAGATAAAGTCCCTCGATCGGCGTCCGGTAGCGCGCCCCGCCCGCCACCGGCCGCAGGAAGAAAAGCTGATCGGGGCTCATCTCCCCGTGAAAGATGTTGCCTTCGGTCAGCCCGAACTGCTCTTCCAGGTCGAGCGGAGAGAGCACCTGCCGGTGGAGGACGCGGCTCTTGAAGTTGGGCGCGTACTCCTCGATCAAGTCCAGCACCCGGTCGGCGTAGCTCTCCTTCTGCGTCCGCCAGTCGCCCTCGCGCAGATGATAGGGCGTGTACTGGAGAAAGATGTTCATCAAGTGCTTCCCCGGCGGCGCCAGCGTCGGGTCGTACGTCGTGGGAATCGTGATCTCCAGCATCGGCCGCTCCGACGGCCGGCCGTATTTGGCGTCGTCCCAGGCGCGCTCCACGTACTCGAGGTCGGGGCAGAGGTGAATCGTCGTCCGGTGCGGCGGCTGCACGCCCGTCCCCGGCCAGGCGCGGAACTCCGGCAGCCCGTCCAGCGCCAGGTTGATCTTCATCACGCAGCCGTTCATGCGAATGTTCCGCACCGCCTGCGCAAACTCCGGCTCCAGATGCTCTTCGCCGACCAGTCGGAGGAACGTCCGCTTCGGGTCCGCATTGGAAGCCACCAGCCGGGCGTGGAGTTCCTCTCCGCCGCGCAAGACCACGCCGGCGGCGCGGCCCTCCTTAACCAGAATGCGTTCCACGTCCGCGCCGACCCGAATCTCGGCGCCGGCGCTTTGCGCCGAAGCCGCGAGGGCTCTCGACACTCCGCCCATGGCCACGCAGCGGACGACTTCCATCTCGCGGCCCGAGAGG
>JALLOH010000130.1 GCA_027717655.1 Acidobacteriia bacterium AH_259_A11_L15
GTACTGGACACCCTCGAGCAATCCTCCCGGCTCCGGCGCCTCGAGGCGCAACTCATCCCCTGGGGGACCGAGCCCCTGGCCCCCATCTTCCTGGCCCGCGACTTCCGCTCCTTTCCCCGCCTGTTTATGTACAAATCGCTCCGGCCCCAGGACAGGCGGCCTCCCCCGGAGCAGCCGCCCGGCCTCGAGCTCCGCCCCTGGGACGACCGCTACTTCGAGCCCACCGCCGACTTGGTGCTGGCCGCCTACCGCGACCACGTCGACAGCCAGATCAACGACCAGTACGGCCACCGCTCGGGGGCCCTGCGCTTTCTGAAGAACATCGTCATCTTCCCCGGCTGCGGCCTCTTCCTGCCGGAGTGCTCCCTGGTGGCGCTGCCGCCGGGGCAGGAAGAGCCTTTGCTGGGCGTGGTGCTCACCTCTCAGGTGGCCCCCGGCATCGCCCACGTGACCCAGGTCAGCATCGCGCGCGAGTGGCAGGGCCGCGGCCTGGGACGCTGCTTGATGGACGCTTCGCTCGCCCGCCTGGCCGCCCGCCGCTTCCGGGGCGTCTCGCTCACCGTGACCGCCGAGAACGTACCCGCTGTCCGCCTCTACAATCGCCTCGGCTTCCACATCCTCAAAGGCTTCGCCGCCTTCGCCCGCACCCTGACCTGAACGTTCATTGCATGCGCGAAGAGGCGGGGCGACCCTTCGGCCTTGCGCAGGGCAGGCGAAGAATCTCAGCGGTGCCTGTATCACAGGTGAGATTCTTCGCTTCGCTCAGAATGACAGCTTGCTTTGAGTTGAACGAAACCTACAGGCTAAGGGCCGCCCAAAAGAAGAGGCGGGGCTCTTCAGAATGACACGGTAAAAGCGCTCCTACAGGTGCTTGAGCTCGTCTTCTTCCAGGCCGAAGTAGTGCCCCAGCTCGTGCCGCACCGTCAGGCGCACCTGCTCGCGGATTTCTTCCTCCGAGTCGCAGACGGCTTCGATATTCTTTTGGTAGAGAAACACCTGGTCGGGCGGCCCGGGCTCGAAGACGCTCTTTTGCGTGCGCGGCACGCCGTAGAACTCGCCCAAGACTAGCTCCTTGTCCGCCGCCGCCTTCCGCCGACGGCGCTGCCCACGGGGATACTCCTCGACGATGACCACGATGTTTTCCAGCAGCTTCCGGTAGCGCGCGGGCAGCTCGGCCAATGCCTCTTCCACCAAGCGCTCGAAGCGCGCCCGCCTCATCCCCGGCGCAGCCGGGCCTAGACCTCGCATTGATAGTAGGTAAAGGTGACCGACTCGAGCTCCGGACCGATCTCATACAGGTCATAGGCCAGCCCGCAGCAGACCGAGGCGCACGCCCGGTCCGGCTCCCAGCGCACAAGGAGGAAGCGGCGGTTCCCCGGTCGCACGGTGAGGACATAGGCGGCCAGGATTCCCTCCGGCCACGGCCCCTCCATTTCGTAGAACTGAACCGTCCGCCCTCCCTCGCGGAAGAACCACTGCCTCTGCCCGTTCTCGACCCGCGAACCCAGAGAGGGCTCGCCCTCGGCGCTGGCGGTCACCGGCTGCCTACTGGTCTCGAGCGGGCTCCCCGACCAGAGGACGAACCCGCCTTCGCGGGCCGGTTCGCCGCTCGCCGGGGTGGCCACCACGAAGCCGTAGTGGGCGACCTCAAGGATCTCGTTTTTCTCGGCGTCAAAGGTGAAGCTGACCGTCCTCGTCAGGCTTCGCGGCTGGAGCTCTTCGACCCCGTTGCTGGTCAGCAAGTAGTAAAAACCCTCCTCCTGCCCCGGCCCCAGCGGGGCTTCGTAGCTCACCGCAGAGCTGCCGAACATGTTTATCTTCTGCCTGAGCCGTTGCAATTGTTCCGGGCTGGGGTGCTCGACATCCACGTCGGCGTGCCGGCGCGCTTGCGCCCCCCAATCGACGAACCCAAAGGGCGCGAAGTGGATCTCCCCTTCTTCGAGCATGTAGCCGCTTTTGATCTCGAGAGAGGCGGCCCCTTCCGCAGAGGGTTGCCCTTCCTGCCCCCCGGGCGCAGCCGCCCCGCCGGGGACGAGGAATCCTGCCAGACAAATCAAAAGGACCACCGGGCAGCGCATGGGTCACCTCCTGGGGCCAATGCTACCGCCTTTTCCGCAGGCTTGTCAGCCCAAGACACCTTGACAGTCGCCCGCGCAGCCGCTAGCATCCGCTTTCTCGCTTGCCCGCAGTCGGGCTTGCCCGCATTCGGGACCGGGATAATTCGCTCGCCCTGTCCCGGGCATCTTGGGACCCAAAAAAGCGGTAACCCCCAGGGGAGATTTTTCGTCTTTGTGGTTTGACCCGAGTGCCGAAATCCTGCCCAAGGAGTCTGCGATGCCATCCTGGAGAGCTGCCCGCGGCCTGCTGGCCCCGCTGAGGGCGGGGCTGGCGGTAAGCCTGGCGGTCTTG
>JALLOH010000131.1 GCA_027717655.1 Acidobacteriia bacterium AH_259_A11_L15
TACTGGGTCTCGACGAACCGGAAGCGGTGCTGGTTCTGCTGGTAGTAGTCGGCGATTTCCTGCTCGGTGACTTCCACGCGATTGCCCAGGACGCGATCGAGCAGCTTGCGGATGGCGATTTCCTTCCGCAATTCCTCTCGCAGCTCCTCCAGCGTCATGGCCTGCTCCCGCAGGCGGCGCTCGAACTCCTGGTCGCTGTACAGCGCGCGCAGCTCCCGCAGGCGCGCCTCCACTTCAGCCTCGGTGGCGGTCAGGTTGGCCTGCGCGGCCTTCTGGGCGAGGATTTCGTTCTGGATCAGCTCGGTCAGGATGGTGAGCTTGCGGGCCAGCGCCTCCTCCTCGGTCAACGGCTGCGGCAGGAGGCCGATTTCGCGCTCGTAGTAGGCCTCCACCTGGGAGCGGAAGATGGGTTGCCCGTTGACTTCCGCCCAGACTTCGTGCTGCCTTTCCGGGCTCGACCGGCAGCCGCCCAGCAACAGCGCCGCCGCCAACAGGCCTAGGAGTGCGCGGGTCGCCATTTTGCTTCTTGGCCTTCCTTCCGGCATTCTAGCCGCACGGGGGCTGCGGCGTCATTCCTTCTTGGGGGGCCGCGGCAGCATCGCTTCCGCTTGGGCGACGTTGTAGGCGAACACGGCCATCACCTGGGCGCCGTTCAAGAGGTCTTCCCGAATCACCTTGTCGAAAGTGTCCACCTGGGAGTGATGGGTCTGCCGGTAGGTGGCTCGTTCCTGTTGGCAGAAGAACGCAGGCACGCCGGCGCGGTTGAAGGGAGCGTGGTCGGAGCCGCCCAAGGTGCGCAGGCTCAGGTCCGCGACGCCGATCATTTGCCGCAGCGGTGCCAGCAGCTCGCGAAGGATGTCGTAGGCTTGTGCGTTGCCCTGCAAGGCGATGGTTTCTACGCGGCCGGTGCCCGCGTCGTGCACCAGGACGGCGGAGATTCTCTCCAGCTCGTCCTTATGGGCCTCGACGTAGGCGCGCGCGCCGTGCAGGCCCTGCTCCTCGCCGGAGAAAAGAACGAAGCGGATGGTGCGCTTGGGCTTCAGGCCAAGCTGGCTCAGCGCGCGCGCCGCCTCCAGCACCACCGAAACGCCGGTGCCATTGTCGGTGGCGCCGGTGGCCAGGTCCCAGGAATCCAGATGCGCGCCCAGGAGGACGACCTCGTCGGGCTTCTCGCTGCCGGGAATTTCCGCCACGGTGTTGTAGACCTCGACCGGGCCGTCGCTGAACTCGCAACCGGAAATCTCGAGTTCCACCTCGACTCCCTGTCCGTCCTGCGCCAGCCGCCACAGCAGGTCGTAGCTCTCCGGGGTCAGGAACGCCACCGGAATCGGCGCTGGCTGGTAGGGATGGCCGAAGCTGGCCACCGACATGTTGAAGAGGCCGAAATTCTTGTCGGAATCGCGCAGGATGCCCTGCACGCCCTCTTCTTGGAAGAAGTCATCGCGAACGCGGGCAAATTGGATGCGGGCGGCAAAGTCGCGCCGGGGCTCCGGCTCGCGCGGACGCAGCGGGCGCTCCTCCTTGCGCTTGCGGGGTCTGGGCTCGCTGGTGATCACGATGGCGCCGCCCAGCTTGCCGCGGTAGGCTTCCAGTTCCTCCTTCGTCTCCGCCTTGACGTAAACCAGCGGCCCGCGCACCGGCCCGGGCGTGTTCGGGCTCCAGCCGCCCACTTCCGCAGCCAGCCACTCCTCCTCCGGAGCGACCACGCGCACCCGCGCGGTGCCGCGCCGCCAGGAGTGCTCGATGGGCCACGCCTCCAGGCGCACGTTGCTCAGGCCGTAGTCGCGGAAGCGCTGTGCGGTCCACTCGTTGGCCCGCTTCAGGGCTTCCGTGCCGGTCAGCCGGGCCCCGATGCGGTCGGTCAGATAGCGCAGGTTCTCCATCTGCTCGGAGTTCTCGGCAATCTCGACCAGGATGCGGCGGTCGACGCCCGCCAGCGGGTGCTCCTGCTGGCCGGGAAGAAGTTGGCTGCCCACCAGCACGGCAATGAGCAAGAACAGAAAGCCGGAAAGACGGGTTATCCGCTTCATGGAAACGCTCCTCGGCGATGGGAAGTACAAAGCGAAGCTGCCCAAGCTAGTGCACCTTCGGGGAAAAGTCAATCACGGCGGGCGTGGCGGGGGCTGGGCGAGAAGGGCAGTTTTTGCTATACTAGGTTTTCTGATAGACCCACTGGAGTGAACTGATGGCGAAGCGGTGCGAGATTTGCGGTCGCGGGCCCGTCTATGGGAACCGGATTTC
>JALLOH010000132.1 GCA_027717655.1 Acidobacteriia bacterium AH_259_A11_L15
CGCCACAGCCACCGCGGCAAGGCCTTTCGCAAGCTCCTCGATTATTTGAAGCAGCACCCTCTACGCTAATCTTCCCCTCACGCATACTCCCCATTCGCCCGCCGGAGCTTGAGCGTAGGCGGGTTCCGCAAGCTGCTCGACTGCCTCAAGGAGCGCAACCCGTAGCCCTGTCATCCCGCTTGCCCTGTCGGAGCGAAGCGGAGACCCCGAGCGAAGCCGAGGGGAGCGGAGTCGAAGGGAGGGATCTGCATTTCACAAGAACAAATGCAGATTCCTCGCCCCGAAGCGTCGGGGCTCGGAATGACAGGGATTGTGCTATATTTCTGGTTTCGCGTCGGGGAGCCAAGAGGACTATGAGCGAGAAAAACAGCGGTCGGCAATATGTCAACTTCCGCTTCTACCAGGTGGACCCGGCGTGGCGGCGGCTGGCCGCCGAAGAGCGCGAGCGCGGCAAACATGAGTTCTGCCAGGTGGTCAACGACTACGCCGGCAAGATGACCATCCTCGCCTATTCGCTCGCGGGCATCCGCGGCGACTGCGACTTCCTGCTGTGGCGCATCGGCTACGAACTGGACCCCTTCCAAGAGATGTCGGCTCGGCTCGCGGCCACCGGCCTGGGCCAGTACCTGACGATTCCCTACTCCTATCTCTCAATGACCAAGCGCTCCATCTACCTGGTGGGCCACGAACACGAGGGCCAGACCGACAGCCGCGGCCGTATCCAGCCCGGCCAGCACAAGTACCTGTTCATCTACCCCTTTGTGAAGACGCGCGAGTGGTACAAGCTGACCGAGTCCGTCCGCCAGGGGATGATGAAGGAGCACATCGCCGTCGGGCACAAGTACCCGCGGGTGAAGCTCAACACCACCTATTCGTTCGGCCTCGATGATCAGGAGTTCGTCCTCGCCTTCGAGTCCGACTACCCGGGAGACTTCGTCGACCTGGTGATGGAGCTGCGGGAGAGCGAGGCCAGCCGCTACACCCTGCGCGACACCCCCATCTTCACCTGCGTCCACCGGCCCCTCGACGACGTGCTCCGCCTGCTCGGCGGCTGATCAAGCCCGATGGCGGAAGGCCCCAAGCACCCCCGCTTTCCGGTTCCCTTTCGCTTCCCGCGGGTTCGGAACCCCCGCAAGCTGCCGCTGAAACAGCGGGTGAAGAAGCTGCTCGAACGCTTCGACAAGGTCTATCCCAAGGCCACCTGCGCCCTGGTACACCAGAACCCGCTGCAATTGCTGGTCGCCACTATCCTCTCCGCCCAGTGCACCGACGAGCGCGTCAACCGGGTGACCAAGACTCTGTTCAAGAAGTACAAGTCGGCGAAAGCCTTCGCCTACGCCGACCCGCGCGAGTTCGAGCAGGAAATCAAGTCCACCGGCTTTTTCCGCGCCAAGACCAAGTCCATCCTGGGCGCGGGCAAAGCCCTGGTGGAAAAGCGCGGGGGGAAGGTGCCGCGGACAATGGGGGAAATGCTGGAATTGCCCGGCGTGGCCCGCAAGACCGCCAACGTGGTGTTGGGGACCGCCTACGGCCTCGCCAGCGGCATCGTGGTGGACACCCACGTCACCCGCATCGCCCAGCGGCTTGACCTGACCCAGCAGAAAGACCCCAAGAAGATCGAGCAGGACTTGCTGCAGATCATCCCCAGGGACAAGTGGATTCTGATCCCCCACCAGATGATCTGGCACGGGCGGCTGGTCTGCCAGGCGCGTCGCCCTCGCTGCCCGGATTGTCCGGTGGAAGACCTTTGCTATGCGAAGGACAAAACTGTCTGAGTTTGCCGGTCCCCCTCTCCCCGCTGAAGCGCGCCGCGCCTAGGCGGGCGCAGCCCCCGATCCAGTCCGGAAGAGGGGCACCCGCTTCCAAAGTTTCTTGGGTTTCTCTGCGGCTCCCGCGCCCTGTGGGGAAAAATCTCTTCGCCCGGCTCCGGCGGGGCTCGCCCGGCCGCTCATCGAATGACTTCTCCCTCCCGGGCCACCCCCCAGGAGGGTTCGCGGTAGACGTTTTCGTAGATGGCCTGCTTGATGCGGTAGGCGGCGCGGCGATTGTCGGGCAGCCGGCGAAAGTCCTGGAAGCGCACGTCGTGGATGGTGCCATCGCCCAGGACGTAGTGCAGGATGGTGGAAAGCTCTTTGTCGATCGTCTTGGGATACTGGATGGCGCTCAAGCCTTGCAAGGCCGGGGGCAAGAAGCGGCCCCGGTTGTGGTCGATGACGATAAAGTGCTTGGGCGTGACCCCCACCAGGCAGAACGTCACCCGCCGCCGCAGCCAATAGTAAGCCGCCCCCCCCC
>JALLOH010000133.1 GCA_027717655.1 Acidobacteriia bacterium AH_259_A11_L15
GCATCAGGTCGACCCGGCCGTGGCAGCTGGAGCACCCGATGCCCTTCTGCACGTGGATGCTGTGGTTGAAGTAGACGAAGTCGGGCAGGTTGTGCACCCGGGTCCACTCGATGGACGTGTCGGTACGCAAGCTGGCCCGGACGGGCTCCAGGGTGGGGCTGTCGGCCCAGATCTGCGAGTGGCAATTCATGCAGGTCTTGGTCGGGGGGAGGCCGGCGAAGGAGCTCTCTTCCACCGAGGTGTGGCAGTAGCGGCAGTCGATCCCCATCCCGTTGACGTGGTGCTTGTGGCTGAAGGGCACTGGCTGCGGCCGCGCCACCGTGGCCTGGGTTATGTAGGACGACCGCTGGATGTAGAGCAGCAGCCAGAGCAGCGCGGCCACGATGAACACCGCCCCGAAGATACTTGCCTTCGAGAGGGTATTCGTGCTGCGGTGGAAAACCTGCGCCATGAAATGCAGCCTTGCCTGCTACACTTCTTCCCAGAGAAGATGAACCGCGCCCGACAACTGCGAGAAATTATCCCTCCCGGGGCCGCTTTTGCAAGAGGATTCGCAGATTCCTACTCTGCGTCCGACGGAGGTAGTGGTGAGCCGCGCAGGACTCGCCTGTCCTGCTCGCCCCGAGCCTATCGAGGGGAGCCTGCCCGAAGGCAACCTGGAACCCGCTGATTTTTCCTAGAATGCTATCCTGTTGGTTCGTCTACCCCTTTCCTCGGTCTAGCCTCACAGTTTTGTACGGCATTTGGCACCAATTGGATCAAAGTTGGACCCAAGTTTTTGGACGCGACAGGTTCAAATCAGGGGCCCGATGGAGCGGTGAACGCAAAAGGGGGAGGTCAAACTGTCGTCGTACCAGCCGGACAGCGGGTATTGGTGATACCGGGATCTAGGAGTGTGTTCCGAAAGTTGCTGGGGCTTCCTGCTCGGGCGGGAGGTGCCGCAGCCCTAACTCTCCCGTTGGTACTACGTCGCGGCGATGAAGAAGGGGTGAGCCCCAGTAGTGCCAACTAACTTCGCTCAGCAGAACCCGGGCCAGGCGATTAGCCTGCAGCTGCCGGGAGCTGAGGTGCGCCTGGTTTCCCCTTCCGGCTCTCCCGCCGTCTGCACCGCGGCCCTGGGCGGGCCGACCTCGGTCAGTTGTTCCCGGGGGCAAGCAGAGATCCTGATCGCAGGCCGGGCCGAACCAGTAGTCGTCCCGGCCGGCTTCCAAGCCCTTGGGAGTGCGCAACCCGCCCAAGATCCAAACGCCGAGGAGGAAGAGGACAACGACAAGAGGCGAGGCGGGTTCCTCCTGTTTTGGACAGTGACCGGCCTGGCGCTTACCGCCACCCTCGTGCCCATCCTGGTGGTGGCCAGTGAAAATGAGCCCGAGGTCAGCCCCTCCGCCTCGTAGTTGGCCCGGCTCACCCCCGCATCCGCCTCTCGGGGGGTACTAGCTTCGATAGACTTCAACTTCCTGAGGAAGTAGAATCGTCCTGGTCTTGGTCCGGGTCCGGTTGACCGGGGCGCGACACTCGCCCCCTCACCCCTCTCGGGGGCTGTAGCTCAGACTGGATAGAGCAGCGGTTTCCTAAACCGCAGGTCGGGGGTTCGAATCCCCCCAGCCCCTCCACCTTGTCAACAACTTAGAGGTGCTGTTCATCCCGCGATTTCCTACTGTGGGGACTTTTGTGGGGACCCCCACTGTCCCTCGTAGGCGGCAAACATCTGCTCCAGGTTGAACCGCTCTAGCTTTCGCACCGCCTCCTGTTTGTGCTCCGGAGTGGGATGCACGTAGCGCATGGTGGTCGAAATATTGGAGTGGCCCATCAACTCTTTGAGAGTTGCCAGGTCCACTCCCGCCATCGCCATCCGCGATCCGAAGGTGTGCCGGAGATCGTAGAGCCGGAACCAGGGATCGATGTTTGCCTTTCTCACCGCCATCCGGTGAGCTTTACGGACGGTTGTGAGCGCCTTGTTTGGGTCCTTCCTGTGGGCAAACAGGTAGGAACCCTTTGCCTCAGCCAATCTGCGCTTCAGGATTTCGAAAGCTACGTCAGACAACGCAACGTTGCGCCGCCGGAACTTGGTTTTTCCTGTAGGCACAAACAGGTAGCGCCGGTCCAAGTGCACATCTTCTTTCTTGATCGTGAACACCTCTTCCGGTCCCATACCCGTCTCTACGATCAGCGTTGCCACATCCCGAAGCAGCGGACTAGCCGCCGCCAGGTATCTTTGTTGTTCTTTGTGAGAAACCGCTCTCATAGCCCCTGGGCCTTCCGGCAGGAACCTGACG
>JALLOH010000134.1 GCA_027717655.1 Acidobacteriia bacterium AH_259_A11_L15
CTCAGAGCAGGCGGGGCAACTGTGTGGCCCCTCGGCTCGTCCCGATGTTATCGGGACTCGCTCGGGGTCAATCCCGCAGAAGCGGGATTGAGTGCGGAAGGTGGGAGAAGTTCATCCCGAGCAGGCCCGGAGCGGAAGCGAGGAGCCTAGCCGAGGGGAACCCACACGCAAATCCCAAGGCCGTGGAATTTGGGATTGCCTTCGACTAATGCCTTCTTCTTGCTATGGCCCCACTTTTTGATTTGGCGCTCACGTCTTGCGGCGGCGCGGTTCTCGAAGGGTTCATACCAAACCAAAGTTGTGGGCTGCTTGCCTTTCGTGTAGCCACTTCCCTTTCCTTGTGAGTGGTCTAGAATTCGTTGGGCTAGGTCACGCGTGAGGCCACAATAGAACGTCCCCTCTTCACAGACTAAGAGGTAAGTGCACCAACCGGGTGGGAAATTGTATGTGGGAATCCCTCGGCTCATTGCGGCCCCTCGGCTCGTCCCGATGTTATCGGGACTCGCTCGGGGTCAATTTTCCCTAGGAAAATTGAGTGCGGAAGGTGGGATTCGAACCCACATGCCTTTCGGCACCGCCCCCTCAAGACGGCGTGTCTGCCAGTTCCACCACTTCCGCAGCCGGAATGGATTTTAGCGTAGAGGGTCGGTGGGTGTAAACAGCCCGCCGCGAGGCTCCGCGGGGGAGTCCCGTGTGCTCAACGGGGTAAGGGCTTTCCCGTGAAGGAAGCAAGGGACCCTTCGGCAAGCTCCCTTCGACTACGCTCAGGGCAGGCAGGACAGCTAAACCCTTGCCCTACGCAAGCGAAAGGATGAATTACTCCTGCGGCGGGGGAGCGGGCTCGGCCGTCTCCGTCTGCTCCGGGGCCGCCTGCCCGGCCACCGAGCGCCCGGGACTGGAGGCGTAGATGGCCAGGGTCAGCGAGGTCACCATGAAGACAACGGCTAGGAAGGTAGTGGCTCTCGACAAAAAGCTCGCCGCGCCGCGAGGACCGAAGGCGGTCTGGCTGCCCGCGCCGCCGAAGGCCCCGGCCAGGTCGGCCGCCCGCCCGCTCTGCAAGAGCACCACCATCACCAGCAGGACGCAGACCAGCACGTGCAGCATGGCCAGCAACGGCGCGTAGAAGTGCACGCCCACGTAGAGCAACCCCGCCGTGATCAACCCCGCCAGCGTCCAGGTAACCTTTTCCGACATAACCCGATGGGAAATCTGAAAGCTAAAATTTCAAAAGTTCACGATGGCGGCAAAAGAGTCCGGGTCGAGGCTGGCGCCGCCCACCAGCCCGCCGTCAATCTCGGTCTGAGCCATCAGGCCCTTGATGTTGTCGGGCTTGACGCTGCCGCCGTAGAGGATGCGCAGGTTGTGCGCCACCTCGGTCCCGAAGCGCTCGTCGCTCAGCTTGCGCAGCAGCCGATGAGCGTCGGCGGCCATCTGCGGCGTGGCGGTCCTGCCCGTGCCGATGGCCCACACCGGCTCGTACGCAAGAATGATACGGGAGAACTGGGACGCGGTCAACGCGCTGAAGGCGCCGAAGAACTGCCGGGTGAGCACCAGCTCGGTGGCGCCGGCCTCGCGCTCCTCGAGCTTTTCGCCCACGCAGACGATGGGGGTGAGGCCGGCGTCGAGGGCGGCGGCCAGCTTGCGGCTGACGCTGTCGTCGGTTTCGTAGAAAAAATTCCGGCGCTCGGAGTGGCCCACGATGACGTACTCGCAGCCGGCGTCTCTGATCATCCCCGGCGCCACCTCGCCGGTGAAGGCGCCTTTCTTCTCCCAATGCATGTCCTGGGCCGCCAGGGAGATGTTCGAGCCGCGCGCGGCTTCGGCGGCCGCCGCCAAGCTAGTGAAGGGCGGGGCGATGACGATGTCGCAGTGGTCGGCGCGCTCCACCAGGGGCTTGAACTTCTCGAAGAAGGCGCGGGTCTCCCCCGCCGCCTTGTGCATCTTCCAGTTGGCCGCCATCAGGGGACGTCGCATCGGCTACCTTCCCGCACAAGGATAACCCACCGGCAGGAGCCGGTGGGTTGAACTCTCAAAAGCAGATCCCTCCCCGCGCCCTTTCCAAGAAAGGGCGGGGTCGGGATGACAAAGTGGCTAATTGTTACGGGAC
>JALLOH010000135.1 GCA_027717655.1 Acidobacteriia bacterium AH_259_A11_L15
TGCCGGTGTTGATAATCAGGACTAGAGGGGATTACAGAGACGTTAGGACTCGAGCCAAGTACATTGCTGAGCGGCTGAATATCGCTCTCGACTTCCTCGAAAAGGGTGCCAGCCTCAGGATTGTTCAAGAGGGTTCAGACTGGGGTATTTTTATCGTGCCATCCGCGGAACACCCACATCAGCTCCCCGATGGGGTCGCAATCCGCGTGCTCAATGTTCATTCGGCCGATGCCGTGGCAGAGTCGCGACGCTGTGATCGGCAGGTCGATTCAAGTGTGCTTGCCCGATATTGGAAAGACTGGCTAGAAGACTTTGTTGAATTGTTTATCCATCACCGCATGCCTTCTAATCTCGTCGAGACCCAGACCGGGCTGGTGCTAAAGCTCATTTATACCCAGGCCAACACACTCAGCGATGGCGTTGTGAACGAGAAGTCTATCCATGAATCGGTTGACCTGCTTAGTGACAGCCATTGGCGTAGGTTAAATGAGTTGGCGGGTTGTGTTGTTAGGGAATTCAAGTAGTTTTTGCCCTTAGTCGGTTAGAATCTCCGTAGCCTAGGAATGCACGCCCCTTGTGGCGCGCAACCCTGACCGGGTAGTGTCTGGAGAACGTGCACCGCGTCCTCGAGGTCTACAGCGAAGCAATCCGCCCTTAACCGAGCACCTCCACCGGCAGTTCACGCACGGTCCCTGCTTCACGCAAAAACGCGCCCCGGCCCTCCTGGAGATGCTGGGCGAGGCGGCGCTCTTTGTCAACGCGGAAAAGGTATTTGACTTGAGCCGCGGCATCCGCCAGGTGCTGCTGGATGAGAAGCTACGACAGCGGCTGGTCAAGCGCGGCCACCGGCAGGTGCGACGCTTTTCCTGGAAAGACTCCGTCCGCCGCATCCTCGACATCTACCACGAAACCGCTGGGAGCTAGCCCCGTTCCAACTTCATCGCCACCTTGCACGCAGGCAGTGGCCAAGTGGGAACCGGGCTAGTCCACGATTTCGACCGAAATCTCCTGCACGTCTCCTCGCGCCAGCAGAAACGCGCGCACCGGCTGCGACGCGTCCTGGTGGGGGGAGAGGATCACATAGGCGGCGTCGGGGTAGTAAGCGCGCTCCAGGTCGCGCGCCGAGGGAGTGTTTTCGCCGGTGGGGTGGGAATGGTAGAGGCCGATCAGGTCCAGCTTCTCCGCCCGCAGTTGCCGGAAAATCCCAAACAGCTCCGGGGGCGGAATCTCGAAGGCGGTGGGGGAAGCCAGTTCGTTGGTGGCGGGAAAGATTCGGCTGATTTCATTCTTCTCCCCGCCCAGCAGGCCGCAGCATTCCACCGGCAGCGCCCGGCGCGCCTGCTCCAGCAATTCGTCGCAGAGACTGCGAGGCAAGATTAGCGAGTCCACGGCTCCGCCCAGCCTCGGCGGCTTGCGGTCTCATTTTACCTGGAGTGACGCGTGGACGCTAGCGCCCCGGGCCGATTCGCCTCCGCAGGAAGGCGGGGACGTCCAGGTCGTGGCGGTCGGTAGTGGTCAACCGCGGCGTCTCCGCCGCGCCGCCGTTGGCTTTCCCAGCCGGGCGTGAACTGCCCGCCCGCACCGGCTCCGGCAGCGATGGCCGGGCCACGGTGCGCGGGCGGTTGTCCTTGAAGCCGGTGGCGATCACGGTGATCTTCAGCGAATCCTTCATCGCCTCGTCCTGCACCGCCCCAAAGATGATGTTGGCGTCCTCGTGGGTCACCTTCTGCACCAGGGCAGAAGCCTCCTGCACCTCGTGCAGGCTGAGGTTGGACGACCCGGTGACGTTGAGCAGCACGCCGCGGGCGCCCTCGATGGTGCCGTCTTCCAGCAGCGGGCTGGCCACCGCCGTCCGAGCCGCCTCCACCGCCCGGTTGGCCCCGCTGGCCACCCCGGTGCCCATTACCGCGTAGCCCGCCCCTTTCATGATGGTGGTAACGTCGGCGAAGTCGCGGTTGATGACCCCGGGCAGGGCAATGATGTCGGTGATTCCCTGCACGCCCTGCCGCAGGATGTCGTCCGCGATGCAAAACGCCTCGAAGAAGCTGGTGCCGGGCTTGACGGTATCGAGCAACCGCTGGTTGGGGATGACGATGAGGGCGTCCACGCAGTTGATCAGCTCGGCCAGGCCCTGCTCGAGTCCTAACGTCTCTGTAATCCCCTCTAGTCCTGATTATCAACACCGGCA
>JALLOH010000136.1 GCA_027717655.1 Acidobacteriia bacterium AH_259_A11_L15
CGTCCGCGGAAGTCCGCGGAGTTTTTGCCCGCACCCAAGGAAATCCGTGGCGTTTTTGATCGGGCGGGAAGCGAGCGGGCTGCCAGAGGAGTTCGAGGATCGGGCGGACGTGAAAGCGCGCATTCCGCTGGCGGCGGGGGTCGACTCGCTGAACGCGGCCATGGCCGCCAGCCTGGCGTTCTACGAGGCGGCGCGCCAGCGAGGGTTCGGGCAGGCGCCATGAGTCTGTTCGAGCCGGCTGCGGGAACGAAGAAGCGGCGGAGAACACCGGCGCCGCTGGCCGAGCGCATGCGACCCCAGGCGCTGGAGGAGTTCCTCGGGCAGGAACACTTGGTGGGGCCGGGGAAGCCCCTGCGGGTGCAAATCGAGCAGGACGAGCTGACCTCGCTGATCTTCTGGGGACCGCCGGGCTCGGGGAAGACCACGCTGGCGCGCATCATCGCCCGGATGACTGCGAGCGAGTTCGTGCCCTTCAGCGCCGTGCTGGCCGGAATCAAGGAAATCAAGGAAGTGATGGCGCGGGCTGAGCGGGCGCGGGAGTTGGGCCAACGGACCATCCTCTTCATTGACGAGATCCACCGCTTCAACAAGGCGCAGCAAGACGCTTTCCTGCCGCACGTCGAGCAAGGGAACATCATCCTGATCGGAGCCACCACGGAGAACCCTTCCTTTGAGGTGATCGGGCCGCTGCTCTCCCGCACCAAGGTGTACGTGCTGAATGCCCTGAGCCCCGAGCAGTTGAAGGAACTGCTGCAACGAGCGGTGCGGGACAAGGAGCACGGCCTGGGGTCGCTGAACGTGGAAGCCGACGAAGCGCTGCTGGGGCAGATTGCCGTCTATGCCAACGGGGACGCCCGGGTGGCTTACAACACGCTGGAAGCGGCGGCGCTGGGCTCGAAGCCCGCCGACGGCCAGCGGCGGCTGGAGCGCGCGGTGCTGGAGAACGTGATGCAGCGGCGGCTGCTGCTCTACGACAAGGCGGGCGAAGAGCACTACAACCTGATCTCGGCGCTGCACAAGTCGGTGCGCAACAGCGACCCGGACGCGGCGCTCTACTGGCTGGGGCGGATGCTGGAGGCGGGCGAGGACCCGCTCTACATCGTCCGGCGGCTGATGCGGATGGCCTCGGAAGACATCGGCTTGGCTGACCCGCGGGCGCTCACGGTGGCGGTGGACGCCATGCAGGCGGTGCACTTCGTGGGGCTGCCGGAAGGGAAACTGGCACTGGCGCAGGCGGCCGTCTATCTGGCGCTGGCGCCCAAGTCGAACGCGCTCTATGAAGGCTATCGTCAGGTGCAAGAGGACGTGGCCCGCACGGTCGCCGAGCCGGTGCCGCTGCACTTGCGGAACCCGGTGACGGGCCTGATGCGGGAGCTGGGCTACGGCCGGGGCTACCAGTACGCGCACGCCCACGAAGAGCGCACAACCTCGATGCCCTGCCTGCCCGCGAGCTTGCGCAACCGCCGCTACTACTCGCCCACCCAAGAAGGGTTCGAGCGGGAACTCAAGAAGCGCCTGGACGAGCTGGCCCGCCTGAAGAAGAAAGAATGAGAGCCGCAGTCCTCTCCCTGGCCGGCCTCTGCCTGTTTTCCTTGCTCGCTTTCACTGCGCTGTCCGAAGAGCCCGCTTCGACGGCTGTCCTGGTGAAGACGATCGAGACCAAGGACGACCTGGCCATCATCGCCGCTTGGGCGCCCGACGGGAGGCGACTGGCCTATGGGACCGAGACGCGGGTGCGACGCCGCTCGGCAGGGGTGCGCGAAGCCTACGTCTACCCGGGCGAGGTGTGGGTGACCGAAGTTGATGAGGAGGATCGCCGCCGCATCCTCAAGCACGACGCCTTCCGGGACCGCCGGGGCGACTTCTTCAGCTTTTCGGTGGAGCGGCTGGGGTGGTCGCCCGACGGGCAGCGGCTGCTGGTGGAGCTGACCGACGAAGAAAAGAGCACAGCCACCTTTTTCCTCACCCGCAAGGGAAAGAAGGTCAAAGTCGGCGAGTCCCCGCGGAACTTCGTCGCGGGCTACGGCGGCGCCTGGCTGGGGGACAGCCAGAGCGTGGGCCTGCTGGAAGAGGCGCTGGCCCCGCGGCTGCTGCAC
>JALLOH010000137.1 GCA_027717655.1 Acidobacteriia bacterium AH_259_A11_L15
GAGTATCGGCAGGGACACCAGATACTGCGGGGGTACAAGCGTTCTGAACTAATCGCGGTCACATCCCGGTATGGAGCGCCCCAAAATGCTACATCCGCTACGAGCAACTTTTTCAACGACTTAGAGACAGGAGATGTAGCAGATGTAGCGGATGGACCTGCTACCTCGGCTAGAAAGGGCTTTCTCAAGAGCCTGGAAACAAAGCGTGTAGCAGACGTAGTGGATGAAGAGCCTTCCAGTCCGTTAGGTGAGCGGGGATGAAGGACACTGACGCCATTGTGCAGCGGGCGCTAGAGGCCCTGCGCGCGGTTGTCGCTATGCCTTCCCCGCCAACTGCGCTCAGCGGGCCTGGACGCTGCCTGCACTGCGGCAACCGTGGCCGCTGCGCGTGCTTGGAATGCGCGCAATTGAGCTGGCAGCCCGGCCCCTGCCGCGTCTGCCTTGCCCGGCGCAAGCGCACCGTGAGGGTGCAATGAACGCCAAAGTCAGGAGTGCCGCACGTGTACTAGAGCCGTTCTCCGGCCTTGCTCGGTGGGATCGATGAGCGTCGAGAGTAAACCTGTACTTGAGTTACCGACAGCCATCGGCGAGCGCCACTACACGGTGGACGAAATTGCAGAGGCTTGGAAGCTCAGTCGCGACAAGGTACGCCGGCTCTTTGAAAATGAGCCTGGCGTGCTGGTGCTCGAAAACCGTGGCGCTTTCTCCAAGCGCAGATACCGCACCCTGCGGATACCTGAATCGGTTGCGGAGCGGGTGTACCGGCGGCTTCTGAAGAGATAGCTTGACAAGCTCTTATGCGTAGCGCTACGCTCCCTGCCATGAAGAAGAAGATGCCAGCGGCGGTTGAGCTTGGACGACGTGGTGGAAAAGCCCGCGCAAGGAAGCTGAGTAGGGAGAAGTTATCTGAGATGAGCCGCAAGGCTGCGAGAGCGCGCTGGCAGAAAGCGGGGGAAAAATGTTAACGATCTACAGGCGGCACACTAGGGCTTGCCCGCATCGCGACCAGGGCCGCGCCTATCGTCGCTGCAAGTGCCCCACTTGGATTGACGGGTTTGTAGGTGGACGGGAGGTCCGACAGTCGTTGGGGCTGCGCGACTGGCAAAAGGCAAACGAAAAAGCACGAGAATGGGAGGCGCAAGGCAAGATTGAAACAGAGAAGCCCGAGCCTACCACGGTCAAGGCGGCGTGCAATTCTTTTGAGAGCGACGCCGTTGCACGCGGACTGCGAGAGCCGACGCTCTACAAGTATCGGCTACTGTTCCGGCAACTTCAGGATTTCGCCCGAGACAATGGCCTTCTCTACATTGCTGATCTTGACGTTGACTGGCTCCGGCGCTTCCGCGAATCCTGGCGGCACAGCAACCTGTCGGCGCTGAAAACGCTGGAGCGACTGCGTGCATTCTTCCGCTTCTGCCAAGACGGGGGGTGGATAAACCAGAACCCGGCTCAGAAGCTGAAGAATCCACGAATCATCTACGCACCCACATTGCCATTTACGCGGGACGAAATGGTCAAGATCCTTGCGGCCTGCGACAAGTACAGCAAGGAGTATCCCAAGGCCGGGCGCGCCCATGCCGCCAGGCTGCGGGCGCTGGTCCTGCTGCTGCGCTACTCCGGGCTGCGGATCCGCGATGCGGTGACCCTGGAGCGCAGCAAGCTCACGGGGGACAAGCTCATGCTCTACACCGCAAAGACTGGCACGCCCGTCTATTGCCCGCTCCCACCGGCAGTTGTCCAGGCCCTTGAGGCCGCGCCTGTGTGCGGGCAATTCTTCTTCTGGCGCGGCCAATCGAACCCGAAGAGCGCGGTCGGAGATTGGCAGCGGACGGAGATTGTTCGACTTGGCGAAGGTTGCGGGCGGGCACGCTCACCGTTTCCGCGACACCTTTGCGGTCGAGCTCCTGCTGGCCGGCGTCCCGCTCGACCGCGTTTCCGTGCTGCTCGGCCATCAGTCAACCCGCATCACGGAGAAGCACTACGCGCCCTGGGTGCGCTCGCGCCAGGAGCAGCTCGAGGCCGACGTGCGGCAAACGTGGGAAGGCGCTGCGAAGGGTACGCAGGAGGTACACG
>JALLOH010000138.1 GCA_027717655.1 Acidobacteriia bacterium AH_259_A11_L15
ACCAGATTCTCCCCCCCACCATCAACTACGAGAAGCCCGACCCGGACTGCGACCTCGACTACGTCCCCAACCAGGCCCGCAAGACCGAGCTGCACTACGCGCTCACCAATTCCTTCGGGTTCGGCGGCACCAACGCCGCCCTGCTCTTCCAGCGCTGGGAAGGCAAGTAAGGAATGAAGATCGGCGTTTGTATGAAGCAGGTCCCGGCCAAGGACGCCCCCCTGCGCATCGACGAGGCCGCCAAATGGGTGCGCGAGGGCGACATCAGCTACGAGACCTGCGAGCCGGATAACTACGCTCTGGAAGCCGCCCTGCAATTGAAAGAGAAGCACGGGGGAGAAGTTGTCGTGATCTCGCTGGGCCCCGCGCGCGTCCGCCAGGTGATCAAGGAAGGCTTGGCCAAGGGCGCCGAGCGCGCCATTCACATCCGGGACGACGAGTTCCACCGGCTTGACCCGCTGCAAATGGCCGCTGCGCTGGCCGGGGCGATGAAGGAGGAGAAGTTCGACCTCATCCTCACCGGCTTGCAGTCGGACGACCACGGCTTCGGGCAGACGGGCGTCATCCTGGCCGAGCGCCTCGGCCTGCCGCACGCCACCATCATCATGGAGATTCAGGTGCAGGACGGCGGCTTGAAGGTGAAGCGGGAGCTGGAAGCCGGCTGGTTCCAGTGGCTGGAGCTGCCCCTGCCGGCGGTGCTGACGATCCAGTCGGGCATTAACAAGCCCCGCTACGCCTCGCTCAAGGGCATCATGGCGGCCAAGAAGAAAGAAATTCGCGAAATGAAGCGCAGCGACGTCCTGCCGGCGGACGTAAAAGCGACCCAGGAAACCCGGAAGGTGTACGTCCCGGAGAAAACCAAGCAGACCGAGTTCATCGAGGGCGCTCCCAAAGAAGTGGCCGGAAAGCTGCTGGACAAACTCAAGAACGAAGCCCGGGTCCTTTAGGAGCATGTTGGAAAAGTTGTTTGCCTGTCATTGTGAGGCCCGGCGGGCCGAAGAATCTCAACGCTGCTGTAATGCAAAGCTGAGATTCTTCGCCCCGAAGGTTCGGGGCTGAGAATGACAGCGAGGGAGTTTTGATGCCGGATACCATTCTCGTCATCGCCGAGCAGCGCCAGGGCAAGCTCCACCGCCAGAGCCTGGAGACCCTGGTGGTTGGGCAGCAACTGGCCGAAAAGCAAGGCGCCCGCCTGGTGGCGGCGCTGGCGGGGAAGGGTGTCGCCGGGCTGGCCGAGGAACTGGCCGGCAAGAAGCTGGACGAGATGTGGCTGGTGGAGCACGACCTGCTGGAGCCCTACACGCCGGACGGCTACGCCGCCGCCTACCGGCAATTGATCGAGCAACTCCGGCCCGCGCTGGTTCTCTTCCCCCACACCTACCAGGTGCGCGACTTCGCCCCCAAGCTCGCCGCCCAGTTCCAGCGGGGCCTGATCAGCGACTGCGTGGGCCTCCGCCACGACGCCAACCAGAGCGTTTTCATCCGGCAGATGTTTCAAGGCAAGACCAACGCCGACGTGGTGCCGGTGGGCGAGCCGCCCCACTTCGCCACCTTCCAGGCGGGCGCCTTCCGCGCCGACCAGGTGAAGGAGGGCGGGAAGAAAGCCGAGATCAAGAAGGCGGACGTAAAGCTCGACGCCTCACAGATTCGTACCCGGCCGGGCGAGCTCTTCCGCGAGGCCAAGCAGGCCGTGGACCTGACCCGGGCCGAGATTATCGTCGCCGTCGGCCGCGGCATCAAGGAGCAGAAGAACATCGAGATGGCGAAAAAGCTGGCCGAGCTCCTGGGCGGCGAACTCGCCGCCTCCCGCCCCATCTGCGACGAAGGTTGGCTGCCCATGGAGCGGCAGATCGGCAGCTCCGGCCAGACCGTGGCGCCCAAACTTTACCTGGCCTTGGGCATCTCCGGCGCCATCCAGCACGTGGTGGGGATGAAGGGGGCGCGCACCGTGGTGGCGGTCAACAAAGACCAGAACGCTCCCATCTTCGAAGTAGCCGACTACGGCATCGTCGGCGACCTCTTCGAAGTCGTCCCCGCCCTCATCGCAGCCCTCAAGGAATCCGCTGGATA
>JALLOH010000139.1 GCA_027717655.1 Acidobacteriia bacterium AH_259_A11_L15
TCCCCAAGACCATCACCATCACCGACACCGAGGTGCGCGAGGCCCTCTCCGAGTGCGTCTCCACCATCATCAACGCCCTGCGGGTGGCCCTGGAGCGGACGCCGCCGGAGCTGTCGGCCGACATCAGCGACCGCGGCATCGTGCTCACCGGCGGGGGCGCCCTGCTGAAGAACCTGGACAAGCGGATTTCCGAGGAGACGGGCCTGCCGGTCTCGCTGGCCGACGACCCGCTGGCCTGCGTGGCCCTAGGCACCGGCAAGATGCTGAGCAACTTCCGGCTGCTGCGGCAGCTCAGCATCGAATAAACCAATCGTCAATGCGGGAGTTCATCGAGCGCTACCGTCACCTGAGCCTGCTGGTGACGGTGCTGCTGATCCAGCTCTTCTTTCTCGCCTACCAGATTAAAGCCGACAACGACGTGCGCCTCATCCGCCTGTGGGCGATGGCGGTGATCACCCCGGTGGAGAAAACCCTCTACGGGGCGGTGGACGGCGCCGGTTCGCTTTTCGAGAACTACCTCGCCCTCTATGACGCCCACCAGGAGAACCGCCGGCTGCGAGAGCAGCTCGACCGCGCCCGCCTGCGCTTGCAGCAGTTGAAAACCCGCGCCGAGGAAGCCGACCAATTGGCCGCCTTGCTCGAACTCAAGGAGACCCACGGACAGGCCCCGCTGGTGGCCGCCCAGGTAATCGGCTCCAACCCGGGCGCCTCCCGGCTCACCGTGCTGCTCAATCGCGGCCGCGAGGCCGGCCTGGAGCCCAACCAGCCGGTCATCACCCCGGACGGCGTGGTGGGCAAGGTAATCGCCGCCTATCCCGGAGCCGCCCAGGTGCTGCTGATCACCGACGAGAAGAGCGGCGTGGGGGCGATGGTGGCCGATACGCGGTTGCTGGGGGTGGTCAAAGGCACCGGCGGGTCCACCTGCCGGCTGGACTACATCCCCAACCAGGAGACGGTGGAAGTCGGCGCCGAGGTGGTCACCTCGGGCCAGGATCAGATCTTTCCCAAGGGGCTGCCGCTGGGCTGGGTGAGGTCGGTGCGCCGGGGAGAGCTGTTCTTGGAGATTACGGTGGAGCCGGCGGCCCGCTTGACCCGCCTGGAGCATGTGCTGGTGCTGGCCGGCCCACCGGAAACCTTGACCATCACCGCGCAAACCGGGGATTCCTCCCCGGAGTCGGCGCGCTAGCGCAGCGGACGGGACACCACGACCAGGATGGCGCTCGGGTATCGACCGCGCACGGAGGTCTACCGCTTCCGCCCCCTGGTGGTGTCGCTGGCGGTGCTGGCGGCCATCCTGCTGCAGGTCTTCCTGCCGCTCTTCCCCGCCTTCCTCTCGCTGTTCGACTTGCCCCTGCTGGTGGTGATCTACTTCAGCATCAGCCGGCGCAACCCGTCGAGCGGCCTGCTGCTGGGGTTGGTGGTGGGGGTGCTGCAGGACCTGCTCAGCCAGAACCCGGTGGGCCTCTACGGGATGGCCAAGACGGTGGTGGGGTTCGCGGCCTCCTCGCTGGGCGCCCGGGTGGACACGGACCGGCCGGCGCCCCGGCTCTTGCTGGTGTTCCTGTTCGTGCACTTCCACCAATTCCTGTACGCTTCGGTGGAGCGCCTCCTGCCAGGAAGCGCGGCCGACTACATGAGCCTGCGGGTGCTGGAGGCGGCGCTTGTAAACGCGCTGGTGGGTGTGGTAGTTTTCCATCTGCTGGACCGTTTCCGCAAGTCCACCTGAGCCGGGGATGCATCCACTCGCCGAACCGAAACTCTCCCCCCAACGCCTCAGCCTACTGCGCTACGGGATCGCGGCCGGGGTGGTGTTGCTGCTGGCGGGGTTCTGGCAGTTGCAGGTGGTGCGCTCCGACTACTACACCCGGCTGGCCGAAGCCAACCGCATCCGCACCCTGCCGGTGATGGCGCCGCGGGGGCTAATCCTAGACCGGAATGGCCGCAGGCTGGTCGACCACG
>JALLOH010000013.1 GCA_027717655.1 Acidobacteriia bacterium AH_259_A11_L15
GGCCGGGGGAGTCCCGGGCGGCGGGGTTCCGGGCGCCCCGATGGGCGTCAAACGGGCATCCACGCTGCGGAGCACGCTCTGGGTTTCGGAGAGCTGTTGCGACATCCGCCCCAGCCGGGCGCTGACTTCGTCCACCGCATCCCGCAGCGATTGCACCTGGGTGCGCAGCGAGTCCACTTCGCTGGCGGTGTTCGCCTGGGCCTCTTGCACCGAGGTTTCCAGCTCTTCCACCCTGGCCCCCATCCGGTTCACCGAATCCAGCGCCTGCTCCAGCAGGGTCCGGAGGGTGGCCATGTTCTGCTCGTGGCTGGATCGTAGCTCGCGCACCTGCTGCTGGAGCAGAGCCACGTCCCGCTGCAATTGGATGATTTCCTTGTCGACGGCGGCCGAGGGGGCGGGCCACAGCCAGGCCAGGCTGGCCACCAGGATTCCTGCGGAAACCAGAACTTTCTTCACCGCTTTCCTCCCGTCCGGTCCCAACTTCCGCGAGGCGCCTTAGCGGCTGAGCAGGATGAAGTGCGCGCGGCGGTTCGTTTGCCAGCACTCTTCAGTGCTCTCGAAGCAGAAGGGTTTCTCCTTGCCGTAACTGACCGTCTCTATCCGCTCGGCCGTGATGCCGAGCGAGACCAGAAACTGCTTGGCCGCGTTGGTGCGATCCGACCCCAGGCCGATGTTGTATTCCGTCGTACCGCGCTCGTCGCAGTGCCCCTCGATGAGTACCCGGGCCTCCGGGTATTCGCGCAGGAGCTCGGCCGTCTGCGTCAGGGCGATGCGGCCGTCGGGGCGAATGTTGGATTTGTCGAAATCGAAGAAGGCATCCCGAGCCCTTTTCTCAAAGGCTTCCCGCAGAGGGATACGCCGCACTTCTCTCGGCGGCGGCGGCGGCGGGACGTTCACCGTCACCCGCGTGCTGGCTTCCGCCCGCCCCCCGGGCCCTTCCGCGACCACGGTGTAGGTGGTGGAGCGCTGGGGCTGGGCGCTGGTCGAGCCTTGCGGACCCACGGAACCCACGCGGGGCTCGATGCGCAACTCGGTGGCGTTGGTCGAATTCCAGGAAAGGGTCGTCGACTGCCCGCGCTCGATCACGCTGGGCACCGCCCGCAGCGTGACTGTGGGCGCCGCCGGTGCCGGCGGCGGCGGCGGCGTCGGCGGCGGCGCCGCCGGTTTCTTCTTGCAGCCCGCCAGCATCACCACCACCAGAAGAATCAACCACCCGCTCCAGCGCAATCCACGACGCAGTTCCATTCTTCTACCTCCGCTGGTGTGCCTTCTTGCTTCCCGGATCGGGCCCCATCATACTACCCTGGCCGCTTCCTGCAACCCCAAAACCGCATTATCGCACGGAAAAAGACCAGTGGGGGGCCGTGTTCCTTCCCTCAAAGGTGAGTTGCCGCAGCCCGGTGCCGTCGGCCAGCATCAGCCAGAGTTGATTGCGCCCGCTGCGGGTGGACTGGAAGATCAGGTGGCGGCCGTCGGGGGCCCAACTGGGCTGTTCGTTGCGGCCGCTGTCCCGGGTCAACTGGATGGTCTGGCGGGTGGCCACGTCCATTGCATAGATGTTGAAGTTCTCCTTTTCCCGTTGCCAGGCAAAAGCGATCATCTGCCCGTTGGGCGACCAGGCGGGTGAGACCGCATAGCCTTCGCCGTTCGTCAGCCGCTCCACGCTCGCTCCCTCGGAGTCCATCAGGTAGATCTGCGGTGAGCCGCCCCGGTCGGAGACGAAAGCGATTTGGCGGCCAGTGCGCGGGTTCCAGGCCGGCGAGATGTCCACCCCCGCCGAAAACGTCAGCCGGCGCATCCGCCCGCCGTCGCTGGCCACCACGTAAATCTCATGGTCGCCCGTGCGGCTGGAGGAGAGCGCCAGTTGCGTCCCCTCGGGCGACCAGGCCGGCGTGGTGGTGGTGCCGCCCAGGTAGGGGAAGGCGAGCCGCCGGTTCATCACCAGCGAGTAGAGTTGAATCGAAGTGCGCGGCACCTCCGGGCTGGCCGCCGCTTGCTCGTAAGCCGTGTAGGCCAGGCGGCTGTTATCCGGCGACCAGCGCGGCGTCAGGCAGAGGGAGCGACACCGGGTCACCCGCTGCGGGTTGTGGCCGTCGTAGTCCATCACCCAGATTTCTTTGCTGCCCGTGCGGTCGCTGACGAACGCGATCTTGGTCCGGGCGATCCCCGGCAAGCCCCCGCTCAGCCGCCCTACGATTTCGTCGGCGAACTGATGGGCCAGGTGCCGCGCCTGCTCCTCGGTCAGGTCGGCCCGGTAGCGGCGGGTCAGCACCGGCGCCACTTGCGGGTTGCGCACGTCGGACAGCCAGGCGTTGACGAACAGTTGGTTCCCGCTGAATTGCAGGTTGCCATAGGCCACCATATGCGCGCGCGTGGGCGACTCCACCCACTCCTCCGGCCGCAACTCCGCCGGCAGGGTGGGGACCTGGAGCGGCTCGAAGCTGGGACTGACCAGCTCGACGATGCCGCTGACCGCCAGGTCATTCCTCAGCACGGTGTGGAACACCCGCGCCGCCCGCCGCACCTCGCCGCTGCCCGCCGCAAAGGCCGGGACGCCCAGCCGCACCTTCTCCACCCCCAGGCCGGTGCCGGTCCGGAACCAATCCTGCTGGGGATGCAGCTGGAAAGGAAGCAGGGCCAGACCAACAAGCAGCCCCACAGAAAGCCAATAGCGCCCCTTCATCGTTCGCCTTAGACGCGGCGGGACCCCTTTGGTTGCCTGTGGCGGGTTCATTGGCGGCGGAAATCGAACCAGAATTCGACCAGCACCTTGTCGTCGGCGTAGTCGGATGGCAGCCGTTCCAGACGGGAGGACTCCTGGATGGCGCGGATGGCCGAGCGGTCGACCGAGGCCTCCCCGCTGGAGCGCATCACCTGGATGTTCACCACCGTGCCGTCCCGCAGGATTTCGAAGCTAATCACCACCCGCGGCGCCCATTTCACGTACGGGTCCACGGTGGAAAGCAGCCAGTTGCTGCTCACTCGCCGCCGCACGCTCTCCACGTACCAGGGGTAGCGCTGCCCGAAGCTCCCCCCGGAGCCGAACGCCATTCCCCCTTCCGCCGGCCCTACTTGGAAGGGCGTATAGGGCAGGGCAGGGGGCCCGCCCTCGCCCGAGGGAATCGCCCCCGGCGGCTGCGGCGCCCGGGGTTCCGCGCGCGGCGAGGGCGACCTGCGCCGCCGCTGCTCTTCGCCGAACTGCAGAATCTCGGTCGCCTGCGGCTCGGGTTCCGGCTCCCGCGGCTGGCCTTCATGCAATCCGGCAGCCTCGGTGGCTCGTCGGCCTTCGGCCACCACGAGGGGCCGCGGCAGGGGAACGCCGGGCAGATTCCGCACCACATTCACCGCAATCGCTCCGCCTCCGGGCCCGCCCCAGGGCTCGCCCCGCTGCTCCTGCGGAAACGCCACCAGCACGAGGAGGACAAGAAACCCGTGCGCCACGGCCGAGACCACCACGGGCCGTTTCAGGTCTTCTCTTGGGGCAGGGGCCTGTGGCATGGCAGCTAGGACCGGCGGCGCTGGCGCACGGGCTCGGTCACCACGCTGATGTTTTCGATGCCCGCCTGGCGGATGGTGTCCATTACCGTGGCGAACACTCCGAAGGGGACCGACTCGTCGCAGCGGACGAATACCGAAGTCTGCCCCGCCGGCATCTTCGCCTGCAGCAGCGCCCCCAGCCCGTGGATGTTGACCAGCTCGTTCCCCAGATAGAGCCGCTCGCCCCGGCCTATCGTCACCACCAGGCGCTCCTCGGTGATGGCTTGGACCGTTTTGGTCTTGGGCAGTTCCACTTCGATCCCCGACTGCAGGATGGGCGCCGTGATCATGAAAATGATCAGCAGCACCAGCACCACGTCCACGAAGGGCGTGATGTTGATGTCGGCGAGCGAGCTCCCGGTTCGGCGTTCACGTTTGGGGGTAACCATGGCAGGTCCTCCGGCTTAGGAACTTAATTTCTCGGCGCGGGCGATGCACTCCATTACGAAGTTGTCCATCCGGGTGGCGAATTCCCGGATTTGGTGGAGGAAGTGGTTGTAGGCGATGACCGCGGGGATGGCCGCGAACAGCCCGGCCGCGGTGGCAATCAGCGCCTCGGCGATGCCCGGGGCCACCGCCCGCAGCGTGGCCGCGCCCGCCTCGCCCAGGCCCATGAAGGCGCCCATCACCCCCCACACCGTTCCGAACAGCCCGATGAAGGGGGTCACCGACCCCGTGGTGGCCAGGAAGCTCATCCGGTGCTCGAGCCGCGTCAGCTCGGCCGAGGAGGCCAGTTGCATGGCGATGGCGGCGGCGTTGGTGTTTGCCCTCCCGCGCGGGTTGGTCGAGCCGCCCTGGTCCTCCAGTTCCTTCACGCCCGCCGCGTACACCGTCACCAGGGGGCTGGCGGGAAACGCGCTGGCCAGCGGCTTCGCCTCCGGCAGACGCTCGGCCCCGCGGAAGGCTTCCAGGAACTTCTCCGTGTGCTCGCGGGCGCGCCGGAAAAGGGTGTACTTCCGGTAGATGATGGCCCAGGAGAAGATGGAGAAGCCCACGAGGATGAGAAGGACGATGCGGGCCACCCAGCCCGTCTGCATCAGCAAGCGGGTCAGGTCGCTTTGTAGGGCCCAGAGAGTTGCCGTGGCCATTCGCCTCCGTTCGGACGTTTCCGGCGCCGCGAAGTCAAAGTAGCACAAGCTTTCGGGGCAGTCAATTTGACGGCCACGCCCGCGACACAAAAGTTGCCCGCAGTTGTCTTGTGAGGGTTCGGAGGCCGTGCTAGAATCGCTGCGATGGGCGCCGGAGCGGGCAAACCGCAGACGTTCTACATCGAGACCTTCGGTTGCCAGATGAATGCCCATGACTCGGAGAAGGTCGCCGGGCAACTCCTGGCCCAGGGCTATCATCCCGCCGCCTCTTCGGCCGAAGCCGACCTGGTGCTGCTGAACACCTGTGCCATCCGCGACAAGGCCGAGCAGAAGGTCTACTCGCGCCTGGGCCACTTCAAGGCCGACGCGTTGGCCGGCCGGAAGAAGATCGGCGTGCTGGGCTGCATGGCGCAGTTGGAGGGAGAGAAGATTTTCGAGCGAGTCCCCTACGTCAACCTGGTCTGCGGCTCGGCCAGCTACCGCAAGCTGCCGGCTCTGCTGGTGCGGCTCCAGGATGGGCAGCGGGCCACCGGGCTCACCTACGACGACGAAGCCTTTGAAACCGAGTTCACCCGCCGCGCCAGCCCCTTTCGCGCCTACCTCACCATCATCGAGGGGTGCGACAAGCGCTGCGCGTACTGCATCGTCCCCTTCACCCGCGGCCCGGAGCGCAGCCGGACCAGCGACTCGATTTTGGCGGAAGCCCGGGGGCTGGTGGCCGGGGGCTACACGGAGATTCAATTACTGGGCCAGAACGTCAATTCCTATCGCGACCCCTCGCCGCGGCGGATGGGGTTTGCCGAGCTGCTGGGGGCCGTGGGCCGGATTCCGGGCATCCGCCGGGTGCGCTTCACCACCTCGCACCCGCGCGATTTCAGCCGGGAAATCGTGGAAGCCATCGACTCCCACCCCGCGCTCTGCAACCACGTCCACCTGCCCGTGCAATCCGGCTCCACCAGCGTTCTGCGCCGCATGGCCCGGGAGTACACCCGGGAGGAGTACCTGGAGAAAATCGCATTGATTCGCAGCGCCCGACGTGCTATTAGCATAACGACCGATATCATTGTGGGATTCCCGGGCGAGACCGAGGCGGACTTCGAGGAGACGCTGACCCTGCTGGACGCGGTCCAGTACGACGGGGCGTTTTCCTTCATGTTTTCGCCCCGGCCGAACACGGCGGCGTTGGCGTTGGACCCCCAGGTACCCGAAGAGGAAAAGGGCCGCCGGCTGAAGGTCCTGCAGGCGCGCCAGCGAGAGATTCAGTTGGCCCGCAACGAAACCTTGGTGGGCCGCGAGTTTGAGGTTCTGGTCGAAAGCCACAACCCGAAGCAAGCGCAGTGGGTGGGACGGACCACCACGAACAAGGTTGTGAACTTCACCACTCCCACCGCGGAGCTGGGCAGCTACGCCCGGGTGCGGGTCAGGCGCGCGGGGCCCAACAGCCTGGTGGGGGAGCGAGTGCAGTAGAAGCCCGTGTCGGGTGATGCCACGGCGGAAGGAGGAGGGATGGAAATCGAAATGAAGATCCGCGGGTTGATGATGGACCCGGTCACCAACATGCCCATCGTCATTCTCAAGGACGTGAAGGGCACCTCCATCCTCCCCATCTGGGTGGGCGTCTACGAAGCCAACGCCATCGCCCTGGAAATCGAGAAGGTACAGACGCCCCGGCCCATGACCCACGACCTGATCAAGAACGTGCTCCGGGGGCTGAAGGCCACGGTGAAGAAGGTGGTGGTGACCGACCTGCGGGACGATACCTTCTATGCCCTGATTTGGCTGGAGCGCAACGGCAACAGCATCACCATCGACTGCCGGCCGAGTGACGCCCTGGCTCTGGCCCTCCGCACCGACGCCCCCATTTACGTGGAAGAGACCGTCTTGAAGTCCTCGAAGATCGCGAGCGCCGTCTCGGAGAAGGTGGGCAACGAGGAGCTGCGGCGCTGGCTGGAAAATCTGGGCGACGAAGACCTGGGTAAATACAAGATGTAGGGTCCCTGGAGTCATCGCAGCCAAGGAGTGCGCGGCTTGGCGACGATCATCGCGATCGCAAACCAGAAGGGGGGAGTCGGAAAAACCATCACCGCCATCAATCTCGCCGCCGCCTTTGCCCAGCGCCGTAAGCGCACCCTGCTCATCGATACCGACCCCCAGGGCAACTGCAGCATCTCCTTCCTGAACCCCTCCGACATTCAACAATCGCTTTTCGATGTCCTCTCCGATCACCGCCTGCCGCTCGAGGCCCTGGTGCGGCCCACCAGCGCCCCGAACCTCTCGATCGTCCCCTCCCGCATCTCGCTGGCCAAGCTCGAGCAGATACTGGTGGGGCAGTTCGACGCTCCCTTCCGGTTGAAGGATGCGCTCACGCCCATCCGCTCGAACTTCGACTTCATCGTCATCGATACGCCCCCGGCGCTGGGCATCCTGACCGTGAATGCGCTGGTGGCCGCCACGCACCTGTTGGTGCCCATCCAGGCCGCCTACTTTGCCATGGAGGGTACCGACGACCTGCTGGAGACCCTGGAGCGCATCCGGGCCCGGCCCAACCCCGACCTGCATTTGCTGGGCGTGGTGGTGACGATGTACGACCCCCGCACCAACATCGCCCGCGACAGCTACAAACACATCAAGTCCGTCTTCGGCGACAAGCTGCTGCGGACGCAGATCAGCCGCAGCGTGCGCCTGGAAGAAAGCCCGGCTTACAAAGAAAGTGTTCTGACTTTTGCCCCCAAGTCACCGGGGGCGCAGGAATACGTGAAACTCTCCCGCGAGGTGCTTGAACGTGTCGAAGCGAACCGGCTTGCCCCCCACCGTTAGGATGCGTCACGACCACCACTACGTGGAGAGCATCTCGGCGCTCACCGGCGCCGCTATCGGGAAGATGATTCCCCTGGAGCGCTTGCGCCCCAACCCCAACCAGCCCCGCAAGGATCTGGGCAACCTGCAAGATCTCACCCACTCGGTGCGCGAGAAAGGGGTGCTGGAGCCGCTGCTGGTGCGCTACGAGGCGGCCGAAGATATGTACACCATCATCACCGGCGAGCGCCGCTACCACGCCGCCAAGGCCGCCGGCTTGAGCGAAGTCCCCTGCATCGAGAAGGACGCCGACTCGGCCGAAATGTTGGAGATGGCCTTGATCGAGAACCTGCAGCGGAAGGACTTGAACCCGTTCGAGGAGGCCGAGGGGCTCTACGCCCTGGGGGCGCAGTTCGACTACACCCACGAGGAGATCGCCCGGCGCATCGGCAAGTCCCGCGCCACCGTGACCGAGGCCCTGGCCCTGCGGGCCATTCCGCCCGCGGTGCGCAAGAGGTGCAACGAGGCCAAGCTCGCCTCCAAGTCGCTGCTCCTGCAAGTAGCCCGGCAGCCGAACGAAAAGAAGATGCTCGAGCTGGTGGGGCGGCTGGCTCAGGGGATGAGCCGCAGCGAGGCGCGCGCCCAGCGCAAGCCGCAGACCGTGCGGCTGAAGCCCTTCGTCTACACCTACCGGGCCCCGAACGGTGAGTTCGAGCTGAAGCTGCGCTTCCGCAAGTCGGTGGTGCTCAAGCGAGAGATTGCCGAGACCCTGCGGGCCATCCTGCAAGCCCTGGAGCCGAAGCACTAGGCCGGCGCCCGGCTTGCCGCTTTCTGGTGGAGCTGACCGAAGCCCACATCGCCCGGTTGCGCGCGCTGCTGGCCCAGGGGTTCGCGCCTATCAGTTTTCCGTTGTTTCCGGCCTGCCTCGGGGTGGGGAAGTACGGGTGCGCCGCGCTGCTGCGGCCGGTGGGGGCAGACCGGCTCGAAAAAGCCGCTCCGCCGAGCCTGTTGATCGAGGGTAACCTCTCGGTGTTGGTGGAGCGCGGCGGGGGAAAGTGGTTCGTGTGGAAGTCCCACCAGGTGGTGGCCACGGCGGAGCGGCTGGGCGCCCTGCGCCGCTTTGAGGAGGAACTGGAGCGCTGGCTGGCGCCGCCGGTTTGACCCTTCTCAGCGCCGGGACTATACTGGCACCCAATGGCGTCGATCCTCAAAGAAATGGGCGAGACGGCCGTGACCCTGGCCAAAGGGTTTTCCGTCACCCTGCGCACCCTCTTCCGCCCCACGGTGACCGAGAACTACCCGGAGGAGCCCGTCCGCTTCCAGGAGCGCTACCGGGGCATCCACGTCCTGCAGCGGGATGAAAACGGCCTGGAGAAGTGCGTGGCCTGCTTCCTGTGCGCGGCGGCCTGCCCGGCGCAGTGCATCTACATCGAGGCGGCCGAGAACACCGCCGAGCGCCGCCTCAGCGCCAGCGAGCGCTACGCCGCCGTGTACAACATCGACTACTCGCGCTGTATCTTCTGCGGCTACTGTGTCGAGGCTTGCCCGTGCGACGCCATCACCCACGGCCACGGCTTCGAGCAGGCCAGCTTCAACATCGCTGATATGGTCTACCGCAAGGAGCAGCTCCTCGCCCAGCCGCTGAAACCTCCCCGCACGTAGCCTTGGTGTTTCTTAGAAGCCACCAGCCCAGTGGCAGGAGCCACGGGGTTGGACAGCGATGCAAATCACCTTTTGTTTCTCGAGCCCAGCGGCCCCTGCCGCTCACGGGCTAACGCGCATTGGTTGGAGCTTGCCGTAGGTGAGCGTCCTCCAGAGCCACTCCGCCGGGCCAAACGGGAAGCGCCCCATCCACCAAACGCTCAGAAGAATCATCGAACCGTACATGAGAAGGGTCACGCCCACGGTGGCCGCCGGGGGAATCTTGGCGTAGAGTCCCAGCCCCACGCCGAAAAAGATGGCCGCGTGGATAACGGTATGCAGCAGATAGTTGGTCAACGGCATCCGCCCCACAGCCCCCAGTGGCGCCAGTAGGCGCTTCCAGGTTTCCCGTTGCACCAGAAGGACAATGGCAGAAGCGTAGAAGAGCGAAAATGCCGGAGCGCCAACGGCTCGGAATAACTGAGCGGCCCGGTGGGCGAAATAAGGCAGCGGAGGGGGATCGGGCAACACGAGAGTCAGTGTAAGATGGACTGGAATTCCCACCAGACCCAACCCCAGCTCCCACCACAGCAGCTTTCGGATGAAGGGGAGGTGTGCGTGCATGTTTTCAAAGATTCGGCGGCGCCCGGCGTAGAGGCCGAGCAAGAACATCACAAACTCCTCTCCCACATACCCAAGGTAATCGAGCGGGTTCGGGCTGGAGTAATCCCATGCGAAGCTTTGCAGGTTGTAGGCCACGTTGTCCCCGAGCGTTCCTTCTCGACGCACCCGCACGATCTCTTCGCGTCGCGCTCTCCTCATTTCTTCATCTCGTTTGTCCTCCTGTAATGTCTGCTCGGAAGCCTGCGGAGCGGTCAGGGAGTCATAGTACGGACGAGCGCGAACGGCATTGACCGCCCAGGGGGTCATGAGGCAAACCAAGGCCGTCACCAGCAGGGCTCGGGGGGAGAACTTGCGGAACAGCAGGAGAAAGAATCCCAGCACCGCATAGGCGTGTAGGATGTCCCCGGTCCCGCGCAGCATCCCGTGCAGCAACCCAAAGAGCAGAAGAACCAGCAACCTTCGCCGGTACACAGAGAAGAAGGGCATACCACGCTGCTCGGCCCGGCCCAGTTGCAGGGCAAACCCGAGGCCGAAAAGAAAAGAGAAGAGCCTGAAAAATCTCCCCGAGGCGAAGAATTCAATCATCCACATGGCAATGTGGTTGGCGGTTCCCGTCCATACCTCGGCGTACCCAATCCGCCAGGGTAACGACCAGCTCTGGAAGGCCCATGTGTTGACCAATATAACGCCCAACAAGGCAAAGCCGCGCAGGATGTCAATTGTCTCGATGCGCTCTTTCGGCCGGACGGGACCCAGGGCGGGGGCCGGAGCAGATTCTTGTACAGGCATAGCTCCTCGTACGCACACAACTGGGGGAAACCCTACCCGTCGCGGGTGATGCTAGGGCGCCCTTACAGGCAAGTCAAGGCAAGCCTGTGCCAAACCACATCCTTATGGCGCAGCCTGGACGCGCCAAGCACGAGGTGTAAGGAAGGGTTAGATTGCAGGGCAGGGAAGTGCCCCCAGGAGGGAAGGGCTTGGGCTCTAGCGGCGGCGCTTGCGTTTGGGCTTCCGGGCCGGCTTGCGAGTAATCTTTTTTCTCGCCGGCCGCCTGACCTTGCGCTTGGCTTTCCGGGACGGCTTGCGAGCAGCCTTTTTCCTAGCAGGCCTCCTGGTCGCGGGGCGCCGGGCCCGCTTCTTCTTGCTGGCGGCGCGAGCGCGCTTCTTCGCGGAGCGCTTAGCGGCCGGGGCGCGGCGGGCGGCGGGCCGCTTGGAAGCGACCTTCTTGGCTTTCGGGGTGGGGCGGGCTTCTTGGAGGGGCGGAGCGGGCTCGGTCATTCGGCGTGGGTCGAGGATTTGCCGGAGCTGCTTGGGGTCAAGCAGCTTTTTCTCCAGGGCCAGCTCGGTGATGGTCCGTCCGGTCTTGACCGCCAGCTTGGCTAGCTCGGCGGCCCTGGCGTAGCCGATGTAGGGATTGAGCGCCGTGGCCAGGGCCACGGTGGACTCGGCGTAGCGGCGGCAGCGCTCCTTGTTGACCGTGATGCCCTGCACGCAAAAAGCGCTGAACTGATGGGTGGTGTTCTTCAGGATTTCCGCGGAGTGAAGCACGTTCCAGGCCATGGCGGGCATCATCACGTTCAACTCCAGTTGCCCCGCTTGCACGGCCATAGCGGTGGCGGCATCGGCGCCCACGGCCTGGAAACCCACCATCGCCACCAGCTCTGGAATCACGGGATTGATCTTCCCGGGCATGATGGAAGAGCCCGGCTGGAGCGCCGGCAGGTTGATTTCCGCCATCCCGGTGTTGGGGCCGCTGGAGAGCAGCCGCAGGTCATTCGAAATCCGGATCAGCTCCAGGGCGTAGTTCCGCAGGGCGCTGGAGGCCACGGCCAGGGGCAGGTTCGACTGCATCGCCCAACGCATGTCCTTGGCGGGGGTGAGAGTCTGGTGGGATACCTCGCTGAGCCGCTGGACCACGAGGGCCTGATAGCGCGGGTGAGTGTTGACCCCGGTACCGACGGCCGTGCCCCCCAGTCCCAATTCCCGCAGGCCGTCCTGGGCGTGGCGGACTTGTTCGTAAGCCCGCAGGATGGCGACGCCATAGGCGGCGAACTCCTGGCCCAGCCGAACCGGCACCGCATCCTGCATATGGGTTCGCCCAGACTTGAGAATCGCGTCGAATTCCTGGCCCTTGCGGGCAAAGGCGCGGCTCAGCCGCTCCATCTCTCCCAGCAGGTCATCAATCAGCAGGATGGCGGCCAGGCGCATAGCGGTAGGGAAGACGTCGTTGGTGGACTGGCCGAAGTTGACGTGGTCGTTGGGGTGGACGACGGAGTAGTCGCCGCGCTTGCCGCCCAGCAGCTCGATGGCGCGGTTGGCGATGACTTCGTTGGTGTTCATGTGGAAGCTGACCCCGGCGCCCGCCTGGTAGACGTCGACCACAAACTGGCCGTTCAGCCTCCCGCTCATCACCTCGTCGGCCGCCTGTCGGATGGCCCCGGCGCGGCGCTCGTCCACCAGGTTCAACTCCTGGTTGACCAAGGCCGCCGCCTTCTTGATCATCGCTATAGCGCGGATGAGTACGGGGTGGGCGCGGTAGCCGCTGATGGGATAATTTTCGACCGCGCGCTGGGTCTGGATGCCGTAGTAGGCCTCGGCGGGAACTTTCTTCTCGCCCAGCGAATCCTTTTCGGTCCGGTACGCCACGGGTGGTCGCCTCCGCAGGTTCAGGATACCTCGAAAGTTCGCCCATTGTAACCGCCTTGCGTGCACCCCCTCCCAGTCGTACGCCGATAACAGATATTATGTGAAGTTGGGCGGGGAGGGCAGAAAGCCTGGCTGGGGGCGGCGAAGAGAGCAAAGATCAGGCTCTTAGGGGTTAGGGGGTGGACTTCCCTGCTGGCGGAAGGATACCTCGTAGGCGATGAGGTCTTCGAGGACTTGCTGGGGGGGAGCGCCGACGAGGCGGCGACCGTTGAGGAAGAGCGTGGGGGTGTTGGTTACACGGAGTTGGCGGGCTTCCTCGATGGATTGCTCGACCAGGGAGCGGGTGGCTTCAGTTTGGCGGCAGGTGCGGAACTGCTCGGTGTCCATGCCGAGGTGGGCGGCCAGGGCGTCCAGGCGGGCGTCGAGGTTGTCGCGCGTGATTTGGTCCTGGTTTTCGAAGAGGTAGTCGTGGACTTGCCAGAATCGTTCGTTGGACTGGCGGTAGGCGCACTGGGCAGCGATGGCGGCGGCCATGGCCCAGTCGTGCTTCTGCGTGAGCGGGAAATCCTTGAAGATGAGGCGGACGTTGTCGTGTGAGGCCACGATGGTTTCCAACACCGGGTAGGCGGCCCGGCAGGTCGGGCACTGGAAGTCGCCGTATTCGACGATGGTGACCAGAGCGTCCGCGGGCCCCAGGCGGGGCTGGCCGGCGGTGATGATCCGCTCCCGGGCTTCGGCGAAGGGATCCTGGGTCGTGTTGAAGAATTCCCCCCGGATGAGGTAGCGACCGTCGGCATTCACCAGGATGACTTCTTCTAGCCCGCCCTCCTGAGTGCGGGCCTGGATCAGGACGCTGAACAGGCCGGGGATGGCCGACTCGCGCAGGCGTCCCACGGTGACTTCGACGTCTGTTCCCCAGGCAAACAAGTAGCGCAGGTAGGTTTCCACCCGCATGCGGACCTGCGCCCTCTGCTGCTCGCTGGGGCCCGTGCTCGTTTGGGGAGCGGCGCGGGCGGCGCCCAGCCAAGCCGCTGCCGCCAGGATACCGACAACCAGCAGGATGGTTTTCGTTCGTTTACGCATACTTACTTCTCCCCTTTTCCTTCCGGTGAAGTATACCGCTGGGCGATCGGGAAGCGCCGGCCCAGCCCGAAGGCCTTCGAGGTAATCTTGAGCCCGGGCGGGGCCTGGTAGCGCTTGTATTCGCTGCGGTCGACGCGCTCGACGACCTCCCGTACCCGCTCCAGGGGGGCGTGGAGCCGCCGGGCGATGGCCGGGGCGGTTTCCCAGTCTTCGATGTAGCTTTTCAGAATCTCGTCGAGCAGGTCATAGGGCGGCAAGGAGTCCTGGTCGGTCTGGTCGGGGCGCAGTTCGGCTGAGGGCGGCTTGCGGAAGCAGTTCTCCGGGATGATTTCCCGCTCCCGATTGAGGTAGCGGCCCAGGTCGTAGATCATCATTTTGGGCACGTCGGAGATGACGGCCAGGCCGCCCGCCAGGTCGCCGTAGAGGGTGGAGTAGCCCACCGCCAGCTCCGACTTGTTCCCGGTGCTCAACACCAGGCTGCCGAACTTGTTCGAGAGCGCCATCAGGAGGTTCCCGCGAATGCGCGCTTGCAGGTTTTCCTCGGTGACGTTGTCGGGGCGGTCGCGGAAAGGCTCGGCCAGCGCCTGCCGGTAGGCCTGGTAGAGTTCGCGGACATCGAGGGTGAGAAAGCGGATGCCGAGGTTCCGGGCCAGCGCTTGCGCGTCTTCGAAGCTGTGGCGGGAGGAGTAGGGGCCGGGCATGGCCACGCCCAGCACGTTGTCGGCCCCCAGCGAAGCCACCGCCAAGGCCGCGGTCACCGAAGAGTCGATCCCTCCGCTCAAGCCGACAAGCACTTGCCGGAAGCCGCACTTGTGGACGTAGTCGCGGGTGCCGAGTCGCAGCGCCTCGAAGGCCTCCTCGATTCCCTCCTCCGGCTGCGGGTGGATTTCCCCCTGGCCGGTGGCGGTGTCGAACAGGACTAGGTCCTCGGCAAAGGAAAACGCCTGGGCCGCCACCCGGCCGGTGGGGTCGACGCCCAGGCTGGAGCCGTCGAAAATCAGGCTGTCGCTCCCGCCTACCTGGTTGGCCATCGCCACCGGAAGGCGGTGGCGGCGGGCCAGCGCCTGGAGCATCTCCCGCCGCAGCCGCCGCTTCCCCAGGCTGAAGGGCGACGCCGAGATGTTGATCAGCAGGTCGGCTCCCTGCCCCACCAGCTCCTCGATGGGGTCGCAGTCGTAGAGCCGGCGCTCCCAGAAGGTCTTGTCGTTCCAGCAATCTTCGCAAATGGTCAGGGCGAGCTGCGAGCCGCAGAAGGGGAAGGTACACTGGGAGCGGGCGGGGGCAAAGTTGCGGGCTTCGTCGAAGACGTCGTAGGTAGGCAGCAGCCGCTTCGCCTGTTCGAAACGAATCGCCCCGTCGGCCAGCAGGGCCAGGCAATTCATCGCCTGCTTGCCCGTGTCGTCCCCGGAGCGGCCGACGAAGCCCACGATAGCGGGCAGCGGGAGCGAGCGGGCCAGCCTTTCCAGTGCCTTCCGGTTGTCCTCGAGGAAGCTTGGTTTTTCCACCAGGTCCCGCGGCGGGTAGCCGCACAGGCAAAGCTCGGTAAAGACCGCCAGCTCGGCGCCGCGCCGGCGGGCTTCTTCCGCCCCGCGGCGAATCAGCGCGCTGTTGCCGGCGAAGTCGTTGACCGTCGGATTGCTCTGGACCAGAGCGATCTTCATTTGCCCTCTGCGCTTCTCCCCAGCAGATTACACGGCGCTCCCAGCCCGCGTCCATCGCTTTGTCCTTGCCTGTATCATAGATGAAAAATCGTGCTTCGTGCCTCATGCTTCGGGCTTATTCTTCACTGGTAGCTCCGAGTTTTGACCGGGCAGAGCGCGAGTTGACTGCGGGAAGTCGAAAAACGAAAATGGAAAAAAGAAAAGAGAAAATAGGGTGGACACGGGTTGGGGTCGAGGAAGGCCTTACCTGCTCTGGGCTCAGTCGAAGGGTGCCTTGCCGGGTTCAGCAGCAGGGGAGGGTTCGGCTTCGCTCCCTTCGGCTCAGCTCAGGGCAGGCACCACAGGCAAGCCCCTGCTCTACCCAAACTGCTGAAAGCACTGCGTCGCTCGGCCTAGCGAAAAACCGACGAGGAAGGCTGCGGCTTCCTCGCTGCTACCCACCCCTTAGCTTGGCGACGTGTAGCGGCGGGTTTATCCCGCCATTCGTGGCGACATTAAGTCGCCGCTACCGTGGCGAGGTGTAGCGGCGGGTTTATCCTGCGATTCGTGGCGACGTAAAGTCGCCGCTACAGGTCGTGGCAGGCAACGGGCTGGAGGGCCAGGGAGAGGGGCGCGGCGCAGTGGGGGCAAGTCAGCGCGGCGACGGGTTGATCTCCGCGGCCACGGGTGCACTCCCAATGACGCTTGCGGCAGTTGGCGGTATGGTACTTCTGCCACGAGCGGACCGGAGAGAATACGACGCCGCAGTCGGGGTAGGCACAGCGAGAGACGGGCTTGGGAGGCTTTCCAGGCATGGCCGCAAATGCGTCCAGAACGCGTTCTTGACGCATTTCGTTCCTCTCCCGGGGTCACCCCTGCCGGCCGACCTGGTTTCCAGCCTCCAAGCTCTAGCATCCAGCCTCCAGAATGTCTAAGGATTTTGCGGTTTTTGCGGATTCTGCGGAGGTTTTTTTACTCGGAGTGGGTTTTGGGGCCAAAAAGGCGATGGGGAAAACCGCAAAATCCGCAGAAACCGCACTCCTCAAACAAAAAGAGCTTTTGAAGCCCTCGGCTTCAAAAGCTCTTCGCCGGCTTTAGCCGGGAATCCGGATTAGACGCTGAAGGAGCTCCCGCAGCCGCAGGTGCTCTTGACGTTGGGGTTGTTGAACTTGAAGCCCGCGCCTTCCAGCGCCTCGATGTAGTCAACCTCGGTCCCGTCCAGGTACATCAAGCTGGTCTGGTCGACGAACACCTTCAGCCCGTCGAACTCCAGCACCTTGTCCATCGGCGTCGCCTGGCTCTCGAAGCCCATTTGGTAGGAAAACCCCGAGCAGCCTCCGCCTACCACGCCGATGCGCAGCCCGGCGGGGGCCGGGTTCTGCTGCGTGATCACTTCCTTTACTTTGCTGATGGCCATGTCCGTGAGTTGAAGACCCATTGTCGCTCCTCGTCTCCCAGTTATGCGCTCTTCTACCCTTCAAGGCTTTTATACCAATCACTTACCGGGTTGTCAACCCCTGCGCCCGCGGCGTGGTCGCTAGGGGGGTTGAATGGCGGCGGAAGAGGGTCGAACTGCGACCACGGCCGCCCGGAGAGGGCCGGGCGGGTCCCCTTCCGGCGCGCTCGCCTTGTGCGCCTGGAGCGTTTTGCCTAGAATGAACTCTTGTCGGGTCGGGCGGAGGGACGGTGCACCGCGTCACGTTGATTCCGGGTGATGGCATCGGGCCGGAAGTGTCGGCGGCCGCCTGCCGCATCCTGAACGCCACCGGCGTCAAGCTCGACTGGGAGGAAGTGGAGGCGGAACCGGTCACCGACCGCCGCGGCGACCGCCTCCTGCACGCCGGCTGGCTGGATTCGATTCGCCGCACCCGCGTGGCCTTGAAGGGCCCCATGGCTACCCCGGTCGCCGAGGGCCACCGCAGTCTGAACGTGGCCTTGCGGCAAGCCCTGGAGCTCTATGCCAACCTGCGCCCCGTCCGCAACCTCCCCGGGCTGAAGACTCGCTTCGACGGCGTGGACGTGGTCATCGTCCGCGAGAACACCGAAGACCTCTACGCCGGTCTGGAGCACACGGTGGTGCCCGGGGTGGTGGAAGGCTTGAAGATCGTCACCGAGCGCGCTTCCACTCGCATCGCCCGCTTCGCTTTCCAGTATGCCCGCGCGAACCACCGCCGCACCGTCTGCGCCATCCATAAAGCCAACATCATGAAGCTCTCCGACGGGCTGTTCTTGAACTGCGTCCGCCGCGTGGCCGGCGAATTTCCGGAAATCAACTACCAGGAGTTGATCGTCGACAACGCCTGCATGCAGTTGGTGATGAAGCCGGAGCAGTTCGACCTTCTGCTGTTGCAGAACTTGTACGGCGATATCGTCTCCGACCTCTGTGCGGGCCTGGTGGGCGGCCTGGGGGTGGTGCCCGCGGCCAACCTGGGCAGCGAGCACGCCGTCTTCGAGGCGGTGCACGGCACCGCTCCCGACATCGCCGGCAAGAACGTCGCCAACCCCACCGCCCTGGCCCTCTCGGGCGCCATGCTGCTCGACCACTTGGGCGAGGCGGCCGCCGCCCAGGCCGTGCGCCAGGCCATCCACGCCCTCTACCGGGAAGGACGCCACCTGACTTCGGACGTAGGGGGATCGGCTTCCACTACGGAATTCACCGACGCGGTGGTGGCGGCGGTGGAAGCCGCTGCCTCCCGCCGCCAGGTAGGGGCCTGAGGTGCCGCCCCCTGCCCGGCTCCTCCCTGCTGCCGCATCTCTCCAGGGGCCTTCGCAGACCGCATGAAGCGTAAGCGGCTGGCGGTGGTGCTGTTCCAGTTGGGCGGGCCCGACTCGTTGCAGGCCATCGAGCCGTTCCTCTTCAACCTTTTTTCCGACCCGGACATCATCGACTTTCCCTTCGCCCGCCTGGCCCGCCGGCCCCTGGCCCGGCTGGCGGCCCGCAGCCGCGCCCGCAAGGTGCAGCGGCACTACACGGAAATCGGCGGCCAGTCGCCCATCCTGGAGTTGACCCGCGCCCAGGCCACGGCCCTGGAGAGGGAGCTGCGCAGGTCGCTGGACGCCAGCGTCTTCCTCGCCATGCGCTACTGGCACCCGTTGACCGCGGAAGCAGTGCGGGAAGTGCAAGAGGGCGGATTCGACGAGTTGGTCCTCTTGCCGCTCTACCCGCAATACTGCCGGGTGACCAGCGGCAGCAGCCTGAACGAGTGGCAGCGGCAGGCCGCACGAGCGGGTTTGAACACCCTGTCCGCTAAAGTTATCCGGGACTTCTACCAGCATCCGCGCTACGTGGACGCCGTCGTCGAAAATATCAATTCAGCCTTGCAGCGCTTCCCTGCCCCCGAGCCCGTGACCCTGGTGTTCACCGCCCATGGCATTCCCCGGGCTCTGGCCGAGGCGGGTGACCCCTATCGGGAGCAGGTCGAGGCCACCCTCACCCTGGTGACAGGGCGTGGCGGCTGGGGCCACCCCTCCCGCCTCTGCTACCAGAGCAAGGTCGGACCCGGGCACTGGCTGCAACCGATGCTGCCTGAGACGCTACGCGAACTGGCGGCGGCAGGCGCCAACAACGTCCTGGTCATTCCCATCACCTTCGTCACCGACCACGTCGAGACCCTGCACGAGATCGACATCGACGCCCGCGCCCAGGCGGCACAACTGGGAATCGCCCGCTTCGAGATGATGCCGGCGCTGAATGATTCGCCGCTCTTCATTCAGGCGCTGGCTGATTTGGTGCGCAACAGCCTGGGGACGGAGCCGCCCCCGTAGCCCGCAGCGTCCCTTGACAGTTTTTTCGCCCCGTACTATAAAAGGATTTGCTGCTCGAGTGGGCGGAACTGATTTCAACACAAGGGCCAAAGCCAGGGCATCCGTATGACAAACTCGCCCCCCAAAGATGAAGGCGCCCGGAATCAGCCCGGGGAAAAGACCCCCGCGGCGGCCCCCAACCAGGCCACGAAGGCGGCTCCCGCCTCCGACGGCGGCAAAGACGGCAAGGGAAAGATCGAGCCGCTCAAGATGCGGCGGCGCATTATCTGGGCCAGCATCTGGGGCTTCATCGGGATCAACGTCCTGATGATGATGCGCTTCTTCTTCCCGCGCATCCTGTTTGAGCCCAAGACCAAATTCATCGTGGGCACCGTCCCGGACTTCGGGCTCGGGGTCGACACTCGCTTCCAGCAGCAATTCCGCATCTGGGTGGTGCGCAAGCCCGACCGGGTGTTCGTCATCTATGCCCGCTGCACTCATTTGGGGTGCACGCCCGACTGGAAGGAGAGCGAGAGCAAGTTCAAGTGTCCTTGCCACGGCAGCGGCTACGACAGCGACGGGGTTAACTTCGAGGGGCCCGCCCCCCGGCCTATGGACCGGGCCAGGGTAACCATGAACCCCCAGGGCCAGATCGTGGTGGACACCAGCAAACTCTTCAAGTGCGAGAAGGGTAAGGAATGCGAGTTTGACGACCCGGACGCCTACATTCCCGTGTAAGGAAAACTGACGGATGGCTGAGCAGAACAACGAGCCGCCCCCCAACAAGAAAAAGGGCCTGTCGGCGGTCCTGGACGAGGCCAGGGCGCTCAAGGATCGTGTTGTCGGGGAAGTCCAGCGGCTGAAGGAGCCGGGCAAGACCCAGCTCTACCGCTCGATGTTCCGCGTCAAGCACGACGAGCAGCCGCGCAACCGCGCCCTCAGCGTCCTCACCAACGTCTTCTTCCACCTGCACCCGGCCAAGATCAACCGCGACGCCGTCCGCTACAGCTTCACTTGGGGAATGGGGGGAATTACTTTCTACCTCTTCCTGGTGCTCACCCTGACCGGGGTGCTGCTGATGTTCTACTACCACCCCACCAAGGTGCAGGCCTTCCGCGACATCCTCTACCTCGAGCACGACGTCCCCTTCGGCAAGCTGCTGCGCAACATGCACCGCTGGGCCGCCCACCTGATGATCATCACCGTCTGGCTCCATATGTTCCGGGTGTTCTTGACCGGTTCGTACAAGCGCCCGCGCGAGTTCAATTGGTGCGTCGGCGTCCTCCTCATGGTGCTCACCTTGCTGCTCTCTTTCACCGGGTACCTGCTGCCGGACGACCAGTTGGGGTTCTGGGCGGTCACCGTGGGCACCGGCATGGCCCGCGCCACTCCTCTGCTCGGGCATGAAGGGCCTTTCGGGCCGCAACTGGGAATGACCCCATTCAACGACGTCCGCTTTGCCATGCTGGGCGGCTCCATCGTGGACTCGAACGCCCTGCTGCGCGCCTACATCTGGCATTGCATCGCCCTCCCCCTGCTGGCCGCCGTCTTCATGGGCGTCCATTTCTGGCGCGTGCGCAAGGACGGCGGCATCTCCGGCCCCGCCCCCATGATGCTGGAATCGGAAGTCAAAGAAAGGAAGGGACCTACCCCGGTCATCCTGCGCCCCAGCGGGATGCGGGAGAAGTAAGCCCGAGGAACGCGGAATGGACTGGCATCAGCTCTGGGAAATCGTTTCCACCCCGGACAACATTCCCATCGTCGCTCTCCTCTTTCTGATCCCCTTCTACACCTGGTACGGCCTGCGCCAGGCGCGCGCCAACGACCGGCTGCTGGGCGACCTGGAAAACGACCCCCAGAAGGCCAAGACCCACCACCGCAAAACTTTCCCCTACAAACCGGGCTGGCCCCGCGAGGTGCACGTCTGGCCGTTCCTGATGCGCATCGAATTCCTGGCCGCCATCATTGTTACCGCCTTGCTGATCGTCTGGTCCATCACCCTGAACGCCCCCTTGGAGGAGCCCGCCAACCCCAACCTGACCATGAATCCCGCCAAGGCGCCCTGGTACTTTTTGGGCTTGCAGGAAATGCTGGTCTACTTCGACCCCTGGATCGCCGGGGTGCTGTTCCCCACTCTCATCATCATCGGCCTGATGGCCATCCCCTATGTGGACGCCAACCCGTTGGGGAACGGCTACTACACCTTCCGCCAGCGCCCCGTGGCCATCCTGGCCTTTTGCTTCGGCTTCCTCGGCCTCTGGGTGCTCCTGATTATCATCGGGACCTTCATTCGCGGCCCCGGCTGGATGTGGTTCTGGCCCGGCGAGACCTGGGACCACAACCGCCTGATCTTCGAAGTCAACCGCGACCTGCCCGACATCGTCGGCATCACCGGCTCGGCGGGAAAGATTGTCTTCGGAGGGATGGTCGTAGGCTTCTACTACTTGCTTGCCGGCCTGCTCGTCCACAAGGTTATGACCATCAATGAATTCACCCGCAAAATTTACCGGCGCATGAGCCTGCTCCAGTACCTGACCATCCAGTTCTTCGCCGTCACCATGTTGGGCTTGCCGGTGAAGATCCTCTTGCGCCAGTTGTTTCGAATCAAGTACGTCTGGGTCACGCCATGGTTCAACGTCTAAGCCCAGCCCGCGCCGGCGGCTTCGGGAGGAACCTTGCCTGACCAGCCCCACGACGATCCCATCGTAGGCCGCTCCCTGAGCGGGCCCCTGCTGGTGGCCTCGCTGATCCTGCTGGCCACGCTGGCCTGGGCCCTCTATGACGAGTTCTACGGCCTCCGCCCTTGGAAAGACTACCAGCAGCACTTCGTCCACCTCTACACCCAGCACCTCCAAGAAAGAATTCAGGAACAGAGCGCCGCCGAGGAAGAGCTTCGCCGCTCGCCCGACTACCAGCGCCTGGAGCAAGCGCTGGAGGAGGCCCGGGCGGGCGTGGCGCCGGAGGTGGAGCGGATCGACCGCGAGGTCAACGACCTCAACCGGCGCATCTCGGCCCTGACCGATGTCTTTGCCACCGCCCGCGGCCAGGTCACCGCCATGATTTATGAAGCCGAAACTTCCCCTGCCGAAGAGGACAAGGAACAAATCCTGGAAGAAGTCGAACGAATTCGCCGGCAGGGCTTCGACGCCCGCCTCCCCGTTCCCGACGGCACCATGGAAACGCTTCACTACACCTATGACGAACTTGAGGACGAATACGACCAGCTCCGGGAGCGCCGCGCCTTCCTGCTCGCTCACCGCGTGGAAGTCACGCAGCACGTCAAGGAACTAGAAGAACAGAGGCAGACCTACCGGAACCAGCACATCATCGGCCTGGCGGAAACGCAACTGCGCGGGTTGCTGACCGAGGCGCGCAATCTCGAGCTCGAAATCAAACAAATTCACGTCCAAGACACGGAGCTGGTGGACCGCTGCGAGTCCTGCCACCTGGGGGTGCTGGAAGGCCGCCGCGTAGGCATCGAGCTGACCGCGGCCGGCATCGGCGGCGAGCGCCTCTTTGCCAGCCATCCCGCTCCCGAGCTCTTGGCTATCCACGACCCGGAACGCTTTGGATGCTCGCCCTGCCACGGAGGCAACGGCCGGGCCATCTCCAGCCCCATCCAGGCCCACGGCCGCTACCGGCATTGGCTGTGGCCGCTCTCCTATCCGGAAAACTATCAGGCCGGCTGCCAACAGTGCCACGCCCGGGATATGGTGCTCGAGCACGCCGGCGTGCTGAACCGGGGCAAAGAGCTCTACCGGCTGCGCGGCTGCATCGGCTGCCACCGCTACGAGGGCTTCGACAACGAGCCAGAACGCCTGCAGGCGGTTCGCTTGCAGATGCGCGAGTTGGAGCTTCAGCGGGCTGGCTATGAACTCGAAATCCAGCGCAGCATTCAGCGGGCCGAGAACCCCGACACTCCCCTGGAGGAAGCCCGCCGGCTCTTTGCCCGGGCCACCAACCTCCGCGTCACCATAAGTAACCTGGAGGCCGAACAAGAACAACTCCAGCTCCGCGCCCGTGACCTGATGCGAGAGATCAAATTGGTGGGGCCCAATCTGAAGGACGTGCGTCTCAAGTTGCGCCGGGACTGGATTCCCGTCTGGCTCCACAACCCCCATGCCTTCCGTCCCACCACCAAAATGCCCCGCTTCCGCCTGCAAGAGGAGGAAATCCGAGCCATCTCCGCCTTCATCTGGCAGAGCGGGACTAGCGGCGAGATGCCCCCGCAGCCTCGGGGCGACCCGGGGCGCGGCCGGGAGTTGTTCGAGACCCACGGCTGCCTGGCCTGCCACGCCCTCGGTGAAGGGGAAGACGCTGTGGGCAGCCGCTTCGCGGCCAACCTGAGCCGTGTGGGCGAAAAGGTAAACTACGACTACCTGGTGCGCTGGATTCACAATCCCCGCCAACGCACTCGCCCCTATTGCCCGCGGGAGAAACGCGACCTCACCCCCGAAGATTATGCCAAGCATGGGCTGCCTTTCCGCTTTGACTTCGAGCACTCCACCTGCCCCAACGACGGCGCCGAGTTGCAGGTGCAGAACATGACCGTTATGCCCAGCCTGCGCCTGACCTGGGCGGAAGCCCGGGACATTGCCACTTTCCTCCTGACCCAGCGCTCGCAGGCTCCTGAGACGTATGCCGGCGCTGACTTCATGGACGATCCCGGCCTCTTTGAGCGGGGCCAGTCTCTGGTGCGCAACTACGGATGCGCCGGCTGCCATGAGATCGCCGGGCTGGAAGAGGAAGAGCGCATCGGGACCGATCTGACGACCGAGGGCAGCAAGCCCATCGAGCGCATCGACTTCGCCTTGCTCACCCACCAGGCCGAAAGGGAGGGTTGGTACAACCACGCCGGTTTCTTTGAACGCAAGCTGGCCGACCCGGCCATCTTTGACCAGGGCAAGGTCAAGGAGCCGCTCGAGCGGCTGCGAATGCCCCAGCCCAACCTCACCGACGCTGACATCACCGCCCTGACTACTTTCCTGCTGGGGAGCGTGGAGTCCGGATACGGATTCCCCCCGCAGTACATCTACCAGCCCACCGACCGCGGGCGCGACATCCAGGAAGGCTGGTGGATCGTCACCAAGTACAACTGCATGGGCTGCCATCAAATTCGCATCGGACAGCCGTCGATGCTGATGACCTTGCCGCGTTATCAAACCCCGGAAGGCAGGGAAAAATTGCCCCCCAGCTTGATCGGGGTCGGAGCCCGCCTCGACCCGGAGTGGCTCGCGGCCTTCTTGGCCAACCCCGCCCTGAGCGCGGCCAATTTGCACCGCAATGGCGTGCGCTCCTACCTGGAAGTGCGTATGCCCACGTTTGGTTTTACGGTGAGAGAAATCCAGACGCTGGTTCGATTCTTCGGCGCCTTGTCCGGCCAGGCCCAGCCCTATATTCGCCCGCAACTGGAACCGTTGACCAACCGGGAATGGGTGATGGCCCGGGAATTGTTCACCCATCCCGCGGCCCCCTGCCTCCGGTGCCACGCCACCGGCGACCCGCTTCACGACCGCAACGCCACGGCCCCCAACTTTTTGCTGGTCAAGGAACGCTTGAAGCCCGGGTGGACGCGTCGCTGGATCCTCGACCCGGCCAGCATCATCCCGGGGACGGCCATGCCCTCGGGGCTCTTTCGGCGCCAGGGCAACCGCTGGGTCTTTTCCGGCCCCCTGCCCCCCAGCCTGCGCGACTACCGCGGCGACCACGCGGAGCTCCTGGTGCGCTACATGTTCTACCTGACCCGGCAAGAACAGCGACGCCTGAGCGCGCGGCTGGCTTCGCCGGGTTCGGTCGAAAGCCGCCGAATCAGCCTAAATCTGGTAGAATCCCACTGAGGGTGAATCCCCTGCATTTCTAAGACTTGGGAAGGAGCGAGCGAACATGCTACTGCGGAAACTCTTGACGGGAACCACCGTTCTTTGTCTTGTGATTCTTGTGGGCTGCAGTCGCGGCGAAGAGGCGGCGCAGCCCCAGCCACCCCCCGCCAGGCCGGAGGGCAAGAGCGTCGACTCGGCCACCGCCGCCACCATCCAGGGCCGCGTGCTCTATCAGGACGGCCAGCCCCGCCGGAATCGCATCCGCATGGCCGCCGACGCCGTCTGCGTCCAGCAGCACCAGGGGCCGGTCTACTCCCAGGAGGTGGCGCTCAACGACAACGGCACCCTCCGCTACGTTTTCGTTTATGTAAAGGGTCAGGCGCTGGCCGGCTACAGCTTCCCTACGCCCACCGAGCCGGTGGTCTTGGACCAGAGGGGCTGCCTCTACACGCCGCATGTCATCGGGGCGCAGACCAACCAGGAGATCAAGATCCTGAACAGCGATCCCACTACGCACAATATTCACCCGGTGCCGCAGAACAACCGGGAGTGGAACACCTCGATGCCGCCGAATGCCAACCCGTTGGTGCGGTCATTTCCCCGAGAAGAAGTAATGATCCCGGTTAAGTGCAATGTGCACCCCTGGATGAAGACCTACGTCGGAGTAGTCAGCCATCCCTTCTTCACCGTGACCGGCGAGGAGGGCACGTTCGAAATCTCCGGCCTCCCGCCCGGTGACTACACCATCGTCGCCTGGCAGGAGAAGTTCGGCACGGTGGAGCAGACGGTCACCGTGGGCGCCAGCGAGACCAAGGTGGTCGACTTCTCCTTTACGCCCGGTGGCTCCACCGACTAGCGGCCGCGCAACTTCGAGGCTGCGGCGGAGCCCGTGGCGGAGCTGCCCGGGGGACAGGAAAGCGTGAGTGCCCGACACAACGCCGGACTGCATCGCTTCGCCCTGCTGACCGCAGGAGCCACCTTTCTGCTGCTCATCGCCGGCGCCCTCGTCACCAGCAACGACGCCGGGTTGGCGGTGCCCGATTGGCCGCTCTCCTATGGCACCTGGATGCCGCCCATGGTGGGCAACATCGTCTATGAGCACGGCCACCGCCTGGTGGCGACTTCCGTGGGCCTGCTGACCATCGCCCTGGCGGTGTGGCTGGGACTGCGGGAGCCACGGCGCTGGGTCCGCCGCCTGGGGCTGCTGGCGCTGGCGGCCGTCGCGCTCCAGGGCATCCTGGGCGGCCTCACGGTGCTGTATCTTCTTCCCCGCCCGGTTTCCATCGCCCACGCCTCCCTGGCGCAGCTCTTTTTCTGCCTCACGGTCAGCTTGGCGGTGTTCACCGGGCCCGGCTGGATACGGCAGACCCCGCGGGTCACGGATGAAGGAACTCCCTGGCTGGGTCGCTTGTGCGAGCTCACTACCGTCGCCCTGTTCATCCAACTGGTGCTGGGTGCCGCCTTTCGCCACCAGGCCATCGGGGTCGGGCCGCATCTGCTAGGTGCCCTCGCGGCCACGGTCTTGATTGTCTGGACCAGCCGCCGTGCCCGAGCCCCTCACCTCCCCGGCGAGATGCGCCGGCCCGCGCTGTTGCTCCTCCTGCTCCTGGTTGCCCAGCTCCTGCTGGGTACGGGCGCCTACCTGGCACGCCTGGCGGCCGTTGATAGTTCTCAACCCACCCCGAGCTTCGTTTTCTTCACCGCTGCTCACCTCGCGGTAGGGGCGCTGCTCCTGGCGACCAGCGCGGTTCTCACGCTTCGCTGCCACCGCCGCTTGCTGCGCGCCGCGGAGTTTCCCTCTGTGAGCTCCGCTATCCAGAGAGCTACGCCATGACTCGACCCCTGCTTACCCCGCCGACAAGCAGCCAACCGAGGGTTGGCGGTTGGGCCGATTACCTGGAGCTGGCCAAGCCGGAAGTAAGCTCTCTGGTGGTTGCCAGTGCCCTGGTGGGGTTTTATCTGGGATCAGAGGGGAAGCCCGATCTGCTGCGGCTTCTGCACACCTTGGTCGGAACTGCGCTGGTGGCCGCGGGCACAGGTGCGTTCAACCAGTATCTCGAGCGCGAGGATGATGCTCGAATGCGGCGCACGGCGCGCCGGCCCCTGCCCAGCGGGCGCATCCCCCTGCGAACTGCCTTTTGCTATGCCACGGCGCTGTCGGCCGGGGGAATGCTCTACCTGGCTTTTCTGGCCGCTCCCCTGGCCGGCCTACTGGCGCTGCTGACCTGGGCCAGCTATCTCTTCCTCTACACCCCGCTCAAGAAGAAGACGCCGCTTTGTACGGCCGTGGGCGCTCTTCCCGGGGCCATGCCGCCTCTCATCGGCTGGGCGGCGGCGCGCGGTGAGCTGAATTCGCAGGCCTGGGTGTTGTACGCGATTCTATTCCTCTGGCAGTTCCCTCATTTTTTGAGCATTGCTTGGTTGTACCGGGAAGACTACGCCCGGGCCGGCATCCTTATGTTGCCGGTAGTGGATACGTCCGGAATCGCCACCGGGCGGCAGATGGTCGGCTGTTCTCTGGCGCTGCTGCCGGTGGCTCTGGTCCCCACGTGGCTGGGGATGGCGGGGGCGGTCTACTTTTCGGGGGCGCTGGTGCTGGGGATGGCCTTCTTGCACTTGAGCGTGCGGGCGGCGACCAGCCACTCCAACGCCCACGCCCGGCACTTGCTGCACGGCTCCGTCGCCTACCTGCCCCTGCTGTTTGCCTTGCTGATGCTCGACAAAAAATGATGCGCTTGTTGGGAGAATGAGCCAGACGCCTGCTGTTGAAGTCGCGAACCTTACCCACCGCTACGCCACCCGCACCGCCCTGGAAAATGTCAGCTTCAGCGTCGCCGCCGGCGAAATCTTCGGCCTGCTGGGCCCCAATGGTGGAGGCAAAACCACTCTCTTCCGCATCCTGTCGACGCTTTTGCTTCCGAGCCAGGGCGAAGCACGCGTGTTCGGCGACGACGTCACCCGCCGCCCGTTGGCGGTGCGGCGCCGCCTGGGGGTTGTTTTTCAGTCACCCAGTCTGGACCGAAAACTGACCGCAGCCGAGAACCTGCGCCATCAGGGCCACCTCTACGGTCTGCGCGGCAAAGAGCTTTCTCAGCGTACTCGGGAACTGCTCGCGCGCCTGGGGCTGGCGGACCGCGCCGACGAAGCGGTGGAAAAACTTTCCGGCGGCTTGCGCCGACGGGTGGAGCTGGCCAAGGGACTGCTCCACCGGCCCGACCTTCTGCTGCTGGACGAGCCCTCCCGCGGCCTGGATGCCGGCGCCCGGCGCGACCTGCGCGCCCACTTGAGCCGTCTCCGGGAAGCCGAAGGGGTGACCGTCCTACTGACCACTCATTTGTTGGATGAGGCGGAAGGGTGCGACCGGCTCGCCATCCTCGATCGCGGGCGGCTGGTCGCGGAGGGAACGCCCCGGGGGCTCAAGAAGACCATTGGGGGCGACGTGGTGGTGCTGGAGACTCAGGAACCCGAACGGCTGCGCGCCCAAATCCAGGAGCGTTTCGGCGGTCACCCCACCGTGCTCGACGGCCGGGTGCGCTTCGAGCGTCCCCAGGGCCATCGGGTCATCACCGAGTTGGTCGAGGCCTTCCCGGGACAAATCCAAGCGGTGACTTTGTCCAAACCCACTCTCGAGGACGTGTTTATCCAGAAGACCGGACACCGATTCTGGGAGGAGGAACAAGCGGAACCCACGCGGTAAGCTGCCCTTCGAGGGGGCGGCCACCCGCGTGATAGAATCTTTCCGGGAGGAGTTTCCCGATGCGCGAGATGTTGGCCCTGGCACTGCTCTGTCTATTGCTTGCCCTGGGGTCTCTGGGGATCGTGGTCTGGTTCGTGGTGGATGCCGCGCTGGAGGGTATGATCCAGAGCCGCGTCCTCACCCTGGACGGGTTGTTGATGATTGCCATCGGGTTGGCTGTGAGCTTCGCCTTTGGGATCTGTTTCGCCTGGACGGTTCATGACGCCCACCTGTGGGAGCTGGTGCTGCCTCGCCGCCAGGCTGCGGCCCAGCCGGGTAATCCCTCTTCCCAGGAAAAGACGCCTCCCGCCCACTCATGAGCCCGCCGGCCGCCCCCCCGCGCTCCACCGCCCGTCCTAGCTTTTGGCTGGCGGTGGGAACGCTGTGGTGGCGGGAGCTGCTTCATTTCTATCGTCATCGCAGCCGCGTGCTGGGTGCGCTGGGGACTCCCGTCGTTTTCTGGCTGCTGATCGGGTCGGGCATCGGCACTTCCTTCCGCCCGGCCGCGGCCTCCGCCCAGATGAACTACCTGGAATTTTTCTTTCCCGGAACGGTGATTCTTATTCTCCTTTTCACTTCCATCTTCGACATGATGTCGGTCATCGAAGACCGGCGTGAAGGGTTCCTGCTCTCCGTGCTGGTGGCTCCCCTGCCCCGCTCTTGCCTGGTATTGGGGAAGATGCTCGGCGGCACCACCCTGGCCCTGGCTCAGGGGCTCCTCTTCGTTTTCCTGGCGCCGGCCGTGGGCATCGAACTTCAGCCCCTCCGCCTGCTTCTGGTGGCGGGAGTGCTTTTCCTGATTGCCTTTGCCCTGGCGGGGGTTGGCTTTGTCCTTGCCTGGCAGCTTGATTCAGTCCAGGGCTTCCACGGGGTGGCTAACCTGTTCTTGATTCCTTTGTGGCTGCTTTCGGGAGCCCTCTTCCCTCCCGCAGGCGCCTCCGGCTGGGTTCGCTGGATTATGAAGGTGAACCCGCTGACCTATGCCCATGAGGCGCTGCGCGCGGCGTTGTACTGGAATGCGGGCGCTCTGGGGGAAGGGCCGCCGCTGGGGCCGGCGGTCGGAGTCACGGCAGCGTTTGCGCTGCTGGCGGGGGCGGCGGCCTTCTGGGTGGCCTCGCGGCCCCTGACGGGCAACTCCGGTTGAGGAGCCGCTGTGATTCCCCTCTCGTCCCTGCCCACCCTGAACGCCACGCTGAACGCTTCCAGCGCTGTCCTGCTGGTTACCGGCTATCTATTTATCCGTCGCCGCCGAGTCACCGCGCACAAGACTTGCATGGTGGTTGCCTTCCTGCTTTCGACCGCCTTCCTGGTTTCCTATGTCTATTACCACTACCACCACGGCAGCACGCCCTTTCCGGGTCGCGGCTGGGTGCGTGTGGCTTATTTCTCCATCTTGATTCCCCATGTGGTGCTGGCCGCTGCCATCCTGCCCCTGGCGCTGACCACGCTCTACCGGGCCTGGAAAGGGCGCTTCGACAAGCACGTGCGCCTCGCCCGTTGGACCCTGCCTTTGTGGCTGTTCGTTTCCGTGACCGGGGTGATTATCTACTGGATGCTCTATCATCTCTATCCGGCAGGCTAGCGTTTCCAGCCGGAGGCCTACCCGGGCGCGGGTGCCCGCGATACACTGACCAAGAGGACGCGACGAACCCTTGAGCTCGCCCCCTTCCCCTCCGACCACGGCAGCGCCGAAACCCCAGCCCAGCTTCCGCCCGCCCCTCTGGTTGCTGCTGCTGGTGCTGGCGTTCGTCCTGGTGCCGTTTCTCTTCTGGCGAGGCACCTGGTTCGGCCGCCGCCTGAGCCAAGAGGAGACCGGGAAATATCTGGCGGATACTGAGCACCCGCGCAAGACCCAGCACGCCCTGGTGCAGATTGCGGAGCGGATCGTCCGCGGCGATCCCGCGGTGAAGCGCTGGTATCCGCAAGTCATAAAGCTCGCGGGGCACGAGTCATCGGAGGTTCGCTCGACCGTGGCCTGGGTGATGGGGCAGGACAACCAGGCGGAAGAATTCCGCCAGGCGCTGCTCGGCATGTTGGAAGACCCCGACCCGCTGGTGCGACGCAACGCTGCCCTGTCGCTGGTGCGCTTCGGGGACGCCGGCGGGAGGGACATCCTCCGGCGGATGCTGCAACCCTATACAATCCTTTCCCCCCGGGCGGGCACCCTGTCGGTTCGCCTGCAGGAAGACAACGCGGTGAATCCAGGGACTCTGCTGGGTCGGGTGGGGGAAGGGGCAGAAGAAGAGGTAGAGCTCCGGTCGCCGCTGCCGGGAGGAGTGCAGAGGTGGCTGGAGCCGGAAGGCACGGCGGTAGAGGCGGGTGTGCCGCTGGTCCGGCTGTCCCCCGGCGAAGACCAGGTGTGGGAAGCGCTGCGAGCGTTGTATCTGGTGGGCGAGGTGGAAGACCTGCCGGAGGTCGAGCGCTTTGCTCGGGGGGTGCCCGGGATGCCGGACAGGGTGCGCCAGCAGGCTACCCTGACCGCGGAGGCGATTCGCCGCCGCGCGGCCGCAGAGGCAGAAACTGAATAGAGCCTGCCTGGGGTGGTTCCAACTACGCTGGCCCGGAAATCCTGATTCTATTTTTTATCGGGAACAACCCTAGTAAGGGCAATAATATACTTGATTCAGAGGAGGGACATAGCCACGATAGGGACGAAAACGGCGAATGGAGACACCGGGGGCGATTCTGGAATCCTGGCGTATGGCCAGGGTCGCTTCCGCCAATGGTTATGATTGATTTGTATTGCGACGAAAGTAACGACAACACAACCTATTCTTTGGCTGGCTGGATTGCCTCTCCTACTTCATGGGATCGGATCGTTCCGCATTGGCGTCAGATGCTTGAAGATTTGAACATGCCAGAATTTCATGCGGCAGAAATTGTGGGCCGAGACACAATTTCCGATAGCCGGTTCAAGGGATGGACTTTTGACCAGGAAGTCGAGGCATTCAAGCGCGCAGTAAATATTCTTGTCGAACCCTGCTATTGTGCAGATCTGAAGGCTGTAGGTTGCAGTATTTCTGTCCCTGGGTATTTGGCTTCGGGAATTAAGTTCGCTGATGAGCAAGATGGCATTTGGATGCTGCTGTTTGTCAAATTATTCTATGAGTTGGCTACAAAGTTCCCCCCTGGAAAAGGGTTCAACCTAATGTTCGATGAAAGGAAGGAGGTTCGTGATGACGTGAACAATTACGCTTACCAAGCACAAAACATCTTTCAGAAGGTTCACCCAGAATTACGGAAAACAATAACGATTGGTTTTGGGAAGAGCCAGGAAATTCTACCACTTCAAACAGCCGACTTGTTTTCCTATGAATGGCGTAAAAGAATCACAGACCGACGCGAACGTCCCGATAAAAAAGCACGAGTATCTTACACTCGGCTGCGCGCTGGTCGCCCGGCACTTCTTCACCATTATGGCGATGAGACGTTTCGAGAGCTGCATTCAGTAGAGGAAAGCGCAGAAAAGAAAGGAACAGGATTGGGATTCATAGAGGCTTTCATGCTGCATAAAGGAACAGAAGACTAATGGGCAAGAGGAAGAAATTCTCTGACATGATGGACAGATTTTGGAGTGTTCTCGGCTTTTTCATGGCGTTCCCTCACACAAGCCAAACTGCAGCCCAAGCGCCTTGCTGAGTCAAGTATATTATTGCCCTAGTAAGGGAGCTTGCCGTGCAGGGCCTCCCACTCGGGGGTGGGAACCATGTCGATGGCGTCCCACGGGCAGCCCTCCAGGAAGGCCCCGTCGGGACCCTTGCTGGTGCAGAGCTTGCACCCGATGCAGGTCAGCGGGTCCACCTCGATGACGCCGAAGGGAGGGTTGTCCTGGTCGGGCACCCAGTACATGCAGTCTTCCACCGGGCAGTAGTCCACGCAGGCGGGTGAGCCGGCGCAGCCGGTGCAGCACTCGTTGATTACCGCCAGGATCTTGGGAACTTTTTTCCGCGGGGTGCTCATCCCCGTGGATTTCGGCTCGTGCTTCTGCACCTCTGCGGCTGCGTAGGTTTCCATCCCGGTTCTCCCGACGCCTGGGTCATTTTCAATTCTGGCATCCCCACCCCATGAAGTCAAATGCGTCTCCCAGCGCTCATCCAGCGCCAAGCTCTTGCAAACAGGCGTCCACCGCCGCTTTGGCTGCACGAATGCAATCGGGAATCCCAATCCCCTGGCAGGCGTTCCCGCAGAGAAACAGCCCACGACGGTTCGCCAAGCGCCCCTGGATGGCTTCCAGGCGCTGGTGGTGCCCCACCGTGTATTGCGCCAGGGCTTTTCGCCAGCGATAAACTCTGGCGAATAGGGGCTCGGCGCTTATACCCAGGATGGCTCGCAATTCCTCCTGAACCAGCCCGGTCGCGGCGGCGTCGTTCAGCTCCAGCACGGCTTCGTCGCGCACCCCGCCCAGAAAACACCGCAGCAGCACTCGGTTGGGAGGTACCCGGCCGGGAAACTTCTGCCCCACGAAGGTGCAAGCCCGCAGCCGGTAGGTTTCTTTTCGGGGCACCAGAAACCCAAACCCACCCGGCAGAGAGCTCACGGCCCTGGCGTCGTATCCCAGGGCCATGATCAGCGACGAGCTGTACGGAATTGCGGCCAGGCGCTCGGCCACAACAGTGTCGAGAGGGCGAAGCAAGCGGGCCGCCTCAGGGGCGGGCACCGCCAGGAGGGCGCTCGCCGCCGGGAGCGAATCATTCCCGTCCAGTAG
>JALLOH010000140.1 GCA_027717655.1 Acidobacteriia bacterium AH_259_A11_L15
TCGCCATCGAGGAGAAACCCAAGCCGCGCCTGATCGTGCTCGAGCAGGAGATTTTCAACACCTACCTGCGCGAGGAAGGCTTGGAGCCGATCCTCGCGGCGCGCACGGCGCGCGGCCAGACCTACGCCGAGGGGCGCGAGCGCTACAGCAAGATTGCCAAGCTGGCCCTCTGCGCCGACTCTTCCGCCGAGCAGCGCCGCTACCGGGAGCCGCTGGGCCTGCGCCTGGAAATCGTTCCGCTCACCAATCCCTGCGGGCTGCGCGCCGGCGACGTGCTGGTGGTGCGCGTCCTGTTCGAAGGGCGGCCGCTGGCCCATGCCTGGGTGGCCGCGGGAACCGCGGGCACGCACGGGCATCACTATCCTTTCCGCCAGAAGACCGACGCCGACGGGCGGGTCATCGTTCCGCTCGATCGCTCGGGCGCCTGGTTCGTGCGCGCGCTGCACATGGTGCCTTCGACCGAATTCGCCGACGCCGATTGGCAGAGCTGGTTCTCCACTTTCACCTTTGCGGTGGAATAGAGTCGTGCTATTGTCGGCCGTGCCCAGGGCCCCCCGCCCCTCTCCTCAGGGACAATGATTGACATCCACTCGCATTTTCTGCCGGGGTTGGACGATGGGGCCAAGAGTGTGGAGGAGGCGGTGGCCATGATCGAGATGGCCGCTGGCGACGGCACCACCCATCTGGTCGGCACCCCGCACTGCAACGACCGCTTCGCGTTTTCCCCGGAGCGGAACCGCGCCCTGCTGGGGGAGTTGCAGGAGCGTGTGGGCAATGGCGTCGTACTGCTCAGCGGCTGCGACTTCCACGTGAGCTACCAGAACCTGGAGCGGGTGCTGACCGAAAAAGCGACGTATACATTGAACCAGGGCACCTACCTACTCACCGAGTTCGCCAACTACGGCATCGCCCCGCAGACGCTGAACATCTTTCACCGGCTGCGGCTGAACGAGCTGGTCCCGATCATCACGCATCCGGAGCGGAACCGGCTGCTGCGGGAGAAGCTGCTGCGGCGGCTGGTGGGGATGGGTTGTCCGGTGCAGATTACCGCCGGGTCGCTGACCGGCCGCTTCGGAGCCGAGGCGCAGCAGGCGGCCGAGCGCCTGCTGACCGAGCGGTTGGTGCACTTTGTGGCGAGCGACGCTCACGACACCCGGCGCCGCCCGCCGCGATTGTCCAGGGCGCGGGCGCGCGTGGCAGCGAAGTGGGGGGAGGAAGTGGCCCGGGCGCTCTTTGTGGAGAACCCGCGGGCGGCCCTCGACTCGCGTCCCTTGCCGTACTTTCCCGAGCCGGCGCAGAAGCGCAAGCGCCGCTTCTGGTTTTTCTAACCGGCGTTCGCCGTCTTTCCCATTGTCATTCCGAGGGGAGCGAGGAATCCGCTTTTCGGCTGTGACAAGCACTCCCTCCCTTTGTTCGGGATGACGGCATCACAGTGGTTCTAGCCGCGCGAGAACAGGTGGCGCTCGACCAGCTCGCAGTAGATGTGGCCCAGGGTGATGTGGGCTTCCTGGATGCGCTGGGTATCGCGCGAGGGAACGTTGAGGAGGATGTCGGCGAGCGATTGCACCTTGCGGGTGCGGGCGCCGGTGAAAGCCACCGTCAGCGCCACCCGGTGCCGGGCGGCCCGCAGCCCAGCCAGCACGTTTGCCGACCCGCCGCTGGTGGTCAGCCCCACCACGATGTCCCCCGGCTCGACCAGCCCTTCCACCTGGCGAGCAAAGATGTTTTCGAACCGGGTGTCGTTGCCGATGGCGGTGAGCACGGAAGTGTTGGTGGTCAGCGCGAGGGCGGGCAGCGAGGGGCGAACCCGCCGCAGCCGTCCCTGGAGCTCAGCGGCCAGGTGTTGGGCATCGGCGGCGCTGCCGCCGTTGCCGAAGAAATAGACCCGGTGGCCTTGCGGGAGCGCCTCCAGGGTCAGGCGGGCGAACTCGGCCAGGCGGGCCAGCAGCGCTCGGGAGAGGCGCTGCTTGACGCGACAGCTTTCGGCCAATTGCCGGCCGGCCAGGCGGACGGCGGCATTGGTATCGAATCCGGCCGCACGCCTCACCGGG
>JALLOH010000141.1 GCA_027717655.1 Acidobacteriia bacterium AH_259_A11_L15
CCGGGCCTTCGGCTATGTGGACCTGCGCGAACAGGTGATCGACTTCCCCCCGCAGCCGGTCATCACCCGGGACAACGTCACCATGGAAGTGGATACCGTGGTGTACTACCAGATTACCGATCCCATAAAAGCTACCTACGAAATCGTGGACCTGGGGGCGGCCATCCACCAGCTTACCGTGACCAGCCTTCGCAACGTGATGGGCGAGCTGGCCTTGGATGAAACCCTCACCTCGCGCGAAACGGTGAACGCCAAGCTGCGCGACATCCTCGATGAAGCCACGGACAAGTGGGGCGTCAAAGTCAATCGCGTGGAACTGAAAAACATCGAGCCGCCGCTGGCGATTCGCGAGGCCATGGCCAAGCAGATGAAGGCCGAGCGCGAACGGCGTGCGGTGGTCACCGAGGCAGAGGGCACAAAAAGGGCTGCCATCTTGTCCGCGGAGGGCCAGCGCGAAGCCGCCATCGCCAAAGCCGAGGGAGTGAAGCGCTCCACCATCCTGCAAGCCGAGGGTACGGCCGAGGCCCGCCTGAAAATCGCCGCGGCGGAAGCCGAGGCGCTCAATCGCGTGCGCGGCGCGCTGGGCCAGGACAGCCCCGCCAACTACCTCATTGCCCTGAAGTACCTGGAGTCGCTGGAGAAGATTGCCGCTGGCCAGGCGACCAAGATCTTCCTCCCCTTTGAGGCCAGCGGCATTCTCAGCTCGGTGGGCGGCATTCGCGAAATTCTCCGAGGCGAATCCACCACCCCGGGCGAGCGCAAATAGCCGCCGAAGCTCCCTTCCCCGGAGAGGGCTTCAGCCCCTAAGGTACATTGACGACGTACATTCTCTACCAACACCGGGTCGAAGGGTAGCGCAGGATGGCCCCGCAAGCGGGGCCTTCCTGCGGCTTGTTCTAGCAAGACCGCGGGTATCCCGCTTGGCGGGAAACCCACGCTACCTGGTCCTTGTGGGTCGCAGCTCTTGCCCTGAGCGGAGTCGAAAGGGTCAGCAGCGACATTGTCAGGGCAAGAACTAAGCGGGCTTTAGGCCTGACGCTTACCTCCAACCCAATCCCGGGCTTTAGCCCCTGAGGTGCGTTGACTTGTCCGGTCGCGCCGCCTAAGATGGCCAGCAAACGCGAGTTGCCCTTTGATGATCGGCCAGAGCGTTTCCCACTACCGCATCCTGGAAAAGCTGGGCGGCGGCGGCATGGGCGTGGTCTACAAGGCCGAAGACACCAAACTTGGCCGGGTCGTGGCCTTGAAGTTCCTCCCTGAGGAAGCGGCCCAGGACCGCCAGGCGGTCGAGCGCTTCCAGCGCGAGGCCCGCGCCGCCTCCGCCCTGAACCATCCCCACATTTGCACTATCCACGACATCGACGAGCACCAGGGCCGGCCCTTCATCGCCATGGAGCTGCTCGAGGGGCAGACGCTCAAGCACAAGATCGGCGATCAGCCGCTCGAGATTGAAGAGGCCCTGCGGCTGGGGAGTGAAATCGCCGACGCCCTGGAGGCGGCTCACGGCAAGGGCATCGTCCACCGGGACATCAAGCCCGCCAACGTCTTCGTCACCCGGCGCGGCCAGGCCAAGCTGCTTGACTTCGGCCTGGCCAAGCTGCTCCGACCCGTGGGCGACGCCACCGCCGCCGAAACCCTTGCCAAGTCGCAGGCAGCGCCGGGAACGCTGCCCTATATGGCTCCCGAGCAGCTTCGGGGAGAAGACGTCGACGCCCGCAGCGACCTCTGGGCCCTGGGCGCCGTGCTTTACGAGATGGCCACCGGCCAGCGCCCGTTCCCCGAAGAGCTAGCCCCGCGGCTGACCGACGCCATCTTCCACCAGGCGCCCGTCGCTCCGCGGGCGCTCAACTCGAAAGTCCCGGCCGAATTGGAGCGCGCCATTTTGAAGTGCCTGGAGAAAGACCCCGCTCGCCGCTACGGCTCGGCCTCGGAGTTGCGCGCCGAACTCGACCGCCTGCGCCGGCGGCTCGAACCGGCGGCGAGGACGGGGAGCAGTCTCCGCGGCAAGCTGACCGTCGCTGGTGTCGTACTGGTAGCTGTGATAGCCG
>JALLOH010000142.1 GCA_027717655.1 Acidobacteriia bacterium AH_259_A11_L15
CCTGCCCCTGCTCGTAGAGCTTTACCTTTTCCTTGGCGCGCTTGCGGCGCTTGCGGTGCTTCTTGCGGGCAACGAACTGCTTCTGGCGCATGCGTTGTGGTCCTCCGATAGATAAATACAACGAATGACGGTACGCGACAAGCAGATTCCTCTCCCGCCGAGCGGGATCGGAATGACAAGTCGGGCATTAGCGCGTTTCTAAGAGGGCGATGGCCTGGGCGGCCATGGCCTCGCCGCGGCCGATGGCTTCCAGCCCCTCCGTGGTCTTGGCCTTGAGGTTGACCTGCATCGCCTCGATGCCCATCGTCCGCGCCAGCGTCTCTTTCATCGCGGCGAAGTGCGGAGCCAGCCTGGGCTCCTGGGCGATGACCACAGTGTCGACTTGCGCGACGCGCAGGCCTTTTTCGCCGACCCTCTGCACCACGCGGGCCAGCAAGTCAAGGCTGCGCGCGTCTTTCCACTGCGGGTCGGTGTCAGGAAAATGCTGGCCGAGGTCGCCCAGCCCGGCGGCGCCCAGCAAGGCATCGCAGATGGCGTGGGTCAAAACATCGCCGTCCGAGTGCCCGGCCAGACCTTTCTCAAACGGAATCGGCACGCCACCAAGGATCAGCTTCCGTCCCGTCTCCAGCCGGTGGTAGTCGAAACCGAGGCCGACACGCATCTCAGCCCTTCTGGCGCTCCTGGGCGAGGAGGAAGCGGGCGAACTCGAGCTCGTCTGCCCGCTTGTCATGCTGAACCCCGAAGCATTCGGGGTGAAGCATCTCAACGCAATGCTGCTTCACCTGATGAAAAAATCCAAGGTTGAGATCCTTCGCTTCGCTCCCTTCGACTCGGCTCAGGGCGAGCAGGATGACAGGCCTGGGGAAGGCGGCGCGTAGCATGGCTAGTGGCTCTTCTCCTGGGCGAGGAGGAAGCGGGCGAGCTCGAGGTCGGCGGGGGTGGTGATCTTGAGGTTGCGCTCGGAGCCCATCACCACGGTGACGGGGTGGCCGAGGCGCTCGACCAGCGCGGCTTCGTCCGAGCCGTGGAAGGCGTCTCGCATCGCCGCCTCCAGGGCTTCTTTCAAGAGCGCATAGCGGAAGACTTGGGGGGTTTGCGCCAGCACAATTCGCTCGCGCGGCAGGGTGGCGGTGATGCGAGAGGCGTGGGTGCCCCCGGCGGGCTCTACTTGCTTTACCGTGTCGCCGGCGGGCAGGCCGAGGATGGCGGCGCCGGTTTCGGCGCCCGCGTCGAGGGCGCGCTCGATCAACGCCACCTCAACGAACGGGCGCACCGCGTCGTGCACCAAGACCAAGTCGGTATTCTCCGGCACTTCCTTCAGAGCATTCGCCACCGATTCCTGGCGGGATTCGCCTCCGTTCGCCAAGCGCACGCGGGCAGCGTAGTTCTCCCGGGCCAGGCGGGAGGCGACCGCCTCGCGGTCCCCCGGGCGGAGCGCCACGATGGTTCGTTCCAAGCGCGGGCAGGCGGCGAGCTTTCGCAGCGTCCAGAAAAGAATGGGCACGCCATCGAGCTCGACCAATTGCTTGGGCGGCCCCGCCCCGGTAGCCGGCTTCCCGCCTGCGCCCGGAGGGCCTGCCTGTCCGGCAGGCAGGCTGCGGCGGGCAAGCCCCCCGGCCATGCGCACGCCGAGGCCGGCGGCGGGGACGAGGGCGACAGCTCGCATCTTCGTACTCATCGGGGAAGGAGCAGGAACCTACTAATCGCTGCTCTCGGGCGCGCCCGAACCGGGGGCGTTGACGCCCGAGACGCGGCCGGAGCGCTGCGGGGATTCGGAGCCCGGCGCGTTCGGCGGGCGGGCTTCGCCGCGGGCCGCGGAGGGCGAGTGGTGCTGGCGGGCCGAACGGCTGCGCTCGGCCGCCCGGTCACTCCCCCGGTCCTCCTCGCCCGACTCGGGCGAGTAGCGGCCGAAAATCATTTTGCCGGCGGTGGTCTGGAGGACGCTGGTGACCGAGGCGGATTACAGCGGTCCGGTCGGCCTGGTGCTGGGCGGGGAAGGCAAGG
>JALLOH010000143.1 GCA_027717655.1 Acidobacteriia bacterium AH_259_A11_L15
ATACGTACCTTGCCGCCGGCCAGGGCGATCCGGAAGAGATCATCCGCTCGGTCGAGCGCGGCATCTACTGCAAAGCCTTCAGCGGCGGGCAGGTGGAGCCGGCGGTGGGTAAGTTCACTTTCTCGATGCACGAAGCCTACCTGATCGAGAAGGGGCGCATCACCCGGCCGGTCAAAGGGGCGACGCTGATGGGGAGCGGGGTCGAAATCCTGCGTAACATCGTGGCCGTGGGGCACGACTTGGTGCTCGACCGCGGCGCCTGGGCCTGCGGCAAGGGCGGCCAGTCGGCTCCGGTGGGCGTGGGCACACCCACGGTGAAAATCGCCAAGATGACCGTGGGAGGGCGGAGATGACTTCAGGGCCTAAAGGCCCTTTTTGTGTGCAGGAGTTTAGCGTCGTGGCTAAAGCCACTTGCTGCTGGCGACGCGAGCTACGGCACGGTTAAAGCCGTGCCTGACGAAACATGAATCAGGATTTCCTCCAGATTAGTGAGCGGGTGCTGAAGCGGGCGCGGGCGGCAGGCGCCGACGACGCCGAAGTATTTCTCAGCGAGGGGACGAACTTTTCCACGCGGGTTCGGCAGGGAACGGTGGAAACGGTAACGGAGGCGACCACGCGGGCGCTCTCCCTGCGGGTGTTCGTGGACCAACGGGTGGCACGGGCCAGCGCCTCCGACTTGCGGGAGGAAACCCTGGAAGGGCTGGTGCGCCGGGCGGTAGAACGGGCGCGGGAGGCCAATCAGGACCCGTTCGCCGGTCTGCCGGAGGAAACGGCCGCGCCTCCCTCCGCCGAGGGCTTGAACTTGTACGACCCGGCGCTGGAGGCGCTCACGGCGCGGGAAAAAATCGCCCTGGCGCGGAAGACGGAGCAGATCGGGTTGGAGCTCGACCCACGGGTGAAGAACTCGGGCGGAGCGGGCTTTTCGGTTCACCGCGGGGAAGTCTACCTGGCGAACACGCGCGGCTTTCAGGGCGGCTACCGAGCGACGAGCTGCAGCCTGGGGCTGCACCTGTTGGGGCAGGAGCCCGGAAACGACGCCCAGGTCTCGGACTACTGGTACAGCGCAACCCGGCAGTGGGCCCGGCTGGAGTCGCCCGAGGAGGTGGCCCGGCGGACCGTGGAGCGGGTGCGGCGGCACTTCGGGGCCCGCAAGTTGGCCACGCAGGAGGTGCCGGTGGTGTTTGAGCCGCTTTTGGCAGCGGAATTGCTCTCAGATTTGTTTGCGGCGGTCACCGGGGAGGCGGTTTACCTGCGGCGCTCGTTTCTGGCCGACCTGCTGGGGCAGAAGGTGGCGGCCGAGGGGGTGACGGTGGTGGACGACGGTTTGCGGCCCGGCGGATTGGGGACGCAGCCGTTTGACGGGGAAGGAGTGGCCTCGCAGCGCACGCTGGTGGTGGAAAACAGCGTGCTGCGGAACTACCTGTGCGGCACGTATTCCGCCCGCAAACTGGGGCGGAAAAGCACCGGCAACGGTACGGGAGACGGCGAGGCGCCGACGAATTTCTACTTGGCCGCGGGCCCCTACAAGCCGGAGGACATCCTGCGCACCGTGGACCGCGGGTTGTACGTGACGCGGCTGATGGGCCAGGGGGTGAACCTAGTCACGGGTGACTACTCGCGGGGCGCCTTCGGGTTGTGGATCGAGCGCGGGCAACCGGCCTACCCCGTACACGAGGTCACCATAAGCGGCAACCTGCGCCGGATGCTGCAAGAGATGGAGATGGTGGGGAGCGACCTGGAGTTTCGCGGCCCCATCGCCGCGCCCACGGTGAAGATTTCCGCCATGACAGTGGCCGGAACGTAGGGGAGGAGACGATGACAGGCGACGCGACGCCGGAAGTCAGCTTGACCGCACGACTGGAGAAAGTCAGCACCGAGCTGCGGGAGCTGGAGCAGAGCATGAAGTCGGGCGAGATCGAGCCCCGGGTGTTGCGCGAGTTCCGCGACTCGGTGGACCACGTGCGGCAGACCGCCTGGACGGTGCAGCAG
>JALLOH010000144.1 GCA_027717655.1 Acidobacteriia bacterium AH_259_A11_L15
CAGCAAGTTGGGCGAGGGCGGGATGGGCGAAGTCTACCGCGCCCGCGATGAGCGCCTAAACCGCGACGTTGCCTTGAAGCTTCTCCCCGAGGCCTTCGCCCAAGACCGCGACCGCCTGGCCCGCTTCCAGCGCGAAGCCCAGGTGCTGGCCTCGCTCAATCATCCTCACATCGCCGCCATCCACGGGCTGGAGGAGTCCGGCGGGCTGCACTGCCTGGTGCTGGAGCTGGTCGAGGGCGAGACCCTGGCCGAGCGTGTCCAGAAGGGCCCGCTGCCAGTGGACGAGGCTCTCAAGCTCTGCCGCCAAATGGCGGACGCCGTGGACGCGGCCCACGAGCGCGGCATCATCCACCGCGACCTCAAGCCGGCCAACGTCAAGGTCACGCCCGAGGGTACCGTCAAAGTCCTCGACTTCGGCCTGGCCAAGGCGTTCGAAGGCGAGCGGGCCATGGTGGACATCTCGAAGTCGCCCACCTTGAGCCAGGCGGCCACCCAGGCCGGGGTGCTGCTGGGCACGGCCGCCTATATGAGCCCGGAGCAGGCCAAGGGCAAGCCGGTGGACAAGCGGGCCGACGTGTGGGCGTTCGGCTGCGTGCTCTACGAGTTGCTCACCGGCAAGCCAGTCTTTGCCGGCGAGACCGTCACCGACATCATTGCCGGCGTGGTGCGGGTCGAGCCCGATTGGAAGACGCTGCCCGCCGATACCCCCGCCTCCATTCGCAAGCTCCTGCGTCGTTGCCTGGAGAAAGACGTCCGCCGGCGGCTCCAGGCCATCGGCGAAGCCCGCATCGTTCTCGAAGACACGCTGGCGGGCACGGCCGAGGAAGCTGCGGCTCCGGTCGCGGCCTTGGAAGCTCCGAAGCCCGCCTGGCGCCGCGCTCTCCCCTGGGCGGCGGCTGCCGTGCTCGCCGTGGGGCTGGGGCTGGTTGGCTTCTCCTACTATCGCGCCACCTTGCAGGAAGCGCGCGTGGTGCGTTCCTTCATCCCCGCCCCGCCGGACACGATGTTCGACCTGGAAGCCGCCAATCCGGGCCCGGTGGCCATCTCGCCGGACGGGACGAAGCTCGCCTTCACCGCCCGCGACCCCAACGGAGAAATCCTGCTCTACGTGCGGGCCCTCGACTCCCTCACCGCCCTGCCCTTGCCCGGCACCCAGGACGCCGCCTATCCCTTCTGGTCGCCCGACGGCCGGATGCTCGGCTACATTGACACCCGGGAGGGCAAGCTCAAGAAGATCGCGGCCAGCGGCGGGCCGCCCCTGGCTCTCTGCGACGCCTCCAACGGCAAAGGTGGCGCCTGGAACCGTGAGGGCGTGATCGTTTTTACCCCTGAGGCCGGGACTCCGCTTTATCGCGTCGCGGCCGCCGGCGGCGAGCCGCAAGCCCTCACGAAGTTGAACCAGCAGCGCGGGGAAAACAGCCATCGCTTCCCCCAGTTCCTCCCCGACGGCCGGCACTTCCTCTTCTTTGCCCGGGCTGGCCGGGGGGAGAACGCCATCCTGGTGGGCTCGTTGGACGGCATGGAGCCGAAGTTGATCCTCCGCACCGACTTCCATGCCCGCTACGCTTCCGGCCACCTGCTCTTCCTGCGGCAGAATACCCTGATGGCCCAGCCGTTCGATCCCGACAAATTGGAGTTCACCGGCGACGCGTTTCCCATTGCTGAAGACGTGGAAGCACTGGGCGGCGCCTGGCGCGGAGTTTACGACGTTTCGGAGAATGGGGTGCTGGTCTACCGCACGGGCCAGGGAGGCCAGGGCACCGAACTGCACCTGGTGGACCGCGAAGGCAAGCTGGAGAAGAAGCTGGGGGGCGACGTGCCGCACTTGTATCCGGTGTTTTCGCCCGACGGCCGGCGCATCCTGGTT
>JALLOH010000145.1 GCA_027717655.1 Acidobacteriia bacterium AH_259_A11_L15
GGATGCCCAGCGCTTTCTGCAGCTCGCCCAGGCTCACCCAGTGAACCTTCGCGCCCAACTGCTCGATCTCCGGGAAAGTCTCTTCCCGAATGGCTACCACGAACATGTCGGCGCCTTGCTTGCGCGCTTCCCCCAGGACGAGCAAGGGGAACTGGCCGTTGCCCGCAATCAGGGCATAGCGGTCGCCGCCCGTCATTTCACCAACCCACGGTCGGATTTCTCCACGAACTGGAGGATGGCTTCGATGTCGGCGTCCTGGTTGAAGCTGCGGCGAATCTCGGCCAGCGCCTGCGCGGTGTTGAGGCTGGACCTGGTGAGGAGGTTCACGGCATTCTCCAAGCGCTTGATGCGCTCGCCGCTGAAGCCCTGGCGGCGCAAGCCGACGACGTTGACCCCGTAGACCTTGGCTTCGCGCTCGTGCACGGTGCGCGAAAAGGGCAGCACGTCCTGGGTGATGACGGTGTAGCCGCCGATGAACCCGTAGCGCCCGATGCGGCAGAACTGGTGCACGCCCACGAACGCCCCCACCAGGGCATGGTCCTCAATCACCACGTGCCCGGCCAGCGTGGCCCCGTTCCCCAGGATGACGTGGTCGCCCAGGAGGCAGTCGTGGGCGATGTGCACGTAGGCCATCAGCAGGTTGAAGCTGCCGATCTTGGTCAAGGCTCCACCGCCTTCGGTGCCGCGGTGGATGCTGACAAACTCGCGGATGCGGTTCTCGTCGCCGATGATCACCTCGCTGCGCTCCCCGCGGAACTTCAGGTCCTGGGGGATCAAACCGATGGTGCAAAAGGGAAAGATGCGGTTGCGGCGACCGATGCGGATGGGACCTTCAATCACGACATGCGCGCCGATTTCCGTCTCTTCGCCGATCTCCACCTCCGGCCCGATGGTGACGTAGGGGCCGACACACACGCTGGACGCCAGGCGAGCCTGCGAGTCGATGACGGCGGTGGGGTGGAGGTTCATCGGGCGGGCGTCTCGCTCTGTTGGGCGCGGTCGCGGTCGACCAGGGTAGCCAAGAGCTGGGCTTCCGCCACCAGCCGCTCCCCCACGTACGCCTTGCCGACCATCTTGCTGCGGGTGTTGCGCCAGGAGACGACTTCCAGCTCCAGGCGCAATTGATCTCCGGGGAAGACCGGCGAGCGGAAGCGGGCCTGGTCGATGCCGGCGAAGAAGACCAGCTTCGATTCCCGGTCGGGCACTTCCCGGAAGAGCAACAGCGCCCCGGCCTGGGCCATAGCTTCCACGATCAGCACGCCCGGCATCACCGGAGCGCCGGGAAAGTGGCCGGCAAAGTAGGGCTCCTCGGCCCGGACATTCTTCAGGGCCACGATGCGCTGCTTGGGCACCATCTCCAGGACTTCGTCCACCATCAGCATCGGGTAGCGGTGGGGGCTTTCCTGGCCTCCTTGCTGGCTTTGCTCGGGCTGCCGCGGTCGGTTCAGGTGGGCGCCTTTCTTGCCAGCGCGTTTCTGCTGCTCGTGTTTTCGCGTACCATATTTCACAGTATCCTGTTCCGCAGCCGGGAAAGCATTGCTACGAACATCGAGGCCCTGAAAGGTCGCCAGGGAATTGTAATGAAGGTCATCGAGGGGAGTGTCAAGCCCGGCTCGGTGAAGATTGGAGGCGAGACCTGGTCGGCCGTCTGTGACGACCAGACCCGCATTGCCAAAGGGACGAAAGTGGAAGTGCTAGAGGTCGTGGGGAACAAAGTCAGGGTCAAACCCATTTAGGAGGGTGCTATGGAGGCAACATTGTTGATTGTGGTGTTTTTGGTGGTCTTCGGTCTGATTATGGCCAGCAAGAGCATCAAGATCGTTCAGCAAGCCACGGTCAAGATCGTGGAGCGCTGGGGGCGCTTCCACAAGATAGCCCACAGCGGCATCAACTTCATCTGGCCCATCATGGACGGCATTCGGCCCTTTGTGATGGCGCG
>JALLOH010000146.1 GCA_027717655.1 Acidobacteriia bacterium AH_259_A11_L15
TCGCGCATCCGCACCCGGGGGGCGATTGAAAAGCGCGTAGCCCGGCGGCGTCGGCGTTTCACCTTTCTCTGCTCCGTCCCACCGGGCGCCGGGATTCTCTCACAAACCGGCAGGAATACAAACAGGGAATTGTTGGAACAGAAGATTCCCCCCCCCCGCCGGTTGGCTAAGTTCACATGGGCCAATGCGCCTCGGGCGCACAACCGGCGCGGTCGGAATGACAGGAAGGCCCTGTCATCCTTAGCGAAGCGAAGGATCTCCTAGCAGAACCTGGCAACGTATGCGCTTGCAGGCGCGGCTGAGATGCTTCGCTGCGCTCAGCATGACAAAGAAAGGCCAGAACAGCAGATTCCTCCCCCCGAAGGGTCGGGGGTCGGAATGACATGTAATAGAATAGTTTGGTGTGGTGGAAGCAGGTGGCAGCCCGCCACCGGCCACTGGCCACGAGTTGCGAGCCACGAATCACGAACTATTCACCGCAGAGACGCAGCCCGCCCCGGCTGACGCCGCAGGCGGGCCGGGGAGGACGCAGAAAAGTAAGGAGAAAGCCGATGGCCATCAAGACGATTATTGAGCCGTTCCGGATCAAGACGGTGGAGCCCATCCGCTGGACGACGCGGGCAGAGCGGGAAAAGCTGCTCGAACAGGCGCACTACAACCTGTTCCTCTTGCCCGCCGAGCAGGTGCTGATCGACCTGCTGACCGACTCGGGCACCGGGGCGATGTCCACCGGGCAGTGGGCGGCGATGATGCTGGGCGACGAAAGCTACGCCGGCAGCCAGAGCTTCGACCGCTTCAAGAACTCCGTGCAGGGTATCTTCGGCTACCAGCACGTCATCCCCGTCCACCAGGGGCGGGTGGCCGAGCGCATCCTGTTCAGCGTGATGTGCAAGAGGGGGGACGTGGTGCCGAACAACACCCACTTCGATACCACCCGCGCCAACATCGAGCACACCGGGGCGGAAGCCGTGGACCTGCCCATCCCCGAAGGGCGCGAACCCGCGAACCCGCACCCCTTCAAGGGCAACCTGGACGTGGCGGCCCTGAAGGAGCTGATCGGCCGGGTGGGGCGCGAGCGCCTGCCGCTGGTCATGCTCACCATCACCAACAACTCGGGGGGCGGCCAGCCGGTCTCGATGGAGAACGCCCGGGGGGTGAGCGCGGTTTGCCGGCAGCACGGCATCCCGCTCTACTTCGACGCTTGCCGGTTCGCGGAGAACGCCTACCTAATCAAGTTGCGCGAGCCAGGCTATGCCGAGAAAACCCCGCGGAACATCGCCCGGGCGATGTTCGCCCTGGGCGACGGCTGCACCATGTCGGCCAAGAAGGACGGCCTGGCCAACATCGGCGGCTTCCTGTGCACGAACGACGACCGGCTGGCCCAGCAGGAGAAAAACCTGCTCATCCTGACCGAGGGCTATCCCACCTACGGCGGGCTGGCGGGGCGCGACCTGGAGGCGATTGCCGTCGGCCTGCAAGAGGTCCTGGAGGAGGACTACCTCCGCTACCGCATCGTTTCCACCGCCTACCTGGGCCAGCACCTGGCGGAGGCGGGCGTGCCCCTCGTGCAGCCGCCCGCCGGGCACGCCATCTACCTGGACGCCCGCGCCTTCCTGCCCCACATCCCGCCCCGCTGCTTCCCCGGGGTGGCGCTGGCCGGCGAGCTGTATCTCGAGGGCGGCCTCCGCTCGGTGGAGATCGGCACGCTGATGTTCGGCGAGCACGCTGAAATGGACTTGGTGCGGCTGGCCATCCCCCGCCGGGTCTACACCCAGAGCCACATCGACTACGTCATTGAAGTGATTCTGGAAGTCTGGAAGCACCGGGAGACGATTCGCGGCCTGCGGCTCACCTACGAGGCCCCCTTCCTCCGCCACTTCACGGCGCGACTCGAACCGGTCGCGTGACCGCAGGGAAGTAGCTAGTCACGAAA
>JALLOH010000147.1 GCA_027717655.1 Acidobacteriia bacterium AH_259_A11_L15
GCTCACGCCTTAGCCTTACAACAACTTAGACGGCTGATAGACGGAACCTTTTTGGCGCACTTGCTAGGGGGCGGGTGTTGGGCTAGTAGAGTGAACCCGATCTCGTCAAAGCCAACTCAACGAACTCACCAGAAAAACGAAGATACTCGCGCACTTTTTGGTCGCACCAAGTCCCAATGCGATCGGCCTCCGTCCGTCGAACGACCTCTCCTCGGATCTTCCACACCTTCCTACAGACCACTGTGTCAAGTAAGTCGTCTACAAACTCGAACCGATTGGATTGGACCGTTCCTCCGGCGGTCAACGTTGACGTGCTCGCGCTTGTCCTGGTAGCGCGATTCTTGATCCCCCAGCGCAGGTAAGAAACGTCACAGTGGAACGCTACTCGATGACGGATCTGTCGAACATAACGGTTAAAGTCAGATGCGTCGGCACCTCTGGGAAGGCAACGACAAAGGGCCTTGAATGCATTTTGGGCATCAGAGCTACACCCGTCAACAATTCCTCGCAGTCTCCTGTTGTCCCTTATCTTTTGAACAGCTGTGAGGCCTTCGGCAAGGTGGCCATTATGAATCCGCGAAAAATATATGCGCATTCCCTTGTGGATGTGTTTCGGCAGCGAAGCCTTGGCATCATTGAAACGGCCCAATGCCCAATTGATTGTGAGCAGATCGTTGTACACCATTGCGAGAGCAGCAATCGCAGCGCCACCTTTCACCTTGGTCATTTTTCTGAAGTCAAGGAATTTAGTTATCGTGCGAGCCATAATCATGCTCCCTCCCTACCGGTAGTGAGCCCACTTCTTCAAGTCTATGGTTTTTCAGGGGAGGGCGGAACCCCTGTGAACTCGACGCCGCAAAAGGGGAGTGTGTCGAAAGGGAGCTATTCTTGGGCCGCCTAAGCTGTTGAAGGATCGTGGCGCGAGCTAGCCGATTTGCCTGGGCCGAAAGCACACGGTTTTGGGACGAAAATCACCTCCTGAGCTCTCTTTGTAAAAGAGGCACCTCCTTATCACCAACTTCCGGGGCGGAAAAGACGTGTCCCTGGAAGTCATCGACGCCGTCAACGCCGAGGATTCGGCGGCGACCTGAGCAGGGGACGACAGACTACAGCTCCGTCAGGTGGAACTCCCGTTGCAGGTAGTCGAGCGCCTCCTCCCGCCGCGGGTCTTCCGGGTGGCAGTTGAAGAGGAACCGCAGGTAGTGCTCGGCTGCCTGCTCCCGATTGCCCTGCGCCGCCTGCTGCTGGGCGCGCTCGAAGTCCCGCCCGGTGAATGACTCCAGGTAAGCCAACACCCGCTCGCCCAGCTTCCCCTGCATCCCCCGCAGCGCCCGCCCGCGCAGCGTCGCGGCCTCCGGCAGGTCGGCCGGCTGGTTGCGGTGCCCCTGGCGGTCGCCCGGGTGCACCCCGCTGACTTCCTCCGACTCCGCCGTCACCCGCTCCTCCAGGATGTCCTGCTCCTCCCGCACCCCGGTCTGCGCGTTCACCCAGCGGTAGCTCAGCCGCAGCGTGGCCGTGCGCCTCCGCTGCCGCCGCGTGAACTCGTAGGAGCGCACGTCCTCGGTCTCGATGAACGCCGGCACCTCGTCCAGCGCCGCCCTCGCCTCCGCCAGCGCCGCCCCCGCTTCGGCCAGCGCTTTCTCATCCGCCTCCCGCTCTTTCTTCTTGTAGTCCTTGTCGCTCCTCTTTTTCTCCTCAATGCGCCGCCGCAACTGCTCGTACGCCGCCACTCCTTGGTCGTAGCTCGTCCGCGCCTGCCGCCACTCCGGGTTGGGCACCTGCCGGTAGCCGGCCGAGTACTCGGAGGGCACCGGCTCCTCCTCGCTCTCATCCACCACGTTGGTCTGCAACAGGCGCGCCGGTACTCGCTGGGGCCGGGGGAGCAGGAGGGGCTGAGCGGGCGGCGGCGGGAACTGGAGCACGAGTTGACGG
>JALLOH010000148.1 GCA_027717655.1 Acidobacteriia bacterium AH_259_A11_L15
CTTATTTCCTTCCTGCCATTCCGAGCCCCGACCCCGAACTTTCGGGGCGGGACGAGGAATCTGCTTTTTTTGTGACTGTTTGGTAGGGCCGCGCCGTCAACCCGGGACACACAACCCACGCAGCGGGCTTTAGGCCCAGAAGTTCCGGCAGGGCGGGGTTTCAACCCTGCCGAAAAAGTGCAACAATAGTCCGGGTGGGTTCACCCCTGAGGTCAAGTGGTGGCCAAGAAAACCAAAAGCGCCTTCGAGGTTGACTGCCCCCACTGCGGCGCCAAGCTGACCCTGGACGCCCAGATGGGCGCGGTGCTCGAGCACCAGCCCCCCAAGAGGACCGACTACGACTTCGACCAGCAGCTCAAGGGCCTGAGCCAGGCCGAGCGCAAGCGCGAAGAGCTCTTCCAGCAGCAGATGGCCGCCGAAAAGGACCGCTCCAAGCTCCTGGAGCGCAAATTCGAGGAGTCCCTCAAAAAACGCAAAGGCGAGCCCATCGAAAAGCCCCTGCGCGACATCGACCTCGACTAAACCCGCCCGAGCTTGGCTCGCCCGTCCGCCCCGCTCTCTCTTTCGAGACTGTCCAGAAGAGGCGCGGAGCTTGCCCTGAGACAAGCCGAAGGGTTCACCCCCAGCGCCATCGTCAAGCGCCCAGGTTAGCGCTTGCCGGGCAGCACGCCGGCCAGCAGCACCACCGCCAGCACCGCCACCAGCAGGTACAGCCCCAGCTCGGGGCTGACTTCCACCTGCTCGGCCGCTGATTTCGACAACCGGCCCAGCAACGGAACCCCAGAGAACCGCCCGCCGCTCTCGGCCACCATCTCCTTCACCCCGCCGCTCAGCCAGAACACCGAAATCAGCGAGTACACCCCGCCCAGCAGCCCCACCGCCGCCGTCACCGGCAAGGGACGCCACTTCGCCCACAGCGCAAAGACTCCCGCCAGCAGCAACGACAAATAGGCCAGCGGCAGTGTCACCACCAGCGCCTGCGCTTGCTTCACCGCCAGCGGTGCTTCCTTCTTCGTTTTCCGCAAAAAGTTTCCCTGAAGCTTTTCCAGCGTCTGCCTCAGCCCCAGGTCGTCGCGCCCTTGCTTCTCGCCCGGCTTCACCACGTCCCAGCCGGAGATCTTCTGCTCACCCACCAGCGGCGCCTGCAGGCCCACCAGCGGCAGAAAGAAGGTCACCAACCCGACCACCACCACGCTGACTACGATGGCTTTCTTCACTCCAAACCCCCAACTCTGCGGGCTGCTAGTTGGGCCTATAATAGCAGTCTCCCAATGGCCGCGCGGCGCAAATTCGCCCTCTCGCTGCCCAACGGCGTGCTGGTGTTGGGCGAGCGTACCCTGATTATGGGCGTGCTGAACGTCACCCCCGACTCCTTCAGCGACGGCGGGCGCTTCCTCGACCCCGACCGCGCCGTCGCCCACGCCCTCCAAATGCAGCGCGCCGGCGCCGACCTCATCGACCTCGGCGGCGAGTCCGCCCGCCCCGGCGCCACCGGCATTTCGCTCGAAGAAGAATTGCGCCGCGTCGTTCCCGTCCTGCGCGGCCTGAAGCGCCGCTTGCGCGTCCCCCTCTCCATCGACACCACCAAGCCCGCGGTCGCCGAGGCCGCCCTCAAGTTCGGCGCCCAAATGATCAACGACATCAGCGGCCTGCGCGCCGACCCTCGCCTGGCCCGCGTCGCCCGCCGCTACCCTGGCGCTGATGCACATCCGTGGCACCCCCAGGACGATGCAGCAGCTCCCTCCGGCGAAAAACATCCTGCGCGAGGTCGGAAAGGGCCTGCGCTGGTCGGTCAAACGGGCCCTCAAAGCCGGCCTCCGCCGCTCGCAACTCTTGATCGACCCTGGCATCGGCTTCGGCAAGACCATCCTGCAAAACTACGAGTTGATCTACCACCTCGAC
>JALLOH010000149.1 GCA_027717655.1 Acidobacteriia bacterium AH_259_A11_L15
GCTTTACAGGAGGCTGAAGGCGACAAAATACAAAGTTTGCCTTGGAAGGGCCGCGTTTACTTTTGGATTCTCAACGAAGCTGTAACTGTAGTTACTGTTGGAACACCTGACACTCGAACTAAGCCTGAAGGAGTTTTTCCATCTTCAGCAATTGGTCCAGGTTTTAAAGAGTGGAGGCGTGACTTTGAGCAATTGCGCACCTCTCTTCGTATTTTGTCCGACTACAAGAAAATAATGGTCAATGATTTTGCGCAATACGTTAATCGCTCACAGCTGGGAACCACCTTTTCTGTGATGATGTCGGATGCCGTGGAGAAGTTCTTCAAGCAGATTGACGGTGTAGCAGCTAGGCTAGATAGTATTGACAGGCAGAACATTTTGAAAGAGCGATATTCCTTCTCCCGACGTGTTCATGTTACCTCGCTTCTGATTTTGATGGCACTAGTATTCCTGCTGGGAATTATCGTTCCCTTGAGCTTTCTTGTTTGGAATGTAGAAACCGACAGTGTTACAGGAAGCGCACTGCTCGTCATTGTCCTTGTTCTTGTTCTTGCTTCTTTTATTCGGTTTGGGTGGGACATTGCGGCTCCAGTAAGGCCCAGTCCGCGTGAGTATGTGGTGACTCGATGGCACAAGCCACTGTTAGAAGAGCTTAGTAAGCACTCGAAGAAACTTGAGCAGGGAGGACTCCTGGACCTCGATATGTTTCGAGATGTTGCACACTCACCCGACCGTTCACTGCTTTCAACGGAGGAGTCCGAGGCACTTGACGCTTACAATGCGATTGCCGAGGAGTACAACAAGAAGGCTCTTGAATTGAATAGGTCAATTATCGAGTCTATTGAGGCCAATGAGGCCTTAGCGCCGTATGTGTCAAAGTATGGAGGCAAGGGAGGCCCCTCCTTGCATCCTATAGAGATCATGGATAATGCAAGCATCGATCGCATTTGCGAAGGGATGCATAAGCAACTGAGAGTAACTCCAAATGCTAACCTGGTCGTTGAGATTAGTATGCAAAGGTGGTCTCACTTGCCTCTCTTCGTTTCAGGTCAGGGATTTCTTGCTGATCCCGGGAAATTTTGTAATGCTTTGCGCGGTATTGGAACAAGCATCATAGACACACCTGTCGCGAGAGAATACATCGAGATTAGGGATAAACTCACGGCAGTGGCTTCGAATCTGAGAGAACTTCTTGAAGCATCTAGCTAGCCTCGGCCTAAAGACGTTTGCAAGAATCCTCCCTTTTTGCAGCTGCAATCTGATTCTTGGGCCATCCCGAGCCCTCTCGTAAGTCCTCGTTTGGGAGCGAAACTTTGTAGTGTAGGTCGGGTTAGACAAGTACAGTACCGAGGGCACCCAGCCCTCAGAGAGAGGTCAGCGATGAAGCACAGGTGGTGGCGGTCAGGGTTGGCTGTTTGGCTAGCCGCGTTGTTGTTGGCTCCTACGTATGCCCTTCCGGCCGCACAGGTCAGGTTCCTTGGGCCTCGCGAGAAAGAACCCGGACTGACCATTCCCGAGACAGACCTGAACGAGGAGCAAAAGATCATCCACCTGCTGAACCGAATCGGCTTCGGGCCGCGGCCCAAGGACATCGAGCGGGTCAAGCAGATGGGTATCGCCGCCTATATCGAACAGCAGCTCCACCCGGAGACCATTCCCGACCCGGAAATGGGGCAGCGCCTGGCGGGCTTCGAAACATTGGAGATGACGCCCTTCGAGTTGCTGGCCACCTATCCCCCGCCGCAAATCTTGCGGGTTATCGAGCAGCGGCTGGCCCCGCAGATGGGAATGGACCCGGAGGCCGCCGGAGTGATGTTCCCGGAGCTGGAACGTTACCGCACTCGGCAGGACCCTTCGGCAAGCTCAGGGCAA